>CAMLFK010000261.1 GCA_946479255.1 uncultured Oxalobacteraceae bacterium
TGAATTTCACGGCGTTCCAATGGTTAAAGACAATCCGCGCATTATAAAATAGATGTCGGAGTCGAATTTGAATGCCCTGTTTTCCTCGTCCATCCTTCTTTTTTACCGATAGAAAAGTCTTCTCATGTACAAAATTGTCTTCATGCGCCACGGCGAATCCACTTGGAACCTCGAAAACCGCTTCACCGGCTGGACCGATGTCGATCTGACCGAGAAGGGCGTGCAGGAAGCCAAGGCCGCCGGCAAGGTACTCAAGGAAGCCGGTTTCAGCTTTGACCTGGCCTACACCTCGGTACTCAAGCGCGCCATCCGCACCCTGTGGCTGGCGCTGGACGATATGGACATGATGTGGCTGCCGATCAAGAACGACTGGCGCCTGAACGAGCGCCACTATGGCGCCCTGCAAGGCCTGGACAAGGGCGAGACCGCCGCCAAGTACGGCGACGCCCAGGTGCTGGTATGGCGCCGCAGCTACGACACGCCACCGCCGGCATTGGCCTCGGGCGACGAGCGCACCTCCTTCGGCGACCCGCGTTATGCCGGCGTGCCGAAAGACAGCATCCCGCTGACCGAATGCCTGAAGGACACCGTGGCGCGCGTGATGCCAGCCTGGGATGAAGAAATCGCCCCGGCCATCCGCGCCGGCAAGAAAATCCTGATCTCGGCCCACGGCAACAGCCTGCGCGCCCTGATCAAGATGCTGGACGGCATCAGCGACGAAGACATCGTCGGCCTGAACATTCCTAACGGCCAGCCGTTGGTGTACGAACTGGACGCCGACCTCAAACCGATCCGCCATTACTACCTGGGCGACCAGGAAGCGATCGCGGCCGCCGTGGCCGCCGTGGCCAATCAAGGGAAGGCAAAGTAAGTTTTGCGACGTAATGTGAAGCAGTTGGCGTACCGGGCGATGTGCATCATCGCCCTGGCCGCAGCGGTGGGCAGCGCATGGAGTGCGCCCCGCCAGACCGAGCGCAGCAAGCAAAAGGCTGCCGCCGAGGCGACCCGCGCCGGGATCGCCCAAAAGCTGGCCACCTTGAAGCGCGACGTCAGCAAAACCGAAGACGCGCGCGAAGACGCCGCCGACACGCTGGCCGAGTCGGAAGAGGCGATCTCCAACGCCAACCGCGCCCTGCGCGACCTGGCCGAGGAGCAGCAACAAACCCATACCCGGCTTGAAGAACTGGGCAATGCCCAGGCCAAGCTGGCCGCGACCATAGACGCGCAGAAAAAGCAGTTGTCCAAGCTGCTGCGCGAGCAATATGTCGCCGGTAACGAAGACCGCATCAAGCTGCTGCTGTCGGGCGACAACCCCAACCGCATCAACCGCGACCTGCATATGATGGCCTATGTTTCGCAGGCGCAAGCCAGACTGCTGACCGCGCTGCGCACCAACCTGACCCAGGTGGAAGCCAACCAGGCCGCGGCCCAGAATGCCAATGACGAGCTGGAAGAAATCGCCGGCGAGCAGCGCGACCAGAAAACCGTGCTGGAGAAAGAAAAAGCCCGCCGCGCCGCCTTGCTGGGCAGCCTGTCGGCGCGCCTGGCCGCCCAGCGCAAGGAACTGGGCAGCCTGGAACGCGACGAGCAGCGCATGGCCGGCTTGGTCGACAAGCTGTCGCGCCTGATCAAGGAACAGGCCGAGGCCGCCGCCGCCGAACAGCGCCGCAAGGAAGCACTGGCGGCGGCGCGCGCCAAGGCCAAGGCCAAGGCCGAGGCCGAAGCGCAGGCGCTCGCCAAGGCCCAGGCCGAAGCGAAAGCGGCGCGCGAAAAAGCCGAACGCGAACGCCTGGCGCGCGAGGCCGCCAAGCCGGGTGCCAAGCCGCGCCCGGTGGAGAAACCGCCAGTGATTACCGACGAACCCAAGGTGGCCGCTAAACCCGAGCCCGAACCGGAACCGGAAGACAAGGACGCCGCCAAGCCGGCCGACGTGGCGCTCGCTCCCGCGCCGCTGGACGGCGCCTTTGCCAGCCTGCGCGGCAAGCTGAAAACCCCGGTGTCCGGCCAGGTGATCGCCCGTTTCGGCGCCAAGCGCGGCGGCGGTCCGAGCTGGAAGGGCATGTTCATCAAGGCAGGCGAGGGCAGCGATATCCGCGCCGTGGCCGCCGGCCGGGTGGTGTTTTCCAGCTGGATGCGCGGCTTCGGCAACCTGATCATCATCGACCACGGCAGCGAATACCTGTCCATCTATGGAAACAACCAGTCTCTGCTGAAACGGGTCGGCGACGCCGTGCGCGGCGGCGAGTCGATCGCCAGCGCCGGCAACACCGGCGGCAACGAGGAATCGGGGCTATACTTCGAGCTCAGGCACCGCGGGGCAGCCTTCGATCCAGCCAGCTGGGTCAGTTTCTAAGGGATGGTGCGTATGGCAATAAAAGTCAAGGGCCTCGGCCTGGTCGGCATCGGCATGGTGGCAGGGGTCGCCCTGTCCCTGCAATTTTCCGCGCTCGCGCAAAAGCCGGACGCGGTGGCGCCGCTGCCGCTGTCGGAACTGCGCCAGCTGGCCGATGTCTACGGCCTCATCAAGACCGACTACGTCGAGCCGGTCGAGGACAAAAAACTCTTGTCGGAAGCCATCAGCGGCATGGTCAGTTCGCTCGACCCGCACTCGGTCTACCTCGACAAGAAAGCCTACCGCGAGATGAAGGAAGGCATGCAGGGCCGCTTCGTCGGGCTCGGCATCGAAGTCGCCATGGAAGATGGCTACGTCAAGATCATCACGCCGATTGAAGATTCGCCAGCGTTTCGCGCAGGCATCAAGGCGGGCGACCTGATCACCCGCATCGACAACGCCCCCATCAAGGGCCTCTCCCTGGACGAAGCCATCAAGAAGATGCGCGGCGAGCCGAAAAGCAAGGTGGTGCTGACAATCGCCCGCAAAGGCGACGACAAGCCCTGGATCGTGCCCCTTGTGCGCGAGGAAATCCGGGTGCTCAGCGTCAAAGGCAAGATCGTCGAGCCGGGTTATGCCTGGCTGCGCATCAGCCAGTTCCAGGAACAGACCGTCGAGGAAATGGCCAAGAAACTGGCCGCCCTGTACGCCCAGGATCCAAAACTGAAGGGCCTGGTGCTGGACTTGCGCAATGATCCGGGTGGCTTGCTGCCGGGTGCGATCGGCGTGTCCGCCGCCTTCCTGCCGCCGGACAAGGAAATCGTCTCCACCGTCGGCCAGCTGGCCGAATCGAACCAGAGTTTTTCGAGCCGCCGCGAGTTCTATTCCCAGCGCGGCGCCGACCCGCTGGCCAAGCTGCCGGCCGCCTTCAAGACCGTGCCGATGGTGGTGCTGGTCAATACCGGCTCGGCGTCCGCCTCGGAAATCGTCGCCGGCGCCCTGCAAGATTACAAGCGCGCCATCATCATGGGCACCCAGACCTTCGGCAAGGGCTCGGTGCAGACCCTGCGCCAGCTCTCGCCCGACACCGCCGTCAAGCTCACCACCGCGCGCTACTACACGCCGGAAGGGCGCTCGATCCAGGCCAAGGGCATCATGCCCGACCTGGTGGTCGAGGAAAGCGCCGAAGGCGACGGCTTGAACGCCCTGCGCGAGCGCGAAGCCGACCTGCGCAAGCACCTGGCCAATGGCAAAGAGAAAGAAGCCGAGCAGGCCAAGCGCGACAATGCCGAGGAACAACAGCGCGCCATCGCCCTGGCCAAGACCAGGAAGCCGCTCGAATTCGGCGCCAATGATGATTTCCAACTGATGCAGGCCCTGAACCACTTCAAGGGCTTGCCGGTCAAGGTGTCCAAGCCGGAAACCCGCCTGGCCGCGGACCAGACCGTGGTGCCGCCGGAAGTGGCCAAGCCAGCCGAGAAGCCGCCCGAAGTGGTGGCGCCCAAGAAGTGAACGACCACCAGCTGCTGCGCTATTCGCGCCACATTTTGTTGGATGAGGTCGGCATCGAAGGCCAGCAAAAGGTGCTGGACGCCACCGCGCTGGTGATCGGCGCCGGCGGCCTGGGTTCGCCCGCCGCCCTGTACCTGGCCTCGGCGGGCATTGGCCGCCTGATCCTGGTCGACGACGACACGGTCGACCTGACCAACCTGCAGCGCCAGATCATCCACACCACCGAACGGGTCGGCCAGCCCAAGGTCGACTCGGCGCGCACCGCGCTGCACGCGCTCAATCCCGAATGCGAAGTGGTGGCCCTGCAAGAGCGCGCCAGCGGCGCTCGCCTGGCCGAACTGGTGGCAGAGGCTGACGTGGTGCTCGACTGCTGCGACAATTTCGCCACCCGCCACGCCGTCAACCGCGCCTGCGTGGCGCACCAGGTGCCGCTGGTATCTGGCGCGGTGATCCGCTTCGACGGCCAGATCAGCGTGTTCGACACGCGCGGCGGCGACGCCCCTTGCTACTCCTGCCTGTTCCCGGAAGACCAGCAGTTCCAGGATGCCGCCTGCAGCACCATGGGCGTGTTCGCTCCTCTGGTCGGCGTGATCGGCGCCATGCAGGCGGCCGAGGCGCTCAAAGTCATCATCGGCACCGGCCAGACCCTGACCGGCCGCCTGCTGCTGCTCGATGGCCGGTCGATGGAGTGGACCAGCATCGCCCTGCAACGCAATCCTTCGTGCCCGGTCTGCAAGTAGCGGCCGGCACGGCCCCAGCCCTATTGGCACACAAACCATGCATGGCCCTGATGGCCGCGCTGTCTTACAATGGGCGATTATTGAGCAAATGAGACGCCAATTCCCAGCAAAGGGCCAGACATTTGGCCTTATACTCTGGTTTCATTTAAGACACGTTTTTCACTCTCCTACCTTCTGACTGAATATGCACAACGTTTTTAATCGCCCGATCCGCAAGCGCCTGGCGCGCGGCTTCACCCTCGTGGAAATCATGGTGGTGGTGGTCATCATCGGCATTCTCGGCGCGCTGGTCGTGCCAAAGCTGCTGAGCCGCACCGGCGAATCGCGCATCACCGCCGCCCGCGTCGACATCTCGACCCTGATGCAAGCACTCAAGCTCTACAAGCTGGACAACCAGCGCTATCCGACCACCGAGCAGGGCCTGCAATCGCTGATCACCAAGCCGACCAACGGCCCGACCGCCAACGGCTGGAAAACCGGCGGCTACATCGAAAAGCTGCCCAAAGACCCATGGGGCAACCCTTACCAGTACCTGGCGCCAGGCGTTCACGGTGAAGTCGACCTGTTCTCGCTGGGTGCCGATGGCCAGCCCGGCGGCACCGGCGACGACGGCGACATCGGCTCCTGGGATAACTAAGGAGCGGCCTTGTCTCACTTGGCGCCTGCGCGCGCCTCGCGCGGTTTTACGCTGGTCGAGGTGATGGTGGTGATGGTGATCATCGGGATCGTGCTCGGCATGGTCACGCTGAACGCCATCCCCAGCCCGCGCCAGAACCTGCAAAACGAAGCCCAGCGCCTCGCGCTGCTGCTGCAGCTGGCGCGCGACGAAGCCATCGTGCGCAACCGCCTCGTCAACTTCGAAGCCAACAGCGAGCGTTACCGCTTCATGGTGCGCCAGGAGAAGGAATGGGTGCAAGTCACCCAGGACGACCTGCTGCGCGAACGCCCTTTTAAATATACGCCCGTGACCCTGCTGCTCGATCCGCCCGGCGCCGGCAGCGCCGACCCGCTGCGCATCACCTTCGGGCGCGAGCCGGTTGACAAGCCCTTCGTGCTGACCCTCATCACCGGCGAGGACCGGGTGTCCATCCGCGCCGATGGCATCGGCCACTTCACGGTGGATTAAGACCATGCGCGCGTTCCGACCCCGCCCTCCGGCCAGCGCCGGATTTACCTTGCTCGAAGTGCTGGTGGCGCTGGTCATCGTCGGCACCGCGCTGGGCGCGTCCTTGCGCGCGGTCGGCAGCCTCACTTCCAACAGCGCCGGCCTGCGCACCGCCATGATGGCCACCTGGTCGGCCGAGAACCGGCTGGTGCAGATCCGCCTGGCGCGCCAGTTTCCGCCCGTGGGCAAGCAGAGCTACGAATGCCCGCAGGGCGACCTGCAGCTGATCTGCCAGGAAGAAGTGGTGGCCAGTCCCAATCCGCGCCTGCGCCGGGTTGAAGTGAGCGTGTTCGACATGGCCAACCCCGAGCGCCGCATCATCAAGCTGGTGCAGCTGGTGCTGAACGAATGAAGACCACGAACATCGCGCGCCAGCGCGCCTTTACCCTGATCGAACTGCTGGTGGCCGTCAGCATCCTGGCCATCGTCGCGGTGCTGGGCTGGCGCGGCCTGGACGGTATCGTGCGCGCGCGCGTGGCCCTGACCGAGCAGCTGGAAACTGCGCGCGGCATGCAGCTGGCGCTGGCCCAGATGCAGAGCGACTGCGAACACCTGGTGAAGCCGGGCAGCGTGCAAGGCCGGCCCTTTCTTCTATCTGGCACCGACCGCCTGACCCTGGTGCGCAACGTGTTCGTGGAAAATGAACCGACCGTCTTCCAGGTGGTGGCCTACCGCGTCGTGGGGGGCGTGCTCACGCGCCGCGAATCGCTGGGCACGCGCGACCTGACCCAGCTCGACGTGGTTTGGATGGCCACCATCAGCGACACCGACAGCAATGTCCCGGTGGCGCTGCAAAACGGCGTGACCGCCATGCAGGTGCTGAACTGGGAGAACAACGGCTGGCGCCTGGCCGCGCAAAGCGGCGGGCAGAATCAACAAGGCCAGCAGCAACAACAGCAGCAAGTCCAAGGGCAGCCGCCGCTGCCGGTCAACCCGGCCCTGGCGCTCGCGCCCACTGGCCTGCAGGTGCTCATGCAGGTTGCGGCACTGCCGGCGCCGCTGACCAAATCGTTCCTGCTGGGAGGGATGTGATGCGCCGCGTTCATCTACCCCGGCGCCAGCAGGGCGTGGCCATCATCACGGCACTGCTCCTGACCACGCTGTCGATCACCATTGTGGCCAGCCTGTTCTGGCAGCAGCAGGTGCAGGTGCGCTCGATGGAAAACCAGCGCC
>CAMLFK010000262.1 GCA_946479255.1 uncultured Oxalobacteraceae bacterium
CGCACAGGTCGGCCACATCCGACACGATGTGGGTCGACAGCAGCACGGTCTTGTCTTCGCCGATGTCGGACAGGAGGTTATGGAAGCGCACCCGCTCCTGCGGGTCGAGGCCGGCGGTGGGTTCGTCGACGATGATCAGCTGCGGATCGCCGAGGAGGGCCTGGGCAATCCCGAAGCGCTGGCGCATGCCGCCCGAAAAACCGCCCAGGCGCTGGTGGCGCACTTCGAAAAGATTGGTCTGTTGCAACAGACCATCGACCACCTCGCGCCGCCGGCTGCGCTTCGACAAGCCCTTGAGCACGGCGAAATGGTCGAGCAGTTCGTAAGCGGTCACTTTCGGGTAGACGCCGAAATCCTGGGGCAGGTAGCCGAGCAGGCGGCGGATTTCATCTTTTTCGTCGAGCACATCGTAATCGCCGAAAAACACCTGGCCGTCGTCGCACTCCTGCAGGGTCGCCAGGGTCCGCATCAAGGTCGACTTGCCGGCCCCGTTGGGGCCGAGCAGGCCGAACATCCCGGTGGGGATGGTCAGCGTGACCTTGTCCAGCGCCACCACGCCGTTGGCGTAGGTTTTGGACAAGTTGCGGATGCGTAATTCCATGCAGAAACTCCTGAAGCACGATTTGTCGTGCGGGCGGCGGGTGCGCCCGGCGCACTCCTCTATAGTTGCATTGTATAAAATTTAGGACAGCAAAGGCGGCCCAATGCGACACACCGGCGAATGACCGGCCCAGAGTGCGCAAAAGGGGGAATGGGGGCAAGGACGCAGCGTGCCGGATGTCGCTGGCCCTGTGGCGCGGTGCCGGCTTGATCAGCCCGCTTGCCCGCCCGCATCGGCGCCGATCAGCACAGTCGTGGCGCCCGTGTAGGTGTGCGGCGGGACTTCCATATTGCGCGGCGCCGGAACATTGCGGAACACCCGGCCCGCCATGTCGAAACGCGAGCCGTGGCAAGGACAGTAAAAGCCGCCGGGCCAGTCGGCGGCAATATCGGCAGCCCCGGCTTCCGGACGGAACGACGGGATGCATCCCAGATGCGTGCAGATCGCCGTCAAGATCAGGTATGGCGGCTTGATCGCGCGCCAGCGATTGGCCGCATAGGGCGGCTGCTGTTCCTCGCGCGAGGCCGGGTCCACCAGTTGATCGTCGTGCCCGGTGAGGGTGGACAACATCGCGTCGGTGCGATGCAAGATCCACACCGGCCGGCCGCGCCACTCCACCGTCTGCAAGGTGCCGGGCGCGATCTTGCCCACATCTACCTCGACCGGGGCCCCGGCCGCGCGTGCCCGCTCGCTTGGCGACATGGAGCGGATGAATGGGACAGCCGAGGCTGCCAGGCCGACGCCGCCAAGGGCCGCCAAGGCACGGGTGATTAGTCGTCGTTCCGAGTCCATGGTTGCACCACCTTTTCCCCTTTGACCAGCGGCGCGCTAGCGCATTCCCTGCCTGGTGCTGTATTTGCATGGAGGTTTTATGGCGTTTGCGCTATGTCAAACTAAAGCCGGGCATAATGTCCCCATGGACAAACTCATCAAAGAGAAAGTACTCGCGGTCGCCCGCCAGGGCCGCACACGCGAAGAATCCACCGCCTTCTTCCGCACAGCGCTCGGCCTGTACTACTTGGCCGGCCTGATGACGCAGGAAACGATCGACTTCAAGAAGATCGACCGCGACTTCAACCGCTTCATCTATCACGGCATCGGTCCGGGCCACAGCATCACCAGCGTGCTGCAATTCATGAGCGGCGCGAAAGTCGTGCCGGTTGTCGAGTCGGAGCGTTTCACGGCGGCCTTCAAGGAACACTGCCCGGAAGTCCCGGCTGACACCATCCCCTTCCTGCTGTCGCTCAATCTCGGCGTCGCGAAAAACATTTCCGGCCTGGACATCGGCGGCTCGCTGCTCGACTGGATCGAGCGCCAGAAAGCGCAAGGCGACGGAAGCGCCCCCAACCCGTCCGAGGTTTTATAATGATGTCCATCAGTCACTGAGCAAACATTACGATTATGGACACTAGCCGTCATTTCAGCCCCCTCGACCGTCTGATCACCGGTGTCGACAAGGCCTTGCGCGTCATTGGCGGCGTGGCGACCTCGTCGCGTCCCAACCCTGCGATTCACGCGGACGATGGCCAGCTCGACAGCGATGAGCAGCGCCACGCGGCCGGCCTCATGCGGGTCAATCATGTGGGCGAAGTGTGCGCGCAGGCGCTGTACGATGCGCAGTCGCGCTTCGCCAAGAGCCCGCAGATGCAGGCGCAGTTTGCCGCGGCGGCACGCGAGGAAGAGGATCATCTGGCCTGGACGGCGCAGCGCTTGTCGGAACTGGGATCGCAGCCGAGCCTGCTCAATCCGCTGTGGTACGCCGGTGCGTATGCGCTCGGCACCGTGGCGGCGCACCTGGGCGACGCGCGCAGCCTGGGCTTCGTGGTGGAAACCGAACGCCAGGTCGAAGCGCATTTGAACAGCCACCTGAGCTTATTGCCTGTGCAGGATGCCAAGTCACGGGCGATCGTGGAACAGATGCGTGTGGACGAGATCGCCCACGGCGCGGCGGCGCAGGCGATGGGGGCGGTGGAGGTGCCGGTGCCGGCCAAGCTGGCGATGACGGCAATGGCCAAGCTAATGACCACCACCGCTTACCACATCTGATCAATCCGAGGAGGGATCAGCCCTCGACGATCTCGAACGAGTGCGTGATCTCGGCGGTCTTGGCCATCATGATCGATGCCGAGCAGTATTTGTCATGCGACAGCTTGACGGCGCGTTCCACAGCGGTCGGCTTGAGGTTCTTGCCGGTTACGATGAAGTGGAAGTGCACCTTGGTGAACACTTTCGGATCGGTCTCGGCGCGCTCGGCCTTGAGCGTGACGTCGCAGCCGCGCACGTCTTCGCGTCCACGCTTCAGAATCAACACCACGTCATAGGCGGTGCAGCCGCCGGTGCCCAGCAAGACCATTTCCATGGGCCGCGGCGCCAGGTTGTGGCCGCCGCCTTCCGGCGCGCCGTCCATGTTGACCATGTGGCCGGAACCGGTCTCGGCCCGGAAACTCATGCCCGAGGGGCCGTTCCAGCTTACTTTCACTTCCATCGCGTTCTCCGATAAAACATTTAGTGCGATATTGTAGAGTACCGCGCGCGCTTGCGCCTCGCGCTTGCGCCTCGCGCTTGCGCTTCGCGTTGCTTCAGACCGCCAATACGTAGCGCTCGCTCTTCATGCGCCAGCTGGCAAAGGCCAGGGCGATCAGGGCTGGGACCATCGAGCTCGTGAAGGTGAACACGAAGGGCAGTACTCCCATGTCTTGCCCCTTGGCCAGCTCGCGCAGCAGGGTCTGGTTCGACAGCATCGGCACCAGGTACATCCACATCGCCGTCTTCAGTTCCAGCATGGAGACCACCAGGCCGGGCACCATCGGCACCAGCACCACCAGGCTGAGCATGCTCTGGGCTTCCTTGAAGGACTTGGCGTTCATGGCCAGCGCGATATGCAGCGCGGCAGCGAACAGCGACAGGGGAATGGTGGCCACGCACACCCAGGCCAGGTCGAGCGAAGTGACGCGCCAGGACATGCCGATTTCTTCCAGCGGCAGCCAGCTCAGGATGCCATGCGCCAGCGCCAGTTCGAGCGTGATGCCGATGACCGCCAGGGAGCCGGCTGCCAGCCACTTGCCGCACACCAGCGACCACGGACTGGCGGGCTGGGCCATGAGCACTTCGAGCGAGCGGCGCTCGCGCTCGCCGGCGGTGCTGTCGACCGCGGCCGACAAGCCGCAAATGAAGGCCGGGAAGAACAGGAAGCCGAGGATGGCGCCGATCACGCCGGCCGAGCGCGCCGCGGTGCCGCCGGTGTCGTAGCGCTGCAGCCGTACCGGGCTCAGGGTGGCCGGGGACACGCCATGGGCCAGCAGGCGCGCGCCGCTGATGTTGGAGCTGTAGGCTTGCACGACTTCATCCACCTCGTGCTGGCGCCCGCCGAAATTGGCGGCGGAGTCGTACCACAGCTCCATCTTGGCCGGACGCATGGCGTGGTAATCCTCCACGTACTTGGGATCGAGCCTGAGCAGGGCGACCACCTTGCGTTCGCGCAGCAGCGCGCCGATGCCTTCTTCGTCAAGTTGCGGCGTCGCTATGACCTGGATGTTGCGCTGCTTGAACTGGGCCATCAGCGAAGGGGCCTTGTCGGCGCCGATCACGGCCAGTTCCATGCCTTCGCGTTCGGGCTTGATGGCGCGCTGGATCTGCTGGTTGAGCATGTAGCCGAGCATCAGCGGATACATCACGGTAAACAACAGGAGCAGGCCAAGCGCGCGGCGGTCGCGCAGGGTCTCGCGGAATTCCTTGAGGAAGACGATCAGGTAGGCCGGCTTCATGCAGCGATCCCTTCATCGGTGCCGACCAGGCTGACGAATGCATCTTCCAGGTTGGCAATGCCGGTACGTTCGCACAATTGCTGCGGCGAGCCTTGCGCCACGGTCTGCCCCTTGGCGATGACGATCACGTCTTCGCACAGATGGGTGACTTCCTGCATCACGTGGGTGGCCATGATGACGCAGCAGCCATCGGCGCGCAGGGCGTTGAGGGCGGTGCGCAGGGCGCGCGTGCTCATGACGTCGAGCCCGCGGCTGGGCTCGTCAAGGAGCAGGTGGCGCGGCCGGTGCAGCAGCGTGCGCGCCAGTGCGACCTTGATGCGCTGGCCTTGCGAAAAGCCTTTGGCGCGGCGCTCCAGGATGTCGTCCATGCCCAGCAGCAGCGACACTTCGCCGATGCGCTGGTCGACGGCGGACCGCGTCATGCCGTTGAGTTCGCCGAAGTACATCAGGTATTCGCGCGTGGACAGGCGCTCGTACAGGCCGAACTGGTCGGTCAGAAAGCCGATATTGCGGCGCACCGCCATCGGGTCCAGCGCCGGGTCGATACCGCCCACGCTGATGGAACCTTGGTCACGCTCGAGCAGTCCAACCAGCAGGCGCAATAAGGTGGTCTTGCCGGCGCCGTTGGGGCCGAGCAGGGCGGTGATCTGGCCGTCGCGCGCGGTAAAGCTGACGCCGCTGAGCGCCTGCACCGTGCCGAACTGTTTCTTGACCTTGCTAACTTCAATCATGGCGGGCTCTCGGCTCAGGGTTGCGGTCCGGCGCTGCCGACCTGGAAGTTTGCGACGGGAATATCGCCAAGGCACTTGGCCGCTACGGGTTTGTTCGGCTGGTCGAGGAATTCGCGCAGCAGGCGCGGGCTGCAGCCCAGTTGCGACACGCCATGACCGGCGTTGCTGACGATCAGGTGCTGGGCGCGCGTCATGTAACGCGCGGCCGCCTGCGCGCGGCGCGGCGGGGTGACCGGGTCGAGTGCGCCCGACAACATGAGCACCGGCGCGGTGATCGGTGTCGCTGCGCGGGGAGTAACTTTGGGCACCTTGATGGTCTTGCAGATGGCGCCCAGCCGGGCCACCCGCTCCCCGCCCATGAAGGAGCCGAGAGTGTCTTCGGCCTGCATTTGCTCAGTCAGGTACGGTACGTCTTCGGCGCAGACCACGGCCAGGTGCAGTACGGTAGCCATGCCGCCCTCGGACGAAAAGTCGTTGCCGACGTTGCGGCGGGCGATGAAGGGGCCCCAGCGGTCCTGTGCGGCACTGTGGATCAGGAAGGGCAGGCGGCGGCTGTCGAGCGCCGAATAGAGCACGTTATGCACGGTGCTCAGAAAGCGCGCGCTGGTGATCGTCGTGCTCATCGGCTCGGCCGTGCGCGGGTCGGGCAGCTGCACCTTGATGGCTTTGGCGGCCACGCGTGCCGCCAGCACGTTGAATTCGGCGCGCAAGTTGGGATAGGCCTTGTTGCAGGCGGCATCGGCCTTGCACTGTTTAAACAGCAGGTCGAGCGCGGCCTGGCCGTCGCGCCCGCCGGCGGGGATGATCTGGTCAGGTGCCGCTACGCCATCGAGAATCAGGCTGCGCACGCCGGCCGGGTACAGGCGCGCGTAGCTTTGCGCCAGGCGGGTTCCGTAGGAGCCGCCCCACAGGTTGATTTTGTTGTAGCCCAGCGCCACACGTACCTTTTCGATGTCGCGCGCCGCCTGTTCGGTGGTGTAGGCGGCCAGCGGCTGCTTGATGGTGGCCAGGCAGGCGCGCAGTTCCTGGTCTTGCTCGGCTTCGCTCTTTTCTTCGCCTTGCTCGGAAAACTCACAGTCGAGCTTGCCGGAGCGGCCGGTGCCGCGCTGGTCGATGAAGACAATGTCGCGGGTGGCGCGGGCTCGGCGGAAGGTGTGGTTGAGTAAGCCAAGCACGCTGCTGCCGGCTTCGCCGGGGCCGCCGGCCAGCACGAACAGGGGATCGGGCTTGGTGTTTTCACGAAATGCCGGTGCCAGCGTGACGTGGATGGCCAGGGAATTGTCCTTGCCGGCCGCTTTGTGATGATCGAGCGGCACGTTCACGCTGATGCAGCGCAGGCCTTCCTCGGAGCCCGGCAGGTGGCAGGCGCGGCCTTGCTGGTCGGGCGGGGCGGCCGTTGCCAGCTGGGTCAACAAGACCAGTAGGGGGGACAGCAAGAAGCTAAATCGGTATTTGAGTGTCACAAAGGCTCCTGAGAGAACCTGTGCATAGTAGTTTGGCATTGTTTCGGTGGTCAATGTCTTTTGATCGGTGGACACAAGGGCGGACATCGGCATGCCGGCCTTGACGCTCAGTGTCGGGGCAGGTTATAGTAGCCGGCTTTCCGTTTGCTCAGGAAAGACAATAAGGCAGAGTCCGCAGGCAGCAAGAGCGGAACCACCATTTGAGTGATTTATTATTTAGGAAGTCAACATGAAAACTTTTTCCGCTAAAGGACATGAAGTCCAGCGCGATTGGTTCGTGGTTGACGCGACGGACTTGGTCCTCGGACGTGTTGCCAGCGAAGTGGCACTCCGACTGCGCGGCAAACACAA
>CAMLFK010000263.1 GCA_946479255.1 uncultured Oxalobacteraceae bacterium
GTGATCCGATCGGAAGTTGCTGCCGGCCGGGTGGGCAACGGGGGGCGCCTGGCGCAGTCCCTTGCGCCGGGCGACCGTGTCCGCGGTGGTGCGCAGGCTGCTGCGTTCGACCGAGGGCACCGCCATGTCGCGCGTCTTGCCGACGAAGTTCATGCTGTCCAGGTTCAGGTTCACGACCGTTCTGGCCAGCGGCCAGGCAGGCGCACGCACGTAGGCCATGCTGCCCAGCAGGCCTTTTTCCTCGGCGCAGACCCACAGGAAGATCTGGGTGCGTTTAGCCGGCTTGGCGACGGCTGCCTGCGCCATGGCCACCAGCGCCGCGGTGCCTGAGGCATTGTCCACCGCGCCGTTCCAGATATGGTCAGGTTTGCCGTCTTCGGCACCGATGCCCAGGTGGTCCCAATGCGCCGTATAGATCACGGCTTCGTCCTTGAGGCGCGGATCGCTGCCCGGCACCATGCCGGCCACGTTGAAATCCTGGATTTCCCTCACCTTGCTGTCGAGCGCCGCTTGCACCGTCACGCCCAGGTCCACCGGTCTGAAGCCACGTACTTCGGCTTGCGCGCGCAGCGCATCGAGGTCCTTCCCTGCGGCCTTGAAGAGCGAGCGTGCCATGTCTTCGTGCAGCCAGCCCTGGAAGGCGTTGCCCGGCCCTGCGAGGTGGAACTGCTCGATGGTCATGCCCGCCGCCGGCACGCTCCATGGGTACGAAGCCGACTCGGTGGTGTGGATCAGCAGGACCCCGGCGGCGCCGCGCCGCAAGGCTTCCTCGAACTTGTAGGTCCAGCGGCCGCTGAAGGTCAGCGATTTGCCGCCGAAACGATTCGGTTCTTCAGCGGTGGGCTTGGGATCGTTGACCATCATGATCAGGAGCTTGCCTTTGACATCCACGCCCTGATAGTCGTCCCAGCGTTCTTCCGGCGCGCTGATGCCATAGCCGACGAACACCACCGGCGCATCGAAGCGCACCTTGGCTTCGCTGCCGCCGGTGCCGAGCACGATGTCCTTGCCCAGTACCGGCGTTAAGGTGCCGCCGTTCGCGGTAAAGCGCACGCTGGTGGTCGGCAGGGTCTGGGTGCCGATCAGGGCGACCGGGAGCCGGAAACTTTTGCTGGCGATGGGTTTGAGGCCGATCGCCTGGGCTTGCGCTTCGAGGTAGCGCACCGTCAGCGCGCCGCCGCGCTGTCCGGTGCCACGGCCTTCGAGCAGGTCATCGGCGAGGTAGGCGAGGTGGGCGCGCAGCGGTGCTTCGGTGACCGCCGGCGCGGACTGCGCGAACGCCGGGGCACTGGCGCAGAGGAGGCTGAGGGCAAGTACGGACAAGTGGCGCATGGAGGCTCCGGTTCGAGGACGATCGCTTATCGTGCCATGGAATTGCCAGCGATGTCACTTGCGTCGACGGAACCGACCTTTTTTATCCGGCCCGCGAGCTTAAGGCTCGAGCATTTAGCTTCAGGCCGAGTTCGCGACTTCTGAAGCGAAGTCGCGATAGGAGCGCAGAGAGCGGCCCAGCATCGTGGTGAGCCGTTCGACATCGCCGGTTTCCGGGATCATTCCCTCGGTGAGAAAGCGCTCGCTCATCAGGCGCATGTCGTACGCCATCCAGCCTGGCATGAACTGGCGCAGGGTTTTTTCGAACCCGGCGGTGTCATCACCAGGGTATGCGATTGGACGGCCCAGTACTTCCGTCCAGATCGCGGCGACATCGGCGCCAGTGAGCGTGTCGGGACCGACGAGGTTGATGCGCTCGATGGGCAAGGGAGTTGCCGCCTGCTCGCGACGAACGAGCTCGATTGCCGCCACTTCGGCAATGTCGCGTGTATCGACCATTGCCAAACCTTTGCTGCCGATAGGCATTGGATAAATTCCGTATCCAGTCACCACGTCCTTGACCGTGAGATCGTTGTTGATGAAGTAGGCGGGACGCAGGATGGTCGCATTTAGCCCCATCTGCTCGATCATCCGCTCGACGCCGAACTTGCCGGAAAAGTGAGGGACGTTCAGATAGCGGTCGCTGTGAATGACCGACAGGTAGACGATACGCTCGATGCCGGCCTCGCGGGCGACATTGAGGGCAATGAGCGCCTGGGTGTATTCGTCGGGGGTGACAGCGTTGAGCAAAAACAGCGTCGAGACGCCCGAAAAGGCGCTGCGCAACGAGTCGACGTCAAGCATGTCGCCTTGGACAAGGTCAACGCCTGCGGGGAAATTGGCCTTCGAGGGATCACGCACGAGCGCGCGTACATTCGCGCTGCGCTTGACGAGTTGTTCCACCACTTGGCGGCCGACATTGCCGGTAGATCCGGTAACGAGAATGGTCATGATAATTATCCTTAGTCTAGGTTCGAGGGAGTGTCCCCCAGGGTTGGCATAGCTGATTTAGTCGGAAAACGTCACCACGGTCTTGCCCAATTGCGGATGGGTTCGATTGTGTTCGATGGCCGCTGGCAGCTCGTCCAGGGGCACGACGGCGCTGACTTTGGACCGCAAGCGCGCATTTGCCACGTCCTCGCCGATTGCCTGCAAGCGCACGGCATCGGGCGTGTTCTGGAACCAGAGGCCGCGACGCCCCGCCGGCGTGCGCGCCACAATGTCGGGTGACGCGGTGCTGACGATGGCGCCATCTTTGGCCAGTACGGCCCACGAGCGGTCCAGTACGTCGCCCCCGGCGTAGTCGAGCACGAGATCGATATTGCCGACCACGCTGTCGAACTGTTCCTTGTCGTAGGCGATGACGTGGTCGGCACCAAGGCTGCGGACGTAACCGGCGTGACTGTCCAGCGCGGTGGCATACACCATGGCGCCAGCCTGATGCGCATACTGCACCGCGAATCCGCCCAGACCGCCGGCCGCGCCCTGGATCAGAACGCGTTGCCCGGGTTGAACGGGGCTCGCAAAGTAAAGGCTGTTCCAGGCCGCCACCGAAGCCAGGGGCAAGGCGGCAGCGGCAACGAAATCGAGCGCGTCCGGCACTGGGCTGAGATTGGCCTCGTTCACCGCAACCAGGTCGGCATAAGCGCCAAGGCCACCGATTGCCCCCATGACGCGGTCGCCTATGCGCAGCCGGGTAACGCCCGCGCCCACCGCGTCGATGACGCCGGCAAGTTCGATACCCAGGACGGTCGGCAATTGCAGCGGAAAAGCTTTCTGCAGATGGCCCTCGCGCAGCTTCCAGTCCAGTCCATTGACGCCGGCAGCGTGGACGCGGACCAGCACTTGGCCCGGTCCTGCCACCGGTGGCTCGACAAAGGAAATCTTGAGGGCTTCGGGGCCGCCGTAATCGTTTAATACCAGTGCACGAACTTTATTCATATAAACACCTTTCATAGTTGGCTTGTGTAGGACGCAACAATAGGGTGTTTCAAAATTGCTGAGAAGACTATAATATCGGGATCGACGGTATCAATATTGAGACAGCATGGATTTGAATGCACTTGGGGATTTTCAGCTGGTGGCCGCGCACGGCGGTTTTGGCAAGGCCAGCCGCGCCAGTGGCAGGTCCAAGGCCACGCTGTCGCGGCGAGTGGCCGAGCTTGAACAGGCGCTGGGGATTCGGCTCATCGAGCGAGGTGCGCAGCGCCTGGAGCTGACCGAGGCGGGTCACATGTTGCTGCGCCGAACGGAAGGGCCGATGCATGAAGTGGCCGAAGCGGTGGCGGCGGCGCGCGACAGCCCTGCCACGCCGCGCGGCAGGCTACGGATTGCGGCGCCGCAGCTGTTTTCGCAGCTGGCTCTGGGGCGGATCGCCGCGCGATTTTTGGCGAGCTATCCCGAAGTGCAGATCGAAGCCGTGGCGGAGGACCGTGTCGTCGATCTCGTCGACGAACATTTCGATGTCTCGATCCGGATTAATCCGCCCAGGGACAGCAGTCTGGTCGGCAGGTGTTTTGCCAGAGACAGGCTGGTATTAGCCGCAGCGCCATCGATCAGCAGGCCGGCGGCGGGCGGCGGCAACCCCGCGCATGTTCCGGCCGTGGTCACGCCAAGCTATCGCGACGGCGATGTCTGGTCCGTCAGCGGCGGGCAATTCACCATCTCCCCACAGGCCGTCCTGCGAGTGTCTTCGCTGTTGATGGTGCGCGACGCCGTCGCCGCCGGCGCCGGAGCAGCAATGCTGCCGCGATCGATCATCGGAGACCTGCTGGAACAGGGGGTGTTGCTGTCCTGGGGCAGCGCCGACGAAGAAGTCGAACTGTGGGTGCTGCATACCTCCCGGCGTCTGCAAAGCCCGAAGGTGCGGGCGTTTGTGGAATTCATGTGCCAGCAGTACCCCGATGGATCATTTAAGGTACCGATCCGATAGATCGCAGCGGGCCGGCGGCGTTCCAGCGCTGAAAGCGCTCGCGATTTGCACAACTTGTTAAGGACCAGGAAATGGCCAAATCAAAACGGATGGATGCGCTTGCCGGGCACTATGTTGATCAACTTGCTAACTGGACCCGCATTTCAACGCGCCCCCTGTTTGGTGCCTGCGGGCTCTATCGTCAAGGCCAAGTCTTCGGCCTGGTTTGGCAAGGCGCTCCTTACTTGAAGGCCGATCGCGCTTATCACATTGCACTCAAGAGTGGGAAACAATGAGCCCGTTCAACGTACATCCAGCAGCTCGACCTCGAAAATCAAAGTGGCATTGGGCGGGATCGGACCGGCGCCGCTGTCGCCGTAACCCATGCTGGCCGGGACGATCAAGGTACGCTTGCCGCCCACCTTCATGCCCTGCACACCTTCGTCCCAGCCCTTGATGACCTGGCCGGCGCCAAGCTGAAAGTTGAACGGCGAACGTCCGACCGAGGAATCGAACTGCTCGCCGTGCTGGTGCTTGGCAGCCGGCGCATACAGCCAGCCCGTGTAATTGACGACCGCGGTCGATCCCGCCACCGCTTCCTTGCCGCTACCGGCCACGGTATCGATCTTCTGGAATGGCACGGCTGCCGCCGTGGAGGCTTGCGGCGCCTCGGCGCGTTTGCAAGCGGACATGGCCAGCGTGAGGGTCACGCCGAGGAGGCAGGAGGAAAGCAGCTGTTTCATGTAATTCTTTCGTTGTTGTTGTGGGGTTCGATCAATCGCTTAAAACCGCTCATCCGGCCGCAAATAACGCCACTGCCCAACCGGCAGGTCGCCCAGCTTGACCTTGCCGATCCGCACGCGCTTCAAGCCGATCACCTTCAGGCCCACCATATCGCACATGCGGCGGATCTGGCGTTTCTTGCCTTCCTTGAGCGTGAAGCTCAACTGATCGTCGTTCTGCCAGCGCACCTTGGCCGGCAGCAGCGGCTTACCGTCCATCCACAGGCCAAAGCACAGCTTCTTCAGATCCGCTTCCGGCAACTTGCCTTCCTTGGTGTACTGCACCCGCACCAGGTATTCCTTTTCGATGCTGGTGTCTTCGCCGATCAGGGTCTTGGCCACGCGCCCGTCCTGGGTCAGGATCAGCAGGCCCACCGAGTCGATGTCGAGCCGGCCGGCCGGCACCAGGCTGCGCAGCTGGGTCGGGTGAAACACTTCGGGCGAGGGGTCTTCGGCCCAGCGGTTCTCCGGCTTGATCAGCGCCACCGCCGGCGTGTAGCCGTCTTCGGCCTGGCCGCTCACAAAGCCCATCGGCTTGTTGATCAGGATGGTCACGCGCTTGGATTGCTCGGCGGCGGCCTGGCGTTCGACCGTGATCTTCTGATGCGGCAGCACCTTGCTGCCCAGTTCAGACACCACCTGGCCGTCGACTCGCACCCAGCCGCGGGCGATCCATTCGTCGGCCTCGCGGCGCGAAGAAAGCCCGAGCTCGGACATGCGTTTGGATAGGCGTACTGGTTCAGTCATGGATTGCTTTAAAAAAGGAAAATAAAAAATGCCGCAGCTACGCGCCCCGGCCCGAAGGCGCCGAAGGCCTTACACCTTCAGCGCTTCGAGCAGGTCGGTCTCGAGGTGCACCTGGTTGCGTGCGTTGTTGAGCATCGCGCCGTCGATCAGGAACACGTCTTCGACGCGCTCGCCGAGGGTCATGATCTTGGCGGTGTGCAGGTTGATGCGGTAGCGGGTCAGCACGTTGGCGATCGCGTACAACAAGCCATTGCGGTCGTTGGCGCCAATCGACAGCAGGTAGTACTGGCCCTTTTCGTCCGGCCGCAAGTCCACCGTCGGCGTCATCGGGAAGGTGCGCGACAGGCGCGACAGGCGTCCCCGCGTCGGCGCCGGCAGCGGCGCCTGGGAGGTCAGCAGTTCGCAGATCTCGTGCTCGATCAGGTTGATGATGTCGCGGTAGCTCTTGGCGAAGTTCTGCTCGGTCACCAGGAAGGTGTCGAGCGCGTAGCCGTGCCGGGTCGTGTGGATCTTGGCATCGAGGATGCTGAAGTTCTTGCGGTCGAAGTAGCTGCAGATGCGCGCGAACAGGTCCGGCTGGTCCTTGACATACACCGCCACCTGCAGTCCTTCGCCGATCGGCGCGAGGCGGCATTTGACCACCGGCTTTTCGCTGTCCAGGCGGTCCCACAGGGCGCGCGTCTGCCAGGCGATGTCGGAGGCGTCGTGGCGCAGGAAGTAGGCCACGTCCAGCTGCTTCCACAGCTTTTCATGGGCGTCGCCCGGCAGCCCGTACAGGCGCAGGGTGGCCATGGCTTCGTCCTGGCGGTTGCGCAGCTCGCGGTCGGCCGAATGCGGCTCGCCGCCCAGCACGCGCAGGGTCATGCGGTACAGGTCTTCCAGCAGCTTGGCCTTCCACGCGTTCCACACCTTCGGGCTGGTGCCGCGGATGTCGGCCAC
>CAMLFK010000264.1 GCA_946479255.1 uncultured Oxalobacteraceae bacterium
CGACGGCGACGTCACCGCGTGCGGCGCCAAGCTGATCTCGTCGATCTGATCGTCACACGAAAAAGGCCCTATTCGCGTTCAAGCTGATTGTGGCGTCGGAAAGCCGCCGGCGACCAAAGGCAGAACCTGAACAGAGCCCGATGCACACGCCGGCCACGGCCGGCGCGCATCAGCATCAGCTGTAAAAACAGTTACTTCTTGTCGTTCTTGTGGCTCTGACGGCCAGCCTCGGCATGCTGCTCAGGCGTGCCGCCGCGCATGCCCGAACCGGAGCCTTGCGAGCCCTGGTTACCAGAACCCTGCGAACCCTGGTTGCCGGACTGGCGGCTGCCCTGGCTGTTGTCGTTGCGGTTCGCATCGTTCTTGTGGCTCTGACGACCTGCCTCAGCGTGTTGCTCTGGGGTGCCGCCCTGGGTACCTTTGCTGCCCGATTTGGTATTTGCCATGATGTACTCCTTGGTAGTTTGATTGCTGTTTAACCGCCAGCGCACTCCTCGTTGAGGCGCTGATCAGAGTGCTCATGATGAACTCGTTAGCGAGCAGCACATATCGGACACGCTACCTCGGCCCCGTCGGACTGCTTTCAGCCAAGGCGTAGGACTAGCGCTCCGTTTTCCGGAATACATTGGCCAAATTCAATGCCGCCATGTGAAAAGTGGCCTTCTTTTGCTTGTTACGCACTTGTAAGCATCAATCACCCAATACCGATATGCGCCTTACAAGGAGCGCGTAGTTTGTCCAGCCAGTGGCGCAAATCAGGGGCCCGCCAGGGTGCGCTGGGCGACCGTCAGGCGCGGGTCCCATGTCTGGCGCAGCGCGGGCGGCGCCACGCGCTGGCGTTCGGCCGCCTGCTGCGCCTGGCGTTCCAGGACGAGGTCTTTCTCCATCGGATAAAAGCTCAGCCCGCACGCCAGCAACAGCAAGGACATGACGAGACTCGTGGTCTTTCCAGGCATGACAACATCTCCGGCAAAATGGATTCCGCGGGCGCGGCCTCAGCCGCGCCCGTACTGGTAGCAAGGGATTTGTGTGGACCCGGCCTTAGCCGGCGGCGCCGATTTCCAGGTGGCGCTGGCGCAGGTCGGCCAGGTATTGAGCCTGGCGCTCCCAGTCGGTCAGCCGGCGTTGTCGCTCGACCGACATGATGCGGGTGGCCACGTTTGGCGTGACGGCACTGGTGGAAAAGAACGCCCACGCGACACTGTCGCCAAGCGTTCGTCGGTAGGTGACTCCGAGATCGACGAGGATGGACATGCACCGGTTCTCATGACGCCGGCGCTCCTGCTGATCGGATGTGGACATGGTGCACTCTCTTTGTGAAAGTTATTGTTCTATGTACTGCGGAATTCAGTTATAGGCTTCCTCGACAATGAATTCAAATTGCATTTTTTGCTGTCGCGCTGAATGTTGATAGCTAGTAGTCATCTTTCAGGCGAATGCCATAAAGATGGTCACAGGCTTTCTGCCAGTTCGAAGCGAACGATGGCGTCATTGGGGATGTCCGCTTGCGCGACGGGAATGCCGATATCGCGCCTGAGCTCGGGGAATGAGGTGACCTTGATCACTTTGGCGCCGTCTAGATACGTGACCTTATTGAATGGCAGCGGCGCTTGAATATGGTATCCGGATTCTTCCGTGCAAGGGCTGAGCGACAGCGCCCCCAAGGCGCCAAGCATCACATTGAATTTGAAGTTGGCGCCACGCACAAGTTCCACGCGGACCCGGCAGCTGAGCCGTACATCGCCCATCCGGACTTCATTGACGGCCAGGAAGGTCGACCGGACCAGCGGTTCCGGATAATGGTGTCCCTCGCTGAACGAACCGTCGACGATGACGGATGCATCGGACCAGTTCGCCGGAGCGGGGTGCGGCAGCGAAAATACCCCGTGCGCATCGACATCCACTGTTGTCGCGTCATCGGTATGCGCAGGCAAGACCCGGACGGCAGGCCTGAACGCGTCGTTATTGCTGAGCTGGGCGGGCAGTTTATATTGCAGAGTGGAAAGGGGCGCGTAGCGCGTCTTCTGGTCCGCAAAAAACGCGTCGGCACGTTTGAACATGCGGTGCGGCCATTTGACTGCGCCGATCCGGTAGGTCTGGGTCACAGCGGCGTCCTGGGCAGCGGCTGACAATGGCAGCGTGCCGGCCACGGCGATCAGCAGCGAAGTCGTCAATTTCATGCGGTCTTCCTCATTCAAGGTCGGGTGGTTGCAGTTGTATTGATGTGGTGATGTAGGTAACTATAACACTAGGCCGGTAGTTGTGGACAAGACATTTTTTCATTCTTGTCAGCTACAGCCGGTACAGCAGGTCGGCGATCCGGTCGTACAAGGGGTAGATCCGTTCACCCGAGCTGGGCCAGCCGAGGATGTCGAAGTGGTCGATCGCGCGGTAGGTGCCGAGGAAATTCCAGCTGCCCTTGACGGGTACGCCGTCGAAGTCGCGTACCGGGTGTCCCTTGGGCGAGCGCATGCTGATGGTGTTGACCACCCCGTCGTTGGGGAACCAGCTGCTGTCGACCGGAACCCGGTCCGGCGCGCTCTGGGTGTACGCGCCCATGCCGCGGCGGCGCCGCGCCGGCAGGATCCATTCGCCGGCGTAGGGCTTGGTCAGGGGCGCCATGTCGCTGCGCGGATATTGATACCCGCGCAGCTGGAAGGGCGCGATAACCCGGTCGGTTTCGTTGCAGCAGAAGCGGCCCGCCTCGGTGGCCACGTTGGCGAAAGAAAAATAGTAGACGTTGGGCGAGGTGCGCACCCAGGCATTGAATTCCCGCGCGCCATCCGGCCCCATTTCGTGCTGTGTCGAATCGAAATTGTCCTGATCCCAAAAGCGGGATGCCCGCGCGCGCGCCCGGAAAGCGCCCGCCGGCTCCGCCTGGGCACGGGTGATGCCGAACTGCTCCAGTTTAAAGTCGTCCGGCGGCGCTGCCTTGCGCTTCGAGCGCGCCATGGCCGCCACGCCGCTGGCCAGCTCCGTCATTTTGGGCCAGAAGTCGCCGATCGCGTCGCGCAGGCTGGTGCCGTTGTGCGGGGCGGCCAGCGTGGTGGCGCTCTTGACCCAGCCGATCTTGCCGCCGGTGTAGAGCGCGCCGCCGCCTTCGTCGCCATTGGGCGAGCCGTTCTCGAGCAGCTCGATCAGGGCGCGCACGGTCTGTCCGCCCTGGCTGTGGCCGATCAGGTGGATCGGATGGTCGGCGTCCCAGGCCGGATAGATCGCCAGTGGATACTTGTTGGGATTGTTGGCCGGATCGGCGGCCCAGCATTTGCCGGCCGGCTGGCGCAGCGCGCCGAACTGGGCAAACTTTGCCGTATGGCCCGTGCCATAGTCGACGCAGCCCCCCTTGATCTGGTAGAACAGTTCGGCGGCGCGGTCCCAGTTCGAGCTGACCGGGCCGACCGCGGCGGCCACCACCACGTGTTTGCCGCCGGCCCGCATGTGGCCGACGATGTCATCGAAGCCGCCCCAGTATTTGAAGCCGGTATCGGCATACTGCTCGGGCCCGAAACCCAGAAAGCCGTGCACCAGCACGATCGGGTCATTGTTGAGGGCGGCAGCGCCGCGGCAGCAGGCCAGCAGGATCAGCGCGAGCGTAGCCCGGGCAACTGGCTTGAATGGTGGAAGGCAGGACAGCATGGCGGACATCCGGTTGCATTATTGGCATCAATTGTGCCTCACAATCGGTGTCGCCTGCGCGAATGCGTGTGATATTTGACAGGCTTGTAGTCGACTTATGGCTGTGCTGTTGCGGCTGTGCTACCAACCGCGCCATTGTTGCCTGAGGTATCGGTCGGCGCGCTGTTGCCAGTACTGTTGCCAACCGCATTGACTGGCGCTGCGCCATTGCTGGCCACCATCGATTGAGGATGCGTCGACTGGCCGTTCCAGACCACGTAATCGTCCACCGAGTACAGCTGGCATGGCTGATTGCTTTTGTTCTGGCAGGCCGCCAGTGCGCGGCTGTCCGGGTCTTCGCCTTCTTCGGCCCAGCACCAGGCGCCGCTGGCCGAAACCGCAAAAGCGCGCGGGGTCAGCTTGTTCAGGTATTCGCGGTAGGCCGCGCGCCCTTGCTCGCTGAGGAAGGGCACGGCGCCCACGTCGTCCAGACGGGCGAAGTCGCTCTTGGGAAGCGTCGGCGCCTCGGCCACGGCGACCGTCTCGCGGGTCGGCATGTCGATTTTCTTGAGGTAGCGTTCCACCTCGTCCCACCAGACTTTCTGGCCGTCGCGGCTGGCCAGCATGCCGTGCGCGTCGCGCTTGAACGGACCGTACTCGACCAGCCGGGCGCGCCCGCCGGCGCGGGTAAAGGCGGCGTGCATGCGGCGCGCCAGGTCAGGGCCGAACAGGGAATCGTTGACGCCGTACATCCACAAGCTATCGATGTGGCTCTTGCCGCCGTATTCCTCGAAGGCATACACCAGCGACGAGCGCCAGTCGCAATTGTTGCCGTCGTCGCGCAGGCCGCCGGCGAAATTGATCAGGCCGCGTACGCCCGGCACCGCGCGGGTGCCCAGCGCGATCGTCGCCAGCCCGCCGTAGGACTGGCCGGCCACCACGATGCGGGTGTCGTCAATCCACTTCTGGGTGCGCGCGTAGGCGATGGCGTCGAGCACGTCGTCGGCCTGGCCCTGGCCATTGGCGGTCATGTTGCAGCCATAGTCCACATAGCGGCCGGTCGAATCGGCATAGCCCTGGCGCATCGGCACCATGACAACGTAGCCGCGCTTCACAAAAGCGGTCGCCATATGGATGAAGCGGTCGCGCGCCTGGTGGCGCGGCTCGCCGGCTTCCTTGCCGTGATTGATGATCAGGAGCGGGAAGGGGCCGGGACCATTCGGGCGGTACACGGTGGTTTGCAGGCGCGCGCTGAAGTCGACCCCGGCCGGCAGCATGAGAATCTGTTCGTTGAGACGAAAATCGACCGGCAGCTCTTGTTCAACTGCCAACGCCGGCATCAAGCTCAGGCACACCACGACAGTGGAAGCGAGGTGCCGTATGGCATTGCAAAAGCGTGGGGCGGCGGTAGCGATTTTGAGCTCCCGGAGTAGGATTACCGATGGAGTGTTTCACCCAGAATAGGATGATTCTAGGCATGGCTTTTTTCCTGGGCAATACACGAATGTTAATTCCGGGCACTTTTTGGTAAATAAACCGCTGAGCAGAAACTGTTCAGTTACCAAGGCGCTAATGGAGGAGGGCAAGGTGGCGCGCGGGGATATGCGAGCGGCTTAAAATCGGGCTAACAAACCACTGGGCTTCAGGAGAAATTGCCATGGTCAACATTGCACTTATCGTTGGAAGTACCCGGCCCGGGCGCAAGGCGCTCGATGTGGCGAAATGGGTACACCAGATCGCGCAGTTGCGCGCCGACGCCCGCTTCGAACTGGTCGATATCGCCGACTTCAATCTCCCCTTGCTCGACGAAGAAGTGCCGCCGTCCATGGGCCAGTACAAGCAGGAACACACGCGACGATGGGCCGCCAAGGTGGCGGCCTTCGACGGCTTTGTATTCGTCACCCCGGAGTACAACCACGGCATATCGGGCGCACTCAAAAATGCCATCGATTTTCTGTTCGCCGAATGGAACAACAAGGCGGCCGGCTTCGTCGCCTACGGCAGTGCCGGCGGGGCGCGCGCGGTCGAGAGCCTGCGCCTGGTGATGGGCGAACTGATGATCGCCGACGTGCGCAGTCAGGTGATGCTGTCGCTGTACACCGACTTCGAGAACTACACCACCTTCAAGCCGGCCACCCATCACGAACCGACGGTGACGAAGATGCTCGACGAACTGGTGGCATGGAGCGGGGCGATGCAGTATCTGCGCGGCCTCAGCCACGACCGGGCGGCCGCGGCGGCGCCTTAAGTGTCCGACAGTGTCCGGTAGAATGCGCGCTGGCTTACACTCTTTAATCGCATTCTATTCATGACCCAAGCGACGGCGCCCGCGCCAAAACAGCCCGCACGCCGGGCTTGCTGCGCCCGGTGCCTGCGGCCTGCGACTGCCTGCCTGTGCCAATGGGTAGCACCCGTCGTCACCCAAGTAGAATTGTTGATCTTGCAGCATCCGCTCGAAGTGGCCAATGCCAAGGGCAGCGCGCGCCTGCTTCACCTGTGCCTGCCTCATAGCCGCATCGTGGCGGGCGAACGCTTCGACCGGGCCGACCTGGAGCGCCTGCTGCGCGCGGACGGCCGCACGCCGGTCCTGCTGTATCCAGACACCCCCGACCATGCGGCGCTCGGCCTGCCGCATCCGCCGCCGCTGGAGCCCGGCATCGCCGGCGCGCTGGACAACTTGCGCCTGGTCGTACTGGACGGAACCTGGCGCAAGAGCCGCAAGATGCTTTATGTAAATCCTGCCCTGCAAGCGTTGCCGCGCTACGCCTTGCGCGCCATGCCGCCCTCGCATTACCGGGTGCGCAAGGCCCACGGTCCCGACCAGCTGTCGACGCTGGAAGCCGCCTGCTACGCGCTGGCCCAGCTGGAGGGGGCGGAATGCTGCGCGCCAGTGCTGCAAGCCTTCGATTGTTTCGTCGACATGCTATTGCAGCATCAGTTGACCGGGCGCGAAGAGGGAAGCGAACAACGCTTGAAATGACCGTCGGCTCGGCGTAAGATACTGTATATCCATACAGTGTGCGCCGGGAGGCCGGCAGAGGTTAAGGAGTGAAAGTCCCCAC
>CAMLFK010000265.1 GCA_946479255.1 uncultured Oxalobacteraceae bacterium
GCTGACCGGCGTGATGGTGCTGACCCCGCTGGCCTACATCGACAAGCGCCCTGGCGCCACCATCCCCGCCATCCTGCGCAACTGGGGCCTGGTCTTCACCGGTAACTTCCTCGGCGCGTTTACCGTTGCCGTGCTGATGGCAATCGTCTTTACCTACGGCTTCCAGACCCCGCCGAGCAAGGTTGGGGTTGTCATCGCCGGCGTGGGCGAAGCGCGTACCCTGGGCTACGCCCAATACGGCGCGGCCGGCATGCTGACCCTGTTCGTGCGCGGCGTGTTGTGTAACTGGATGGTGTCGACCGGCGTGGTGGGCGCAATGATCTCGACCTCCGTCGGCGGCAAGGTACTGGCCATGTGGATGCCGATCATGCTGTTCTTCTTCATGCAGTTCGAGCACTCGGTTGTTAACATGTTCCTGTTCCCGTCGGCTATGCTCATGGGCGGCAACTTCTCGATCATGGACTACATCATCTGGAACGAGATCCCTACCGTGCTGGGCAACCTGGTGGGCGGCCTGACCTTCACCGGCCTGACCCTGTACAGCACCCACATCAAGACCGGCCCTAAGCGCGTCGTCAATGTGAACAAGCGCTCCGCTTAAACGACACCGTCGTCCCCGCGCAGGCGGGGATCCAATTTAACTAGGCGCGCCAGTGAAAATCTCGGTCGGACAATACACGGACAAGGGCCGCAAGGATATCAACCAGGACTTCCACGGCATGTACGTGCCGCGCGAGCCGCAACTAAGCACCAAGGGCATCGCCATTGCGATCGCCGACGGCATCAGCGCCAGCGATGTCAGCCAGATCGCCAGCGAAGCTGCGGTCAGCGGCTTTCTCGAAGATTACTACTGCACCTCCGACGCATGGTCGGTCAAGACCTCGGTCGAACGGGTGCTGGTGGCCACCAATTCGTGGCTGTATTCCCAGACCCAGCAAAGCCAGGGACGTTACGACAAGGACCGCGGCTACGTCTGCACATTAAGCGCGATGGTATTCAAGTCCACCACCGCTCACGTCTTCCACATCGGCGATGCACGCATCTACCGCCTGCATCAGAACGCCCTCGAACAACTCACAACCGATCACCGCGTCGATGTCGCACCTGGCCAGAGTTATCTGGGCCGCGCGCTCGGCGTCAACAGCCATCTGGAGATCGACTACCGCACCTTCCAGCTGGAGCGCGGCGAAATATTCATGCTCGCCACCGATGGCGTGTACGAACACGTTGACGCCGCCTTTGTCACGAAGACGGTTGCGGCCCATGCCGATGACCTTGGCGAAGCCGCGCGCCTGATTGCGCTGTGCGCGTTTGAGCATGGCAGCGGCGACAACCTCACCATTCAGCTGGTGCGCATCGACGAACTGGCGCGCGCCGAGGCCAATGAGTTATACCAGCAGATGTCCAGCCTCCCCTGCCCGCCGATTCTGGAAGCGCGCATGGAGTTCGACGGCTACCGCATCGTCAGGGAAGTGCGTGGTTCAAGCCGCAGCCACATTTACCTGGCGGTCGATAGCGACACCGACGCGCTGGTGATTATCAAGACCCCGTCGATCGACCTGCAGGGCGATCCGGCGTATCTGGAGCGCTTCCTGATGGAGGAGTGGGTGGCGCGGCGCATCAACAGCGCGCATGTACTCAAGCCATGCGCCCAGACCCGCAAGCGCAATTTCGTGTACCTGGTGACGGAATACATCGACGGGCGCACTTTAAGCCAGTGGATGCTAGATCATCCCAAGCCTGAGCTGGAAAGCGTACGCGGGATGATCGAGCAGATCGCCAAGGGTGTGCGCGCCTTTCACCGGCTGGAAATGCTGCACCAGGACCTGCGGCCCGATAACATCATGATCGACGCCACCGGCACCGTGAAGATCATCGATTTCGGATCGACCCAGGTGGCCGGGGTCAACGAAATGGAGCCGGACGAACCACGGCACATGCTGGGCGCGGCCGTGTATGCGGGGCCGGAGTACTTTGTCGGGGAACAGGGCTCCCCTTGCTCGGATATTTTCTCGCTCGGCGTGATCGCCTATCAGATGCTGACCGGGCGCCTGCCGTATGACGTGCAGGTACCGAAGATCAAGACCCTTGAAGAGCAGCGCAAGCTGCGCTACGACACGGCGCTGGAAATCGATCCGGCCATACCGGCATGGGTAAATGAGGCAATCAAGAAGGCCGTGCATCCGCTGCCGCACAAGCGCTATCAGGACGTGGACGAATTCGTGTTCGACCTGCGCCATCCGAACAAGGAATTCGTCAGCCGCACCCGCCGGCCGCTGATCGAGCGCAATCCGCTTGTGTTCTGGAAGAGCGTGTCGTTTGTGCTGGCGTTTGCGCTTATTGTTGTTCTGGCGGCGCAGGCCACCACGCAGTAGGTTAACTTTTTTGCGCGGCGTTATAGAGCGGCGCGACGGTCGGAATAAGCCGCCGCAGTTCCGCAATCCGAGCCTCGTCGGTCGGATGGGTCGACAAGAACTTGGGCGGTGCTGCCCCCTGGCTGGCCTGCCCCATCTTTTGCCACAAGGTCACTGATGCTTCCGGATTAAATCCAGCACGCGCGGCCAGTTCCAAACCGATCTTATCGGCCTCCACTTCATTCTTGCGCGAGTTGGGCAAGCCATACAGCACGTCGGCAAACTGCTGAGCCACCTGCACCTGGTTCTCGCCCGCGCCCAGCGCACCCATGGCTGCGGAAGCCAGCACGCTTTGCGCAGCCGATTGCGACACGCGCTCGCGGCCATGCTCACGCAGCGCGTGGGCGATTTCGTGGCCAATCACCATGGCCAGCTCATCGTCAGTCAGATTGAGCTTGCGGATAATGCCGGTGTAGACGGTAATCTTGCCACCCGGCCCGCAGCTGGCGTTGATGGCCGGCTGGTCGATCAAGGCCAGTTCCCAGTTCCAATTGGCGGCATCGGGACGGAACACCGGCGCCTGCCGCTTGAGGCGCTCGGAAATGCGCTTCAAGCGGTCCAGTTCAGCGCCCGATTCAATCACCCCCCCCCCCGCACGCGCCTGGGCGTTCTGGTCCTTCACCGCGACGGCCGCCAGGCGGTCGACCGTCTCGGACGGCACGACCAACAACTGGCGGCGGTCGACGTCGACCGCGCCCGGTGCGGTGGTCGAGGAACAGGCGGAAAAGCTGGCCGCGAAGGCGCCAACGATGGCGATGCGGCGGGATGGTGTCATGGCGGGCTCCTTCGATCAGTGAAGCGCCGTCATGGCGTAGCCTTTTTCGGCGATCTGCTCGTTCAGGTGCTCGATGTCGAATTCGGGGATCTGGTCACTATCATCATCGACTTCAACCGCCCTTGCCTCCACCTGCCAGTCGGTGTTGGTTGCTTCTTCAGGAATCTGGCGGCTTTCAGGAACTGCCAGGTAGGAGAATTTGCCGCCGGTTTCGGCCCTGCGATAGATGTCCAAACGCATGATGATTTCCTTTGTATGAGGGTTGCGCGCCATCCAACAGCGGATGCCGCGTCCTGCATGCAAGGTAGCCCTCTACGCCCTGGTCGTCTGTTAATTGGCACACACTCAACGGCTACCCAGTATTCGGGCCGGCAAGGTCACGATGGCGCGCAGCAAGTCGAACACGGCTTCGACGCCGATGCCCAAGAGGCGGAAAGGCAGCAACAGCAGCCAGACCAGTGGATACAGGATCAGGGCCAGCAGGGCCAGCGGCCAGCACACCACCAGCACCAGCAGCCAGATAAGGAAACCCACCATCGCTACACTCCAATCAAAAGAAGAATGGAGGAACAGTACGGCTTACGGGAATGGAGGACAATCGGCGCGCGACAGACGGCGGCGGGAACCGGACAAACAGTCCGGGAGAGAGATAAACGGGGATTTACTGGCCGACGCAAATGATCTTGGTCGCGTACTCATGCGCGCTGGCCTTCTTGCTGCCAGCCCACTCGATGACTTCATTGGCTTCGGCGATCGTCATGATGGTCGCCTTTTCCTTGTTGCGAATAAAGGAAACGCCTTCGAACTTGCCTTCCTTGCTGCGCATGACCTTGGCAAACACGGGCGGCTTCTTGCCGTCGTCGCTGAGCTTGTTCTGCTGGACGAGATAACGTTGATCGACGGCTTCCATTTTAGTTCCTGTGCGGTGGCTTCAAAGGCGACATTCTAAAGCCACCGCCCCATTAGGCAAAGACCTCGGTGCGCGCAACTTCCGTCTGGACGGTCGAATCGTAGAGCACATCGACCTTGATCGACGCTTCCAGCGAAGGCAGCGATCCGCCGCAGCGATACTGGAAACTTACCTGAATCACATCACCCGCCTGCACTTGCACGGGGCAAGTCAGCGGCAAAGTCATGTAGTGGTTCAGCCAGTCAATCGTGCTGTTACGTTCAGGCACGACCGCCAGCACGTTCTTGGTGACGAAGCGCATCGCGTTCACGCAGCCGGGCTTTTCAACCAGGAACTTGCCTTCCCACGCGATGTGGGTATCGGTCGGCTGGCTGAAGTCCAGAATGCTGTACACCGCCGGCTGCGCCAGTTCCACCGTGCCGGGATAGATGACCGTGGTTTCCTGGAACTGCACGATCGGGGCGTAGAAGCCTTCGAAATCGTATTCCTGCTGCAATGGCTGAACCGCCATAATGACCGCTTCGGGCATGAAGATCGGCAGCGGACCGCCAAACTTGGCCAAGTAGCGGCGCTTGAACGATTCGATCACCTCGACCTGCTTTTCGCGCAGCATGCCGACGTGAATCATTTCGCAGATCACGATATCGACTGGTTCAGGCGGCAGGTATTCGAAGGCATCGGCGTGCACCACCTCGACCTTATGGCCGTTCGGGTTCATGGCAAGCATCTTGCGCGCTTCCTTGACCATGTCGGGATTGAACTCGACGCAGTAGACCTTCTCGGCCTTGGCCGCGGCGAACCACGACAGCACGCCGGTGCCGCCGCCCAGTTCCAGCACCTTGGCACCCGGAAAAACAGCGTAATGGATCGCCGACTTGAAGCCGTGCATCCGGTTTTGGTCCATCAACATATTGTGATGGTAATGAACTGGAATAAATTGCCCCAGGTAGCAGCTTTCGATTTCGCGTTCGTTCAGCATGGTTGTCCTTTTAATCCCGGTGCGGGTCGTGTTCCCGCCGGTGCTTGCAATGTAATCAGTACGACGAAACTATTATCGATAAGTTCGGTATCTGTCGATGCAAGGAGGATTGCGGGTTTTACCGGCCATTTCTGCGAATCAAATTTACTGCTGCGTTTTGCGTTTGCCATGCGCTTCGATGGCGGCGGCGATGCGCGGCTTGTCGGCGCGCTCGGCAATTTGTATGGCGGTCAAGCCTTCGCCATTCTTGAGCACGGTATTTGCCCCGGCGCTAAGGAGGGCATCGACGCTTGCTTCCTGGCCTTCACGGGCGGCGACCATCAGCGGCGTCTGGTCGTTGGGCGCAAGTGCATCGATGCGCGCGCCGCGCGCCAGCAACAGCCTGGCGATCTCGGCGTCGCCACTGGCCGCGGCGTAATGCAAGGGAGACCAGCCCGGCCGGTTGACGGCGGCGCCACGGGCCAGCAGTGCCTCTGCGGCCTGTTTGTTGCGTTTGAAGGCCGCCATCATCAGCGCGGTGTTGCCGTTTGGCGCGGCCAGCTCGGTCTGCAAATCTTTGGCGGCGAGCAATTGCTCGATGACGCGGTGCGAGTCGTCGCGCAGCGCAAGGATGAGCAAGGTCTGGCCCGTGATGGGATCGACCGTGTTCGAGCTGGCGCCCTTTTTCAGCAGGCGTTCAATTGTAGCGGGATCATCCATTTGGGCTGCCAGCACCATGTCCTGCACCGGTCCGGCGGACACGCAAGCGCCCAGGAGCAAGCCGCTGCACAGTGCCGCAATCCTGAGAATTCGCATGAGATTAGGTCCGTACTGTGTTGAAAAGATTGAAGAAATTTGCAGTCGTCTGTTCAGCGACCTGGCTGAGCGGCACACCTTTGAGGTCGGCGATGTACTCGGCCACATGGCGCACGAAGCCCGGCTCGTTCATCTTGCCGCGGTGCGGAACCGGGGCCAGGTAAGGCGAATCGGTTTCGATCAGGATACGTTCCAGCGGCACGGCACGCGCCACGGCCTGCAAGTCCTTGGCGCTTTTGAAGGTGACGATCCCGGAGAAGGAAATGTAAAAACCCATCGCCAGCGCGGCCTCGGCCACTTCGAGCGATTCAGTGAAGCAATGCATGACACCAGCCACGCCGCCCTGATCGGTGCCCGCGCCCTCTTCGCGCATGATGCGAATGGTGTCTTCGCTGGCCGATCTTGTGTGAATAATCAAAGGCTTACGCGTGATTCTTGAAGTTCTTATGTGAATACGAAAGCGCTCGCGCTGCCACTCCAGGTCGCCTTCAAGACGGTAATAGTCGAGTCCGGTTTCGCCGATGGCGATGATTTTCGGATGTTGCGACAGTTCGACCAGCTGGTCGACACTGGGCTCGGGCGTGTCTTCGTAGTCCGGATGCACGCCGACCGAGGCGTAGATATGCGAATACTTTTCCGCCAGGGCTAGGACTTGCGGAAAGTCGGGAAGGTCGACCGAGACGCAGAGCGCATGCGTGACTTTGTTCTCGGCCATTTTGGCGAGAATGTCCGGCATGCGCGCCGCGAGTTCGGGGAAATTGATATGGCAATGGGAGTCGATATACATCCCGCCATTGTAAACC
>CAMLFK010000266.1 GCA_946479255.1 uncultured Oxalobacteraceae bacterium
CGGTCGCCCACGTGATCGCCGGCCTTGACGACGGCAGCCTGCGCGTGGCGCAAAAAACCACTGGCGACTGGGTCGTGAACCAATGGATCAAAAAGGCCGTGCTGCTGTCGTTCCGCCTGGAGAACAACAGCGTCATGACTTCGGACGGCACCATGCAGTTCTACGACAAGGTCCCGACCAAGTTCGCCAACTATAGCGCCGAAGACTTCCAGCGCGGCGGTTTCCGCGTGGTGCCGCCGGCCGTCGCCCGCCGCGGCAGCTTCATCGCCAAGAACGTGGTGCTGATGCCGTCGTATGTGAACATCGGCGCCTACGTCGATGAAGGCGCCATGGTCGATACCTGGGCCACCGTCGGTTCGTGCGCACAGATCGGCAAGAACGTCCACCTGTCCGGCGGCGTCGGCATCGGCGGCGTGCTCGAACCGATGCAGGCCAATCCGACCATCATCGAAGACAACTGCTTCATCGGCGCGCGCTCCGAGATCGTCGAAGGCGTGATCGTCGAAGAGAACTCGGTCATCTCGATGGGCGTGTACATCGGCCAGTCGACCAAGATCTACGACCGCGCCACCGGCGAAGTGACTTACGGCCGCGTGCCTGCCGGTTCGGTGGTCGTGTCGGGCAACCTGCCGTCCGCCGATGGCAGCTACAGCCTGTACTGCGCGGTGATCGTCAAGCGCGTCGATGCGCAGACCCGCTCCAAGACCGGCATCAACGAACTGCTGCGCGGTATTTAATAGTCTGTAGCTCTGAAGTTTTACAACACCACCGGGGAGATAAGGCCATGGCCATGGACCGCCTGTTCCAGCTGATGAAAGAGAAGAACGCGTCGGATATGTTCTTCGCCGTGAACTCCCCGGTGCACATCAAGATCAACGGGAACCTCATCCCGATCAATCAGCAAAAGCTCGAACCCGAGAACATCACGGCGCTGCTGGCGGAAATCGCCACGCCCGAGCAGATGGAAGAACTCCAGCGCGAGAACGAACTCAATATGGGCATCTCGGTGCCCAAGCTGGGGCGCTTCCGCCTGTCGGCCTTCCGCCAGCGCGGCTCGATCTCGGCGGTATTCCGCTTCGTGCCCGCCAATATTCCAGCCCTGGGGGACCTGGGCCTGCCGCCGGTGCTGGCCGAGCTGATCATGGAAAAGCGCGGCCTGCTGCTGCTGGTGGGCGCGACCGGTTCGGGCAAGTCGACCACCATCGCCTCGATGCTGGACCACCGCAACGAACTGCGCGCCGGCCACATCCTGACCCTGGAAGACCCGATCGAGTACCTCTTCAAGAACAAGAAGTCGATCGTCAACCAGCGCGAGATCGGCAGCGATGCGAGCAGCTTCTACACTGCGCTGCGCAACTCCATGCGGCAGGCGCCGGACTGCATCCTGATCGGCGAAATCCGCGACAAGGAAACCATGGCGGCGGCGCTGGCGTATGCCCAGTCGGGCCACCTGGTGCTGGCCACCCTGCACGCCAATAACAGCTACAACGCGCTAAACCGTATTATCAGTTTCTACCCGATCGAAAACCGCCCCGCCCTGCTGCAGGACCTGTCTTCGGCGGTAAAGGCGATCGTCTCTCAGCGCCTGGTGCGCTCGGCCCAGGGCGGCACCCGCCAGGCCGCGGTGGAAATCATGGTCAACACCCGCTACGTGGCGGACCTGATCGAAAAAGGCGAAATCGGCTCCATCAAGGAAGCGATGGAAAAAAGCCTGTCGCCGGGCTCGCAGTCGTTCGAGTCGGCCCTGTTCAACCTGGTCAAGAGCGGCCTGGTGACGCAGGAAGAAGCGCTGGCCAACGCCGATTCGGCCACCAACCTGCTGTGGCTCCTCAATAACGGCCCGGACAGCCAGATGGCCAAGCAGGAAGAAGCCACGCCCGCGGCCAAGCCGGCCGACGATGGCGCCTCCTTCACCGAGTTCACGCTCAACACCTGATAGGTGAAACCCTGGGCCTGACGGAGTTTCCATAGATATGTCAGCACGATGTGTTGCTTTTCCATCTTGTACTAGCTAATAGACAAAGAATCAATTGCACGTGATTTCCTGAAAGTATTACGATGGTTTTTATACTGCTGCGCTGATCGACGCCGCGGAATAAAAACAGGAATCAATGTGAGCAATTCGATTATTCACGTCCCAACTTTCATGCTGGCGCTGTGCCTCGCAAACCTGTCTTTTGCGACGCTCATCGGCGGCTATGCACGCACCGGCGCGGGCAGCCTCCCCCTGCTGCTGTGGCGCTGGGCCAAGCTCGGCCAGGGACTGGGCCACCTCTGCGGCTGGTTTGCCAGCGTCACTTCCACACCGATGCTGGGCCTTCTCGCCATCGCCCTGCTGATGTCGGGCGCCCTGCTCGACCTGGCCGCTTATCTGCGCTTTCTCGACGCCGGCAGTGTCAACCGGGTCTTGAGCCCGCTCGCCGTCATCGGCCTGCTCAGTTACCTGGCCGCGCTGTCTTTTGGAGCCTCGAAATACCAGCGCATCGGCGTGGCCGGCATCTACCTCGCCGTGCTGGCGCTGGTCATGGCCTACGCGCTGCTGCGAACCCGCCCGGTCTCCCTGCTGCAGCGCCTGATCGCCAGCGTGGACCTGCTGTTTGCGCTGACCCTGTTCATCCGTGTCGGGGTCGTGCTTGGCGGCGGCGCCCCGTCATGGCTGGCGGGTTCCCAGATGCTGGTGTTCCTGTCCGCCTTTGTGCTGGTCATCGTCAACGGCTTCGGTTTTGTCCTGCTCAGCAAGGCGAAAGCCGATGCGGCGCTGGCACGCCTGGCCAGCGTGGACCCGCTGACCGGACTGGCCAACCGGCGCGCCTTCCTGGAGCAAGCCAACAGCACCTTCCATTTATCGGACCGTACCGGCCTGCCATTGAGCCTGCTGATGATCGATCTCGACCTGTTCAAGCGCATCAACGACCGCTACGGCCACCAGGCCGGCGACATGGCGCTGCAGACATTCGCCCGCGCGGCCATGGCCTGCCAGCGCGAGCAGGACCTGCTGGGACGCCTGGGCGGCGAAGAATTCGCCTTGCTGCTGCCTGGCACGGACCTGAACGGGGCGCTGCAGGCGGCCGAACGGGTGCGCCAGGCGGTGCAAGAAGCGCCGCTGGCCTTCCAGGGGGAGACTTACCGCCTCACCGTGAGCATTGGCGTGGCCGCAGTCGAGGCCGGCGAATCGCTGGAAGCGGCCATCGCGCGCGCCGACGCCGGCATGTACGAGGCCAAGAGCGCCGGGCGCAACTGTGTCTGCGTGGGACAGCGAAAGTCTGCCTGAGCGGTCCCGGCGCTTTGGGGATACCTGTCGATATGGTATCCTCCCGGGTTCCCCAAGCCTTGCACAAGCACCGCAGCGCCTTTGCGCGAGCTTGTTCCGACCATGACCATCACCCTCTACGGCATCCCCAACTGCGACACCGTCAAGAAAGCCCGCACCTGGCTGGCCGACAACGCGCACGATTTCACCTTCCACGACTTCAAGAAGCTGGGCCTGGAGCGCGCCACCGCCGCCGCCTGGCTTGAACAGCTGGACTGGGAAGTACTGGTCAACCGCAAGGGCACCACCTGGCGCAAGCTGACCGACGAGCAGCGAGCCGCCGTCACCGACAAAGCCAGCGCCCTGAACCTGGTGCTCGAGCAGCCCTCGGTGATCAAGCGCCCCGTGCTCGACCTGGACGGCCGCTACAGCGTGGGATTTTCGCCTGCGCAGTACCAACCTATCTTTAGCAAATAAGACCTACACCATGACCGTTTCCCGTACCCTCGCGCTGACCGAAGAACTGATCTCCCTGTCCTCGGTCACGCCCGACGACAAAGGCTGCCAGCGCCGCCTGATCGAACTGCTCGCTCCCCTCGGCTTTCGCTGCGAGACCATCGAATCGAACGGCGTGACCAATCTGTGGGCGCGGCGCGGCACGGCGCAGCCGGTATTCGTGTTTGCCGGCCATACCGACGTGGTGCCGACCGGCCCGGTCGAGCAGTGGCAGTCCGCCCCTTTCAAGCCGACCCACCGCGACGGCAAGCTGTATGGACGCGGCGCGGCCGACATGAAGACCTCGATTGCCGCCATGGTGGTGGCCTGCGAAGAGTTCACCGCAGCCCATCCGGACCATCAAGGCTCGATCGCTTTCCTGATCACCAGCGACGAGGAAGGCCCTGCCACCGATGGCACCGTGGTGGTCTGCCGCATACTGGAAGAGCGCGGCGAAAAAATCGACTACTGCCTGGTCGGCGAGCCGACTTCATCCGATGTGCTGGGTGATGTGATCAAGAACGGCCGCCGCGGTTCGCTGTCGGGCAAGCTGACGATCAAGGGCATCCAGGGCCACATCGCCTATCCGCAGCTGGCCCGCAATCCGATCCACCAGGCTGCGCCGGCACTGGCCGAGCTGGCCTTTGAGCAGTGGGATGCAGGTAATGAGTACTACCTGCCGACCTCGTGGCAGATGTCGAACATCCACGCCGGCACCGGCGCCAACAACGTCATTCCCGGCGAAGTGGTGATCGACTTTAACTTCCGCTTCTCGACCGCCAGCACCCATGAAGGCTTGAAAGAGCGCGTGCACGCCATCCTCGACAAGCATGGCCTCGAATACGACCTGAAGTGGGCACTGTCCGGCCTGCCCTTCCTGACTCCGCGCGGCGTGCTGGTCGAGGCGCTGGCCGGCGCCATCGAAAGCGAGACCGGCGTGACGACCGAATTGTCGACCACGGGCGGTACCTCGGACGGACGCTTCATCGCCCGCATCTGCCCGCAGGTGATAGAATTTGGCCCTCCGAACGCCAGCATCCACAAGATCGACGAGCATATCGAACTGCGCTTCGTCGACCCTCTGAAAAACATCTACCGCCGCACGCTGGAAAACCTGCTGGCTTAACCCTCCATTGCCACAGCCAACGAGAGATCGCCATGACCACGACACCTTTCAGCACGCCGCGCGACCTGCTGCGCTACGCCATCACCCGCTTCAATGCCGCCAAGCTGTTCTTCGGCCATGGCAGCGCCGAGGCGCTCGACGAAGCGGCCTACCTGATCCTGCATACCTTGAAGCTCCCGCTCGACAAGCTCGAACCCTTCCTTGACGCCCGCCTGCTGCCTGAAGAAGTGCTGCAGGTGCTGGCGGTGATCGAACGGCGCGCCAGCGAACGCGTGCCGGGCGCCTACATCACCAACCAGGGCTGGCTGGGCACTTACGCCTTTTACGTGGACGAGCGCGTAATCGTGCCGCGCTCCTTCATCGCCGAGCTCATTCCCAACCAGTTCAGCCCATGGGTGGAAGACCCTGACGGCGTGGAGAACATCCTCGAACTGTGCACCGGGTCGGGCTGCCTGGCCATCATGATGGCCGATGCTTTCCCCAACAGCGTGGTCGACGCGGTCGACATCTCGCGCGATGCCCTCGATGTGGCGGACCGCAACGTGCGCGACTACCAGCTCGAAGGCCGGGTGAACACGATCGCCTCGGACTTGTACCAAAACGTGCCGTTCAAGAAGTACAACTTGATCGTCACCAATCCGCCTTACGTCAATTCGCAGTCGATGGCCAATCTGCCGGAAGAGTATCGCCGCGAGCCGCAGATTGCGCTCGACGGTGGCGCCGACGGCATGGACCTGGTACGCAAGATCGTCGCCGGAGCGGCCGAGCGCCTGACCCCGGAAGGCATCCTGATGGTCGAAATCGGCAACGAGAAGGACTTTGCGGAAGCGGCCTTCGGCCACCTGGGCCTGACCTGGGTGACCACCAGTGCCGGCGACGACATGGTGTTCCTCCTCACCGCCGAGCAGTTGCAACACATGGCAGCCTGACCTCGAGCTTGCCCCCTGCCTCACCCTTTATAAAGTAGAACATGATCCGTTTTATCAATGTCAGCCTGATGCGCGGCACCAAGCCGCTGCTGGAAAGCGTCGACCTGACTCTCAACCCGGGCGACAAGATCGGCCTGATCGGCGCCAATGGCGCCGGTAAATCCAGCCTGTTCGGCATGCTGCGCAACGAGCTGCATGCGGACCAGGGGGAGATCGACTTCCCGGCGAAATGGCGCATGGCCTACGTGGCGCAGGAAACTCCACCCCTGGAACGCGCGGCGCTCGACTACGCCATCGACGGCGACGTCAACCTGCGCAAACTCGAAGCCGAGCTGGCGCGCCTGGAAGCAGAGCCCGAAACGAGCGACAACGGCATCGCCATCGGCGAGATCTACAGCGCCCTGGCCGACGCCGACGCCTACACGGTGCAGTCGCGCGGCGAACAGCTGCTGCTGGGCCTGGGCTTTTCGCTCGAACAGATGCAGCAGCCGGTGGCCAGCTTCTCGGGCGGCTGGCGCATGCGCCTGAACCTGGCGCAGGCGCTGATGTGCCCTTCCGAACTACTGCTGCTCGATGAACCGACCAACCACCTGGACCTGGACGCGATCATCTGGCTGGAGGACTGGCTCAAACGCTATCCGGGCACCCTGATCATCATCTCGCACGACCGCGATTTCCTCGACGAGATCGTCAACGTGATCGTCCACATCGACGAACGCAAGCTCAAGCGCTACTCGGGCAACTACTCGGGCTTCGAGCGCCAGCGCGCGGCCCAGATGATCCTGGCCGCCAGCGCCCTGGAAAAGCAGCAGCGCCAGCGCGCGCACCTGGAGTCCTTCGTGAACCGCTTCAAGGCGCAGGCCTCCAAGGC
>CAMLFK010000267.1 GCA_946479255.1 uncultured Oxalobacteraceae bacterium
CGAGCGCGTGCTGATCAAGATCGCCTCGACCTGGGAAGGCATCCGCGCCGCCGAGATCCTGCAGAAGGAAGGCATCCGCTGCAACATGACCTTGCTGTTCTCGCTGTGCCAGGCGATCGCCTGCGCCGAAGCCGGCGCCCAGCTGATCTCGCCGTTCGTCGGCCGCATCTACGACTGGTACAAGAAGCAGACCAATAATGACTTCACCGGCGCGGAAGATCCGGGCGTGCAGTCGGTCAAGCGCATCTACAACTACTACCGCAAGTTCGGCTACAAGACCGAAGTGATGGGCGCCAGCTTCCGCAACACCAGCCAGATCCTGGAACTGGCCGGCTGCGACCTGCTCACCATCAGCCCCGACCTGCTGCAGAAACTGCAGGACACCGAGGGCACGGTCGAGCGCAAGCTGACCGCCGACACGCCAGCGGTGTCGATGGACAAAGTCGCCCTCGATGAGAAGACTTTCCGCTTTATGCTTAATGAAGATGCGATGGCGACCGAGAAGCTGGCTGAAGGGATTCGTGCTTTCTGTGCGGATTCGGGCAAGCTGAAGCAGATTATTACGGGCATGCGTTAAACTCGAGCTGCGCGCTCGATAAGAAGCCGTATTTACGCGCGCAGTGAGGCCAGGTGGGTATCGATCACCACAGCGCCCATGGCCGGCAAATCGAAGAACGGTTCGATCATCCAGTTGCGGATCAATCCTTCGACCAGCACCCATACCCCCAGCGCCACCGCGGCCGGATCGGCATTGGCGCGAATCTGGCCCTGTTCGATGCCGAGCAGGATAAGACGCCCGGCCAGGTGCGACCAGTCCTTCATATTAAGCTTGCGGCGCTCGCGGATGGCGTGCATTTCGTCGACGTATTCCAGCTTGAGGGTGGAAATTTCAAATGCACGGCGCATGCGCGCGTCTTCCGTGGTCAGGCGGAACACGCACAAGGCATATTCGCGCAAGTCGCCCAGCGGATCGTCCGACTCGCTGCGTTCGAGTATGCGCATGGCGGCCTCCAGGGGCATTTTGGCCCGTTCCATCAAGGCGTTAAACAAGCTCGCCTTGTCCTCGAAATGCCAGTAAATCGCACCGCGCGTCACCCCGGCCGCGGTGGCTATATGCTGCAAGGTTGTCGACGATACGCCGCGCTCGGCGAACAGCAACTCGGCAGCATCTAGAATGCTGTCGCGGGTTGCCATAGCGTCTTCCTTGGTTCGACGGACCATCGGGTTACTTCTCCATTTACAATATGGACATTTAAGCCACACGCATTAAACATACACTCGTGATAGTATATTCAGGATTCGAAAAAAGCCAGTCATACAGTGTAGATAGCTATCAGTCCACGATCGCTCGCAATACGCTTGCCAAAATTAAGGATGCACCTCTAATGCGCCACCCTGTCTCTCCTGTTACTTCACTGGCAGCGATCTCCCTTGCCCTGGCGTTTAGCTTCGGCCTCTCCGCCTGCGGCAAAGATGGCGCCGCTCCAGCCGGCCCCGGCGCTGCCGGCGGCCCCAAGCCTCCACCGGAAGTCGGCGTCATCATCACCCGCATCGAGCCGGTCGCCCTGCAAACCGAACTGCCCGGCCGCGTCGAAGCGGTGCGCGTGGCGCAGGTGCGGGCGCGTGCCAACGGCGTGGTCTTGAAGCGCTTGTTCACCGAAGGCAGTGAAGTCAAGGCCGGCCAGGTGCTGTTCCAGATCGACCCGGCCCCCTATCAGGCCGCACTCGGCAGCGCCCAGGCCGCGCTCGGCAAGGCCCAGGCCAACCTGACCCAGGCCGCAGCCCAGGCCGCGCGCTTCAAGCCGCTGGTCGAAGCCAACGCGGTCAGCAAGCAGGAGTACGACAACATCGTGGCCACCCGCAAGCAGGCCGAAGCCGACGTCGCCGCCCAGAAGGCCGCGCTGCGCATCGCCCAGATTAATATTGGCTATGCAAGCGTTACCGCGCCCATCGCCGGGCGCATCGGCCGCGCCCTGGTCACCGAAGGTGCGCTCGTCAGCGCCGCCGAAGCGACCCAACTGGCACTGATCCAGCAGACCAGCAAGGTCTACGTCAACTTCACCCAGTCGGCCAGCGAACTGCAAAAGCTGCGCCGCGCCGCCGGATTCAAGGTCAGCACCGGTGCCAGCGCCCCGGTCGCGATCCTGCAGGACGACGGCAGCGAACTGCCGAACAAGGGCAAGCTGCTGTTCTCCGACGTCACCGTCGATCCCACTTCCGGCCAGGTCACCCTGCGGGCCGAAGTCGCCAACCCCGACAACCTGCTGCTACCCGGCCAGTACGTGCGCGTGCGCCTGTCGCAGGCCGAGCTGCCGGCCGGGATCCTGATCCCGGCACAGGCGGTCACGCGCGGTACCCAGGGCGACACCGTCGTCGTGGTCGGCGCCGACAACAAGCCTGGCCCGCGCCCGGTCAAGATCGGCTCCCAGCAAGGCGGCAACTGGGTCGTGGAGGGCGGCCTGAAGGAAGGCGAGAAGGTTGTCGTCGACGGCTTCCAGAAGATGCAGGCGCCCGGCATGACGGTCAAGCCGGTGCCATGGACGGCGGCTAATCCAAATGCGCCAACCGCGCCCGCCGCCAAGTAACAAGGATTTATCATGGCTCGTTTCTTTATTGACCGCCCTATTTTCGCCTGGGTAATCGCGCTGTTTATCATGGTGTTGGGCGCGGTCGCCATCACCCAGCTGCCGGTCGCCCAGTACCCCACCGTGGCGCCGCCGTCGGTGGTCATCAGCGCCTCCTACCCTGGCGCCTCGGCCCAGACCCTGGAGGACAGCGTCATCAGCGTCATCGAGCGCGAGATGAACGGCTCGCCCGGCCTGATCTACATGGAGTCGATCTGCCAAGCCAACGGCAGCGGCAGCATCACGCTCAGCTTCGAGACCGGCACCGATCCCGACTTGGCCCAGGTCGACGTGCAGAACCGCCTCGGCCGCGCCACCCCGCGCCTGCCGCAGTCGGTGGTGCAGCAGGGTGTGCGGGTCGACAAGGCGCGCTCGAACTTCCTGATGTTTACCATCCTGTCGTCCGACGACCCGAAGTGGAACCCGATCGCGCTGGGCGACTACGCCTCGCGCACCGTGCTGCCTGAACTCCAGCGCATCAAGGGCGTGGGCCAGGCGCAGCTGTTCGGCACCGAACGCGCCATGCGCATCTGGATCGATCCGGCCAGGCTGGTCGGCTACAACCTGGCGCCGAGCGACGTCAACACCGCCATCCGCACCCAGAACGCCCAGGTATCTTCAGGCACCATCGGCGACCTGCCCAACGTCGGCGGGCAGACCATCAGCGCCACCGTGGTGGTGACCGGCCAGCTGAGTAACGTCGAACAGTTCGGCAACATCGTCCTGCGCGCCAATCCGGACGGCTCCACTGTGCGCCTGAAGGATGTCGCCCGCATCGAACTCGGCGCCCAGAACTACGCCACCGCCGCGCGCCTGAACGGCAAGCCGTCGACCGGCATCGGCATCCAGCTTTCGCCAAGCGGTAATGCGATGGAAACCGCCAAGCTGGTGCGCGAGCGCATGAACGAGCTGTCGCGCTACTTCCCGCCCGGGATGAAGTACGCGGTGCCGTTCGACAGCTCGCGCTTCGTCGACATCTCCATCTCGCAGGTGGTGGAAACCCTGATCGAAGCGGTCATCCTGGTATTCCTGGTGATGTACCTGTTCCTGCAAAACTTCCGCTACACGATCATCCCGACCATCGTGGTGCCGGTCGCCCTGCTCGGCTCCCTGGCCACCCTGCTGGCGCTGGGATTCTCGATCAATGTGCTGACCATGTTCGGCATGGTGCTGGTGATCGGCATCGTGGTCGACGACGCCATCGTGGTGGTGGAAAACGTCGAGCGCATCATGAGCGAGGAAGGCTTGCCGCCTCTGGAAGCCACGCGCAAGGCGATGAGCCAGATCTCCGGCGCCATCATCGGCGTGACCGTGGTGCTGGTGTCGGTGTTCGTGCCGCTGGCCTTCTTCGCCGGCGCGGTCGGCAATATCTACCGCCAGTTCTCGGCCGTGATGGTGTCGGCGATCCTGTTCTCGGCCTTCATGGCCCTGTCGCTCACGCCTGCCCTGTGCGCCAACTTCCTCAAACCCGTGAAAGCCGGCCACCATCACGCCAAGACCGGCTTCTTCGGCTGGTTCAACCGCGGCTTCACCCGCAGCGCCAAGCAGTACGAAGGGGCGATTGCGCGCATCCTGCGCCACACCGGCCGTTCGATGGTCGTGTTCGCCGTCGTGATCGGCGTGGTCGGCCTGATGTTCGTGCGCATGCCGAACTCCTTCCTGCCCAACGAAGACCAGGGCAACATCACCGCCAATTTCCAGCTGCCGCCTGGCGCCACCCTGGAGCGCACCTCCAAGGCGCTGGCCGAAGCCGAGGCCTTCATCCTCAAGCAGCCGGAAGTGGCCAGCATGGTCGGGGTGCAGGGCTTCAGCTTTTCGGGCCAGGGCCAGAACATGGCGCTCGGCTTCATCACGCTCAAGGACTGGGACGAGCGCAAAGGCGACGGCCAGGGCGCGCAGGATCTCGCCAACCGCGTCACCGGCGCCATGTCCAAGTACCGCGACGCCTTCATCCTGGCGGTCAGCCCGCCGCCGATTCCCGAACTCGGGCGCGGCACCGGTTTCTCCTTCCGCCTGCAGGACCGGGCCGGCCAGGGCCGCGCCGCACTGCTGGCCGCGCGTAACCAGCTGATGGGCCTGGCCTCGCAAAGCCCGGTGCTGGCCGGCGTGCGTCCCGAAGGCCTGGAAGACGCGCCCCAGGTGCAGCTCGACATCGACCGCGACAAGGCCAATGCGCTGGGCGTGACGTTTGACGCCATCAACGCCGCCATCTCCACCTCGCTGGGATCGAGCTATATCAACGACTTCCCCAACGCCGGCCGCCTGCAGCGCGTGGTGGTCCAGGCCGACGCGCCCGCGCGCATGAAGCCGGAAGACCTGCTGCGCCTGAACGCCATGAACACCCGCGGCCAGCTGGTGCCGCTGTCCTCCTTCGCCACCACCCGCTGGATCACCGGCCCGATGCAGACCGTGCGCTACAACGGCTACTCGACCATGCGCCTGGCGGGCGATGCCGCGCCGGGCTACAGTACCGGCCAGGCGATGGATGAGATGGAAAGGCTGGCGGCCCAGCTGCCGGCCGGCTTCGCCTACGAATGGACCGGCCAGTCGCGCGAGGAAAAGCTGTCCGGCTCAACCGTGTTCGTGCTGCTCGGCTTCGCCTTGCTGGCGGTCTTCCTGGCGCTGGCCGCGCTGTACGAAAGCTGGTCGATTCCGGTTTCGGTACTGCTGGTGGTGCCGCTCGGCGTGCTCGGCTCGCTGATCGCCGCCAACCTGCGCGGCATGCCCAACGACGTCTACTTCAAGGTCGGCCTGATCACCATCATCGGCCTGGCCGCCAAGAACGCCGTGCTGATCATCGAGTTCGCCAAGGATCTGCAGGCGCGCGGAAAGCCGCTGATCGAAGCGGCGATCGAAGCCTCCCACCTGCGCTTTCGCCCGATCCTGATGACCTCCCTCGCCTTCATCCTCGGCGTGCTGCCGCTGGTGATCGCCGGCGGGGCCGGCTCGGCCAGCCAGCGCGCCATCGGTACCGGCGTGATGGGCGGGATGATCACCGCCACCGCGCTGGGCGTGTTCTTCGTGCCGGTGTTCTTCGTGGTGGTGCGTACGCTCTTTAAAGGCAGCGAACGCCAGCGCCGCCGGTTTGCGCATGAAGACGGCAGCAGCGCTGCCGTCCTGGAGGTTAAACATGATTAAACAACTTAAACCAGGGCCGCTCGCGCTCGCACTCGCGCTGGCCGGCTGCACCTCGCTCGCTCCCAAGTATGAGCGCCCCGCCGCCCCGGTCGCGGCCAGCTTCCCTGAGCTGGCACCGAGCGCCAGCGGCGAAGCGGCCGCGCAGATCGAGTGGCAGCGCTTCTTTGCCGATGCGCGCTTGAAGCAGCTGATCGAACAGGCGCTGGTCAACAACCGCGACCTGCGCGTGGCGGTCCTGAACATCGAACAGGCACGCGCTCAGTTCCAGATCCGCCGCGCCGACCGGCTCCCCACGGTGAGCGCCGGCGTGTCCGGCAACCGCGCCACTGAAGGCGAGGATTCGATCCGCAGCAGCTATTCGGCCGGCTTCCTGGTCAGCACTTTCGAGCTGGATTTCTTCGGCCGCGTGCGCAAGCTCTCCGATGCGGCGCTGGCACAGTTCCTGGCCACCGAAGAAGCGCGCAAGACCGCCCAGATCAGCCTGATCTCCTCGGTTGCCAATACCTACCTGACCCTGCTGGCTGACCAGGAACTGCTGGCCCTGACCCGGCAGACCCTGGCGGCGCGCGAAGAGTCGCTCAAGCTGATCAAGCTTAAGTACGACAACGGCGTGGTCTCCAAGCTGGACCTGGCCCAGGCCATGTCGCTGGTCGACAGCGCCCGCGTGACCCTGGCCCAGCAGCAGCGCTTGCGCGCGCAAGACATCAACCTCTTGACGCTGCTGGTGGGCCAGCCGCTGGCCGCCGACCCGGCAGCCGGCGCCACCCTGGCCGCGACCACCTTGAGCGACCTGCCGGCCGGCTTGCCGTCCGACCTGCTGACCGTGCGGCCGGACATCCGCGCCAGCGAGCAGCAGCTGATCGCCGCCAACGCCAACATCGGCGCCG
>CAMLFK010000268.1 GCA_946479255.1 uncultured Oxalobacteraceae bacterium
TGATGCAGACCATGCCGCAACTGATGGGCGAGTCGATGCAGATCAGCCAGCGCGTGGTGATGCCGCGCATGGCGGCAATGATCGAAAAGCTGGCGCAGGGTAAGAAGTAAGGGCCTTTTTTCAAGCTTCATGCCCACCCATTCCGCCAATCTGTTTTCGATCGCGACCGGCTCTTCCGAGCCGATCTACCGCCAGTTGGTGGATCAGGCGCGGCGCCTGATCGCCGGCGGCCAGCTGGCGCCGGGCGACGCCATGCCGTCGGTACGCGAGATCGCCTCGACGCTGGCCGTCAATCCGATGACGGTGTCGAAGGCCTACGGGATCCTGGAAATGGAAGGTGTGCTGGCGCGCCGGCGCGGGCTCGGCATGATCGTGGCCGACGCGCCCAGGCATGCTCACAGCATTGGCACGCGCGCCGATCTGCTGCGCCCGACCTTGGAACGGGCGGCGCTGGAGGCGCGCCAGCTCGAACTGGACGACGAGACCGTGCTCGCGCTGTTCACCCGCATCTTGCAAGAGCGGCGCCAGGCATAGCCGGCGGCCCTTCCCATCAAATCGAAGCCTGAAATAACTCTGTCTGAGTTTCTTCGATGTCACGCAGATCGCGGCCCTGCTGGCCACGCCAGCGGGCATGGCCGGGAGCGCCGCGCTGGTATGCGCGTCGATGTTCTACACCTTGCGCCAAGTGCTGGGCAGGCCCGATGGCGAAAAACCGGATGGAAGATTCCTGCATCTGTGGAGCCACATGGTGTGCGGCACGGAGCCGCGACCGGAACCGTTGAAGGGACCAACTGCCGCCGTGTATGCCAGCTGCCTGCGCCGTGACTGCGCACACCGGGATATCCAAAACTTGCTCTTGCACGCACTCGGACCATACCTACACTGGTCGCGCTTGCATTTCGGATTGCTTCCGACCCTGCTAATTAATATCGCGTTCGCTGTGGTCATTCGCCAGCAGCTGTTCCCCAGTCTGAACGCTGGCGCGCTCGTCGGAATGTTGATCGGATCGGTGGTTTCCTCGCAGCTTGTTTTGCAGCAGGGGGTCGCTCGCGTTGCGGCCGGCCAGCCCGAGCACGCCTTGCTGCGCCTGGCGCCGGGCATGCCCGGGTCGAACGCGCTGAACCGGATGCTGGCGCGCGGCCTGCTTGGCTTGTTTTTCACGAATTGGCTTGCAGCCATGAGCTGTTCGGCCTTGCTCCTGGCGGTGGCAGATGTTCCGCAAGCAAAATTCATCGAATACATGTCGTCCTTGTCGGCGTCGGCCTTATTGGCTGCCGGCATGCTGCGCAATTTTGCGCTGGCAAACAAAGCGCGAGGTCGTATCGCCATGGGGATACTGTACGTACTGACGTTCTCGCTGATGTTCTTGGTGATGTTTTTGCCGGGATTGCTGGCGCCCGGGACCGGTGTGTTGGCCGCGCCGCTGTTCATGCTGCTCATGCTGCTGGTTTGGCTGATCGTTTGGTGTTGCTGGCGGACGATGCTGTCCGCGCCGCCCGCCTTCCCGGCCGCGCGCATCTGAGACTGCTTACTTACAAGAATAAGGAGTAAAAAATATGAACGAGTACATCATCCATGCCGCTGCCATTTCCAAGCGTTTCGGCCAGCAGCAGGTGCTCGATTGCCTCGACTGGCAGATCAAGCCCGGTCAGGTGATCGGCCTGCTGGGGCGCAATGGCGCCGGCAAGTCGACCCTGCTCGAATGCCTGCTGGGACTGCGCGAACCCGACAGCGGCCACGTCACCCTGTTCGGTGAAAACGCGGCCAATCTGTCGGATACGGCGCGCTCGCGCATCGGCTACGTGCCGCAACAGTCGGAGCTGTTCGAGTGGCTCACGCCGCGCCAGATGCTGGACTACTTCAAGGCCCTGTATCCGCGCTGGAACGAGGCCAAGGTGGAAGGGCTGCTGAGGCGCTGGAAGCTGGGCGGCGACACCAGCAGCAAGCCGATCAGCAAGCTGTCGGGCGGCGAGAAGCAGCGCCTGTCGATCATCCGCGCTCTGGCCCACGATCCCGACCTGCTGATCCTGGATGAGCCGGTGTCGGCGCTCGATCCCTTGGGGCGGCGCGATTTCCTGCTTGAGCTGATCGACGGCGTGGTCGAACGCGGCACCACCGTGGTGTTTTCCACCCATATCCTGTCGGACCTGGAGCGGGTCGCCTTCGATGTCGCCTTCCTCAAGGATGGCAAGATTGTGCTGCAAGGCCCGCTCGACGCGCTGATGGAAGAGGCGTCGAGCGGGGCCGCGCCGGTCTCGCTGGAAGAGCTGTTCTTCCAGGTGACCAGATAACTAGCGCTTGGTGGTAAAGAACCGCATCATCTCGCGGCTGGCGTCCGGTCCCTTGCCATCCGTATAGCTGCCGCGCGCGCTGCCGCCCGACCAGGCGTGGCCGGCACCGTGAATGGTCCAGTGTTCCGCATGCGGCGTGCCGTCGTCGCGATGGTGCACCTTGCGGGTGTAGGCGTGGCCATCCGGCACGCGGCCCGGTTCCACCTTGATTTCCTTGTGGGCCGGATGGGCGCCCTGACGGATCAGCTCGTCGCCATTGACCGGGTGCACAGTCGTGTCCTTGTCGCCGTGGAAGACGATGATCGGAATCGCCTGGCCCGCCGGGACCGGTTTGCCGAAGTTGCCCTGCATCGCGGCCAGCGCCGACGGCAAGTCCTGGGCCGAGGCGAAGGGCAAGCCCGAGTGCACGCCCACGGCCGCATACAGGTCCGGGTACAGCGTGCCCATGATGGTCGCCATGGCGCCGCCCGCCGACAGGCCGGCCACGTAGACGCGCGCCTGGTCCACCTTGTGCGAGTGGATAATGGTGCGGGTGATGCCGGCGATGATGGACGGTTCGCCCTGGTCGCGCTTCTGGTCGACCGCGCTGAACCAGTTCCAGCAGCGCGAGGCATTGGCCTGTTGCGACTGGGCCGGGTATACCACCAGGCACTGCATCTCTTCCGCCAGCGCGTTCATCTGGGTCCCGGTGGCGAAATCGTCCGGGTCCTGGGTGCAGCCGTGCAGCATCACCACCAGCGGCACCGCTTCGCCGGTGTAGGTGCTCGGCACATAGAGTTTATAAGTACGCGTGCCGGCCTCGTTGGTGAAGCTGCCGGCGATGAATTCGCCCGGCATCGGCTCGGCGGGGCCGCGCGCGCCCTTCATGCCCGGCAGGTCGATATTCGGCATCTCGAACTTGCCATCAAACTTGGAGAAGTCGAAGTTCGGCATCTTAAAATTGCCCGGCGTGGTAGCAACGGGCAAGTCCAGCTTGGCCAGCATGTCCGGCACGAAGTTCTTGAAGGCTTCTTGCGCCTCTTCGACCGGATTGCGCGGCGCGGCGGCCTCGGGCTGGGGCGGCGAAGCTGGCTTGCCTTGCGGCGGCGGATTAATGTCGCGCATCGCCGGGGCAGGGGAGGGCGCGGCTGCAGCCTGGGGGGCCGCTCGTGTTTTCCCCGGCGTCAGCACCTTGAGGGCTTCCTGGATGACGCTGGTAGCGGCCTTCGGACCCTTTTCCACCAGCGACCTGGTAGCGTTGCGCATGGTCGAGAACAGCTTTTCATTGAATTTCATGGTGCTTCCTTATTTCAAGCGCATCAATGGATGCGTCCGGCCAGTGCCGTTTTGACGACACTGCTTGCATGCAGCGCGCCCAGCACAAAGATCGACTCGATGGTGGCCAGTGCCAACTCCACCGATACATCGGTGGCGATGCTCGCCAGGCCCAGCACCTGGATTTGCAGGCGCTCGCCGGCTTTCAATGCCGCTTCCAGGTCGGCGCGCGAATAGTGGTGGATGCCAAGCACCAAGCTTTTTCGCGCGACGGTCTGGCGTACCACCTCCGCGTGGGTACCCAGCTGATTGCGAATCGCGGTGCGGATCAGGTCCGTCCGGTTCGAATAAAAGCCCTCGTTCACGAGCAGGTCGATTTGACCCAGGTCGATCAGGCCGAGATTGATAGTGATCTTTTCCGACTCCACCAGCTTCGGCTTAAGTTCTCGCGTATTCATATGTCTCCAGAGTATCTGTGTGGCATCCATGCACCATCTGTATGGATGGTAAGTCTACGCCGCTGAGTGTCAGGGTCAAGTGCGATTTGATTGAATGCCATAATGTCGGATTCTCGACACACTCGTTCAGCAGGCCAGCCATGCCCCACATCAGCGGAATCGATCATGTTCAAATTGCCATGCCGGTCGGCGCGGAAGACAGCGCACGCGCCTTTTACAACGGCGTGCTGGGATTGCTTGAGATCCCCAAACCGGCTCACTTGGCCATGAGCGGCGGCTGCTGGTTCGCCTGCGGCCCGTTGCAGATCCACATGGGAGGCGAGGCACAGTTCGTGCCAGCCAAGAAAGCGCATCCGGCGCTGACGGTCGATGGTTTCCATGAATACATCGGTTTTCTGGCGGCGCGCGGCGTGGAGGTGAAGGCCGACGTGATGGTTGCCGGGCGTGCCCGCGCGGTGATCTTCGATCCCTTTGGCAACCGCATCGAGCTGATCGAGCAAACTGCGAAGTAATCCGACACATGAAACCGGAACAAATGACGCCCGTGCCCTCGCCTTGCATCAGCTTGTGCGAGATGGGGCCGGACGGACTATGCCGCGGCTGCCTGCGCAAGATCGACGAGATCGTGCAGTGGGGTTCGGCAACTGACGAGTACAAGCGCACGGTATGGGCTGAAATCCGCCGGCGCGAAGAAAGAATGTTCCAATGAATCTTCCACAAGGAATGCACGTCTTCGAACGCGGCTGGCTCTCGTCGAACAACGTGCTATTTACCGGACCCGGTCCGGCCACCCTGGTCGACAGCGGCTATGTCACCCACGCTGCGCAGACGCTGGCGCTGGTCGAGCACGCGCTGGGTGGCCGCCCACTCGAACGTATCATCACCACCCACCTGCATTCCGATCACGCGGGTGGCAATTGCGCCTTGCAGCAGCGCTACGGCTGCCGCATCGCCATCCCGGCAGCGGATGCCGCCGCCGTGCATCCGTGGAATGTCGAGCGGCTCAACTTTCATGCCACCGGCCAGAACCTGCCGCGCTTCGAAGCGCAGGAAACCCTGGCCTGCGGCGACGTGCTGAGCCTGGCCGGGCAGGAATGGCGGGTGCTGGGTGCCCCAGGCCACGATTCCCATGCGCTGGTGCTGTACTGCCCGGGCGAACAGATCCTCATCTCGGCCGATGCCCTGTGGCGCAACGGCTTTGGCGTGATTTTCCCCGAGCTGGACGGCGAATCCGGCTTTGCCGAAGAGCGCGCCACGCTGGAGCTGATCGACAGCCTGGATGTGCGGCTGGTCATTCCCGGCCATGGCCCGATGTTCACGGACGTGAAGGAATCGCTCAAGCGCGCCTTCAACCGCCTCAAGATTCTCGAAGCGAGCCCGGTGCGCAACGCCGAAAACGCCGTCAAGGTCATGCTCAAATTCCTGCTGCTCGAACGCCAGCAGATTGCGCTGGACAGCATTCCGGCCCTGTTCGATGCGATTCCCCTGATGCGCATCGCGCGCACCCGCTACCTCGACAAGAGCAATGATGAGCTGGTGGAATGGGCGGTGCAGGGACTGGTTCGGGCCGGCGCGGCGAAGCGTGACGGCGCGCTGTTGCGTAATCACGATCTTTAGAAGATAGATTCCAGCACGATCGTTCTATTTCAGCTCTATAATTGCCTGACCACCCACAATCCGATTGCGAGACCGTCATGGCATTGCCTACTGTGCTGCAGAACCTCACCCTTCCAGTTATTGGTTCCCCGATGTTCATTGCCAGTGGTCCCGCGCTGGTGGCGGCACAGTGCAAGGCCGGCATCGTCGGCTCCTTCCCCGCGCTCAACGCCCGCCCGGCGGAACTGCTGGACACCTGGCTGACCGAGCTGAAGGCCGAGCTGGAGGCGTACCAGGAAGCCAACCCCGGCAAGCGGGTCGGCCCCATTGCCGTCAACCAGATCGTGCACCAGTCGAACAGCCGGCTGGAACATGACGTGGCCATGTGCGTCAAGCACCAGGTGCCGATTATTATTTCGTCCTTGCGCGCGCCGCCGGCCGAGATGTTAGAGGCGATTCACTCGTATGGCGGCATCGTCATGCACGACGTGGTGTCGATTCGCCATGCCGAAAAGGCGCTCGAAGCCGGCGTCGATGGGCTGATCCTGGTGGCGGCCGGTGCCGGCGGGCATGCGGGCGCGCTGTCGCCGTTCGCGCTGGTGGGCGAGGTGCGTAAATTCTTCAAGGGACCGATTGCCCTGTCCGGCGCGATTGCCAGCGGCGACGCGATCCTGGCTGCGCAAGCCATGGGGGCGGACTTCGCCTACATCGGCTCGCGCTGGCTGGCCACCAGGGAATCGAATGTCACCGAAGATTACCGCGAGGCGATTGTCAGCTCGAGCGCGGCGGATATCGTTTATACCAATCTGTTCACCGGCGTGCACGGCAACTACCTGAAGAAGTCGATCATCAACGCCGGACTCGATCCGGATGCCTTGCCGGAATCGGACAAGTCGAAGATGAGCTTCGGCGACGGCACCGCCAAGGCCTGGCGCGATATCTGGGGCGCCGGCCAGGGCGTGGGCTTGATGGATGACGTGCCGTCCGTGGCGGAGATGGTGGCGCGGCTCAAGCAGGAGTACGAG
>CAMLFK010000269.1 GCA_946479255.1 uncultured Oxalobacteraceae bacterium
TTAGCCATGATTGCTTCCAAATAATGATGGTTACGTGATACACCAGCCTATGACTACCGGCTGAGAGATTTTCATCCTAGTCATGTAGAGGCGACCGGGACACCAAGGATTCGCCATGCGCGTGTAGGACAACACCCCATCAAGCTGTCGGTGACGTCCTTACATCACGAGGCACTAATCGTTCAAGAACCGCCGCCACCCGTATGGGAAACGGTCGGCAACGGCGTGCCCGGTTTCCAGTTGCGCGACAGGGCTTGTGCCTCGTCGACCTGCTCCTGGGTCATCTGCCTGGCGAGCGATGCGCGCTGCTCGATGGCGTTGCGGTGGCCGTTGGCGGCGGCCAGGTTCCACAGCATGTAGGCGATCACCATGTCCTGCGGCATGCCGGCCACGTGATAGCGGTACATCAGCCCGAGCGCATGCTGGGCCTCGGCATGGCCCTGCTCGGCCGCCTTGCGGAACCAGCCGACCGCCTGACGGTGGTCCTGCGGCACCGCATTGCCGGTGTAGTACATCGCCCCCACCACATACTGGGCGTCGGCCTTGCCCTGGTCGGCCGCCTTGCGGTGCCAGTGCATGGCCTGGCGGTAATCGCGCGCCACGCCACGTCCCATGTAGTACATCAGCCCCAGCAGGTGCTGGGCGTCGGCATGGCCGGATTTGGCCAGCGGAGTGACTTTCTTGAGCGCGAGCGCGTAGTTGCCGCTGTTGTAGGCGTTGGCGCTTTCGGCAAAGCCGCTGGCGGCCTGCCCGGGCATGGACAGCGCCAGCCCGGCCGCGATCAGCCAGCCGTGCATGGAACGCCTGCCGGGTGAAGCCAGGGGATAGTCCGCGCTCATTTCCAGGTCACCTTGCCCAGGCCATTCACGCTGGCCTGGCGCGTCGCCGGTTTGCCATGAACCGTCACCGATCCCAGTCCGTTCAGGGACAGCGTGGCGGTGTGGCGGGCGTACACGGCGGCATTGCCCAGTCCGCCCATGTCGAGCTTGACCACGTCCACCTGGAACTGCTGGGCGTCCAGCCCCCCGAGCCCGCCCAGGTTGGCCTTGAGCCAGCGCGCATTGCCGGCCAGGGTCACATAGCCGGCGCCGCGCAGGTTCAGGTCGATGCCCTCGCTCATGCCGCCCTGGATGTTCATGCTGCCCAGCCCGCCCAAGGTGGCGCTGAGGACGCGGTAGTTGGCCACCACCCGCATCGAGCCTGCCCCTTCCAGCGAGAGCACCAGCTGGTCTCCGGAAAAGCCGGCAATGTCGGTCCAGCCCAGGCTGTTGGAGACCACTTCGCGCAGCTGCGGCAGGGTCAGTTCGGCGTGCACGCCGCGGTCGCGGTTGGACAGGCGGATTTCCTTCGCTTCGGTATCGATGACCAGGGTATCGCCACGCTGTTCGGTCACGGTCTTGCTGAGCCAGCGGCGTTCGCCGCTGATCACCAGCTCGGGCTTGGGCCCCTGGCGCAGCTTCAGTTCGATGATGCCGTCCAGGCGCACGCGGGTGATGCGCGCATCGACAGTGCGCACTTCAGAGGCTGAGTCATCGGCAGCACAGGCCCGGCTGGCGGCCAGGGCGCACAGGGCCGCGGCCAGGCTCACGCTGATGATTGCGCTGAAGTGACGTTGCATGGGGTCTCCGATCGGCCGTTGTTCTTGTTGGATGAAGAATAACTATATCGCCGCCGCCGACCTCCGGCCAGATTTGTGCGATGAACTGCATATTGGGAGGATCAGGCGCGAAAAAAGACGGTGTTTTAGCATGCGCCGTACGTATACTGCGTCACATGATTGATTCATCCCCTTCACTCCCCGACTCCTATGACGCCATCGTGGCCGGCAGCGGCCCGGGCGGCGCGGCGGTGGCGCGCGCGCTGGCCATGGGCGGCATGCGCGTGCTGATCCTCGAACAAGGCAGCGCCGCGCCGCTGGCCGGCAAGCTGGTGCAGATGGCCGGCATGGCGGCCGTGCCGGGCAAAGGCGCGTTTGTCCATGGCGACGGCTCGCTGCTGGTACAGGGCATCACCGCGGGCGGCAGTTCGGCGCTCAATTTCGCCACCGCGGCCGATCCGCCGCTGGCCATGTTCGCCGCCCACGGCATCGACCTGACGCCGGCCCTGGCGCAGTTGCGCGCCGAGCTGCCGATCGCCCCGCTGCCCGACAATCTGGTCGGGCCAATGGCCGCGCGCATCATGGAGGCGGCACGCGCGCGCCGCCTGCCCTGGCATAAACTCGACAAGATGATCCGCCCCACCATCTGCCGCAGCGGCTGCTGGCGCTGCGCCTATGGCTGCCCGTTCGGCGCCAAGTGGAGCGCGCGCGATTTCCTGGATGAGGCGGTGCGGCACGGCGCCACCCTGCACGACCAGGCCAAAGTGCTGCGCGTGCTGGTGGAAAACCAGCATGCCGCTGGCGTCCTGTACCTCCATGCGGGACAGCGGCGCGAAGCCCGTGCGCCGCTGGTGATCGCCGCCGGCGGCGGCATCGGCAGCCCGCGCCTGCTGCACAGTTCAGGACTGGCGCCGCGCAAGCACAGTTTTTTCAGCGATCCGGTGGTGGCGGTGATCGGCAGCGTGGACGATGTCGACGGCGGCGCCGAAGTGCCGATGGCGGCCGGCCTGCGCCTGGACAGCGAAGGCGTGACCCTGGCCGACATGACCCTGCCCGGCCCGATGTACCAGGCCTTTGCGCTGCAGGCCGGGCGCATCGACCGCCTTGGCGCGCACCGGCGCAGCTTGACCATCATGGTGAAGATCCGCGACGAGATCGGCGGCAGCATCGGGCCGCACTGGGTTAACAAGCGCTTGCGGGCGGGCGACCGCGCCAGGCTGGCGCACGGCATCGGTATCGCGCGCGCGATCCTGGAGACGGCCGGCGCCGCCAAGGTGTTCGAGACCCATCACTTCGCTGCCCACCCGGGCGGCAGCGTGCGCATCGGCGCGGGCGTCGACAGCGAGCTGCGCACGGCTACCGCCGGCCTGTACGTGTGCGACGCCTCGGTGATTCCCCAGGCCTGGGGACTGCCGCCTACCCTCACCTTGCTGTGCCTGGGCACGCGCCTGGGCGCGACGCTGCTCGGCAGCTAGCTGCTGGCCAGCGAACCGGCCAGCGCGCCCTGCACCAGCTCGTCGATCTCGCCGGTGATGTTAGTCATCACACTGGCCACGACGGCGAATTCCTTGCCCGCGTCACCGGCCCGGGCCGCCACGATCTGCGCGTTGAAGGCCACCATGCGGGCTTGCTTGGCGATGGTCTTGATGTCGCCCATCATCTCCTGCACCTGCTTGCGCTGCAGCTGGGCGTGGCGCTTGGACTGTTCTTCGTACACCAGGGTCAGCCCGTTGAGCACGGAGAGCAGCGGGGTGGCGCTGCGCACCAGCTCATCGAGCAGCAGGGGCGCGCCGCGTGCATCGCTGGTGACGGCGTCGAGCGTGGTCTCGGCCAGCAGGATAAAGTCGCGGATGGTCTTGTCGCCCTGCAGGGTGCCGAAGTAGGCATCGTGCAGCTGGCCGCAGAACACGCCGGGCAGCCCACGCTTGCCTTCGACCAGGGTCAGGTGCGCGTCGCGGAAGGCGTCGAGCGTATCGCGCGCCGTGCCGGCCGCGCCTTCGTGGCCGAGCGAGGCCAGCACCGCATACAGGACCACCCGCTGCGAGGTAAAGCGGCGCCTTCCCGACAGGTTAATCAGCGCGCCGAACACGTCGCCCGACAGGCGCGGCTCGGGTTGGGTTGCCCGGGTGTTGGTACCTAAGTCCACTTGCTCAAACATCATTGCCTCCATGTGAAACGCACCGCCGTCGCTGGCGGCTAACGCTTCTGACACTGCAGGTTTCGTGCCACTGCCACAGGCCCGCTTTTTCCGCAGTATTCACCATGCTGGCGCATACGGTCGAGGCAACTTGCACCAAGGCGATCCGAGCCTCTCCACGAGGAAGCGCCACACCTTCCCAAATTTCGACAGTGATTTACCGGCCCCGCCAAGCTTAGAAATCACTTAACAATTCGACCAGTCATTTTCTCGCCTTTTTGTAGGCTCATTCCTACAAACTATTGATCGATAGATGTATTAGCTACCATTTTTGGTGCGATGCACACTATGACGAGCCCGCGTAATAGTCGTTGACTATTGGAAAACTAATTCCAATTTGAAACTTGCAACGAATTGTAAAGACCATGTGTCATCGCTGAGATTGCTCAATACACGATGTTAGATTGGCCACTCGCGTTCCAACGCGTTTTCATGCCACAACCCAGCCTCTGTTGAGGGCAAACTTTTATAGGTGCAAATATGAAAAAATCTCAGGCAATCCTGTCCGCGCTGTTACTGGCCTCGGCCGCTTTCAGTGCCCACGCTGCTGACATCAGCAACCCCATCGAGACCGTGACCTTTGACGAAGACAATGCCTCGTTCTTCGGCGCCAAGTTCGGCTCGCAAAACTCCGGCAACAGCTTTTCCGACAAGTACAGCTTCACCACTTCCGTCGCCGGCACCCTGACCGGTGACGTCTGGGCAATCGGCGGCGGCGACACCGGCGGCCTGTCGATCAACGACTTCTCGCTGTTTGATGCCAACGGCTCGCTGCTGAGCGGCACCCAGCTGTCGTCGGGCAACATCGACAACTGGAACTTCTCGTACGCTAACCTGGCTGCCGGCACCTACTACGTGCAAGTAGCAGGTAACGTACTGGGCAATGGCGCGAGCAAGTACGCCGCCAACCTGGCACTGGCACCAGTTCCAGAACCAGAAACCTATGCAATGATGCTGGGCGGCCTGGGCCTGCTGGCCTTCACCGCACGCCGTCGCAAGCAAAAAGAGCAGGCATAAGCCTCCTCCTAGCTGATCTGGCCGCCGGGACTGCGCGTCCCGGCGGTTTTTTTCGTCCACCACCTTTTCGTCCTACACCTGTGCGCGCTGCCTGTTTGCTTAAAAACCAACATGCGCTAAGATACAACGCGATTGATTTCGCTCCATTTATCTTCCGAGGTGTACATGCGACTGCGCTCCGTTCTCGTTCTATTGGCCGGCCTCTCCGTTTCGCTGCCGGCGCTGTCCGCCGCCAGCGACCGCTGGTCCCTTCCCGTCCACGTCAAGAAGCTCGACAATGGCCTGACCGTGGTGGTCTCTCCCGACCACTCCTCGCCCACCGTCGGGGTCTCGGTGGTCTATCACGTCGGCATGCGGCTCGAGCCGAAAAACCGCACCGGCTTCGCCCACCTGTTCGAACACCTGATGTTCCAGGGCACGCCCAACGCGCCCAAAGGAGAGTTCGACCGCGCCATCACCGGCGGTGGCGGGCGCAATAACGGCTCCACCCGGCCCGACTATACCGACTACATCGAGACCGCCCCCGCCTCCGCGCTCGAATCGATCCTGTGGCTCGAAGCGGACCGCATGAAGACCCTCGATTTCAATGAAAAGACCCTGAAGAACCAGCAGGACGTGGTCAAGGAAGAGATCCGCGTCAACGTCAAGAACCAGCCCTACGGCGGCTTCATGTGGATCGACATCGCCCAGCACGCGTTTCAGAAGTGGGAAAACAACCACGACGGCTACGGCAGCTTCGAAGACCTCGAAGGCGCCAGCCTGGACGACGTGCGCAACTTCCACCGCGACTACTACGGTCCCAACAACGCCGTGCTGGGCATCGCCGGCGACGTCACCGCGGCCCAGGGCTTCGCGCTGGCGCAGAAGTACTTCGGCGGCATTGCGCGCCGCCCCAGCCCCAAGGCGGCCGACTTCAGCGAGCCGCTCAATACGGCCGAAAAACGCATCGTCCAGAGCGATGCGCTGGCCCAGGTGCCCGCCATTGCCGCGGCCTGGAAGATGCCGGAGCGCGGCAGCCGCGACCTGGCGCCGATGGCGGTACTGGGCAACCTGCTGGCCGAAGGCGACGCCTCGGTGCTGTACCAGGGCCTGGTCAAGGGCCGCGAACTGGCGCTCAATGTCGACTCGCTATACGGCCTGACCAGCCCATGGGAATTCAACGGCCCTACCCTGTTCACCGTATTCGCACTGTATAAGCCCAACACCGATGCCGATGCGCTATTGAAAGCGATCGACGAGGAAATCGCCAAGGTGTCCAAGGACGGCGTCGGCGACGCCACCCTAAAACGGGTCAAGACGCGCATGCTGGCGGACTGGAACAACACCCTCGAAAGCTACATCAACCGCGCCAACACCCTGGCCAAGCTGCAGACCCTGTGGGGCGACGCCAACGTGGCCAACCAGATTCCGGGCTGGATCGACGCTGTCACCTCGGACGACATCCGCCGCGTGGCCGCGACCTACCTGACCCGTAACAACCGCACCGTCATCGACCGCAAGCCGGCCGCCATGATCGCCGCGGACAGCGCCGCCAAACCGGCGGCAGCCGCGCCGGCGAAGAACTAAGGAGAACCCAATGAAAAAACTGATGCTGGCTTGCTGCATTTCTCTCCTGTTCGCCCCGGGCGCCTACGCCGCCGATGCCCCAGCACCGAAGGAAGCGCCATCGAAGATGCCACCCTACGGCAAAGACAAGCCGATTCCGGTGCCGCAGATCGTCAAGAAGACCCTGCCCAACGGCCTGCAGGTCTGGGTGGTGCCGCGCAAAGGCGTGCCGCGCGTCGATTATGTGCTGGCCGTGCGCGG
>CAMLFK010000270.1 GCA_946479255.1 uncultured Oxalobacteraceae bacterium
CGCGGCTTCGCGGTGGTGGCGGCCGAAGTGCGCACCCTGGCGCAGCGCTCGGCGGCCGCGGCCAAGGAGATCAAGGCGCTCATTGCCGCCTCGGTCGCCACCATCGACTCCGGCAGCGCCTCGGTCAACGAAGCCGGCCGGAGCATGGGCGACATTGTCGCTTCGGTCCAGCAGGTCAACGACATCATCGAGCGCATCAGCGTGGCCAGCAGCGAGCAGGCCGAAGGGGTCGCCGAAGTCAACCGCGCGGTCGCCCAGATGGACGCCATGACGCAGCAAAACGCCGCGCTGGTCGAGCAGGCCGCGGCGGCGGCCGAGAGCCTGCACGAGCAAACCGCCAACCTGACCCGCGCGGTGGCGGTGTTCGAGATCGACGCCGACGCGCAGCACGGCGGCACGCAGCAAGACCCCGCGCTGGCGGACGAACCGGCCTTGCACGCCGATCCGGACGCCGGCTTTTATGATCCGTCCGAGCGGCGCGCCGAGCGCAGCCCGGTGCGCGCCGGCGCGCGCGGCGGGACAAGGGTGGCGCTGCCTGCCGCAGAGGCAATGGCAGGCTAGCGGAACGGCCGGCTGAGGTAACTCGATCCGGCCAGGCCGAAGCGCCACGGCACATCCATCGCCTTGGAAATGCCGATGCGCGGCCCCTGCACCACCTGGAATGCTTGTTCGGGCGCGAACAGGGCGAACGGCGCTTCGGCCAGCGAGCGGCCGTTGCAGGCGCGCGTGACCTTCAGGGCCTGGCACAATTTTCCCGGTCCGGAGCAGAGCAGCTTGATGTCCTCCACGCCGCGCCGCCCGGCCATGGTGGCAATGCCGGCCAGCGGTTCGAGCGCGCGGATCAGCACCCCGGCGCCGTGGCCGGCCTCGCGGCAGACGAAGTTCAGGCACCAGTGGATGCCGTAGGAGCGGTACACATAGGCGTGGGCCGGGGCGCCGAACATGGCGCCGTTGCGCTCGGTGGGGCCGCTGAAGGCGTGCGATGCCGGGTCTTCGCGGTCGTAGGCCTCGGTCTCGACGATGCGCCCGCCAACGCCGTCGACCAGGACCACCACGCCGATCAGCTGGCGCGCCACCAGCTCGGAGGGGGCATTGAAATCGATACCTGCCAGGATGGTTTGCATGGCAAGAATTCTATAACGACATGCCGGAACAGCGGCGTACTGACGGATTCGCCACAGGATCCAGTAAATCGTGAAATGCTTTAGTGCAACTGTCTTAACACTGGTTTATAGTGACATCTTGCGCGTCGGAAAGACGCAGGCCCCCCCGTTATCACATGAGCAAACTAGCCGCCGTGGCAACGACCAGCAGCGATCCGGTCGAAGCCCTCATCAAATCGATCCGCATTCCGCCGCGGCCCAGCCTGCTGGCCGACCTGCAGCGGGAGCTGAACCAGGAGGATCCCTGCCCTGCTGCAATCGGACGCATCATCGCCAGCGACGTCGGCATGGCCGGCGCGCTGCTCAAGCTGGCCAATTCATCCTTCTACGGCGGCAAGCGCAAGGCCAAGTCGATCGACCAGGCCATCATCTTCCTCGGCATTAACCAGGTGGCCTCGCTCATGACCGGGCTGCTGGCGCGCCAGGCTATCCCGACCGATAAGCAGGTGCTGGCCAGTTTCTGGGATGTTTCCACCCGGCGCGCGCAGGCGATGGTGTATCTGTCGCGCAAGCTGCGCATCGGCGAGCCGGATGTGGCCCACACCTTCGGCCTGTTTTGCGATACCGGCGTGCCGCTGCTGCTGGACCGCTTTCCGACCTACGCCGCCACCATGGCCGACTGCGCCTTTGAAGCCGAGCGCGCCGTCACCGTTCTCGAAGACGAGCGCCACAGCACCAACCATGCCGCCATCGGCTGCCTGCTGGCGCGCAACTGGGGCCTGTCCTCCGACGTGTCGGTGGCCATCCTGCATCACCAGGACTACAGCGTGCTGGAAGACGAGGCCACCGACGACGCCGTGCGCTCGCTGGTGGCCCTGTCGCTGCTGGCCGAAAGCGCCATCGCCCAATACCAGGGCCACGCCGGCTCGCTCGAATGGGACAAGGGCGGCACCCGCGCCTGCGCCTACCTCGGCCTGTCGGACGGCGAAACCACCGACCTGCTCGACGGCCTGCACGACTCCTTTCATTCCGAACACTAGCTTGTCCAGGCTTTGACAAGCCGCCGCGCCGGTACGATACTGAATTTAAAAACCGCGTAAAAATCAGCGGTGCGATTCAATCGTGTGCATGGAGGAGACCATGGGGACTTGGATTCGTGTAGTGCTGGCGGCCTGGCTCGCCATCGTTGCCGGCGGATGCGCCAGCGTGCGCGTGCCGGCCCCCTTGCCGCCGACCGAACTGTTCAGCGATCACAGCGTCGCCCCGCCCTCGTCCCCGGCCACCACCGCCAACTTGTTCGCGCTCAGTCCGGCCATGCGCGCCTACCTGCACAGTCCGCGCTTCGCTTCCATGACGCGCTTTCACGGCAAGGAGCGTGGCCTGGTCCAGGCACTCTACCAGGCTGGCGAACTGAAACTGGAATACGATGCCTCGGTCACCCGCAACGCCGCCGACACCTACGACGCGCGCATGGGCAACTGCCTGTCGCTGGTGATCATGACCGCCGCCTTCGCCAAGGAACTGGGCATGACGGTGCAGTACAACGATGTGGCGATGGATGAAGTGTGGAGCCGCACCGACGACTTGCTGTTTGCCAATACCCATGTCAACCTGACCCTGGGCCGCCAGGTGGGTTCCGGCTACCGTTCATTCGACGGGGCGATGCTGACGGTGGACTTTATTGCTTCGCGCGAGGGCGCCAGTTTCCACTCGCGCCAGATCGACGAAGATACCATCACCGCGATGTACATGAACAACCGCGCCGCCGAGCTGATGTCGGCGCGCAAATTCGACGATGCCTACTGGTGGGCGCGCAATCTGCTGGCCCAATTTCCGGACCATCTGAACGGCTACAACACCCTCGGCGTGGTGTACCAGCGGCGCGGCGACCTGCCCATGGCCGAAAAGGTGTTCCGCGCGGCCCTGCTGCGCGAGCCGGAGAATATCCACGTGATGCACAATCTGGTGCCGGTGCTGGCCAAACTGGGCAAGGATGCCGAGTCGAAGCAACTGGCGGCCCGGGTCGCGACGCTCGACCCGACGCCGGCCTTCCATTACTTCCGCCTGGGCCAGACCGCCATGGCCAAGGGCGACTACGCCGAAGCCAAGCGCCTGTTCAACAAGGAAGTGCGGCGCTCGCCGTATTACCACGAGTTCCATTTCTGGCTGGCGCTGGCCCAGCTGGGCCTGGGCGAAGCCAAGGGCGCGCGCGAACAATTGCACTTGGCGCGCGACACCAGCAATACCGTGGCCCTGAGCCGGCGCTACTCGGCCAAACTGGAGCATTTGCGGACCTTGGCGCGGCGGCCGGTGGTGCTGAACTGACGGCCTGAACCATTTTTTTGTTAGGATGCACATACCAAACGTTTGGTTTGTGTCGATTACTATCAAGAAAGGTTCACCTGTGCGCACGTTCCTGATGAAGATGCGCGGCGACCACGCCGCCCTGCCTCCCGCGCCTTCGGGCAAAAGCGTGGCGATTGCCTGGCTGGGCGGTGTGCTGGCGATTGCCGCGGTGGCGAGCCTCACCGATGCGCTCTCCGCGGTGCTGGTGCTGGGCTCGTTCGGGGCATCCTGTGTGCTGGTGTTCGGCTATCCGGACGCGCCCTTCTCCCAGCCGCGCAATGTGCTGGCTGGGCATATTCTGAGTTCGGCGATCGGCCTGCTGGCGCTGCAGCTGTTCGGCCCGCACTGGTGGTCGATGGCGATCGCGGTCGGCAGTGCGATTGCGATCATGATGATCACCCGCACCGTGCATCCGCCGGCCGGGTCCAATCCGGTGATCGTGTTCCTGTCGCAGCCGGGCTGGGGTTTTTTGGTGTTTCCGACCGCGCTAGGGGCGCTGATCATCGTGATCGTCGCCCTGCTGTACAACAACGCCACGCGCACCGCACGCTATCCCAAGTACTGGTAGCTTCAGTGCTGGTGGCTTCAGTACTGCAAATCCCGCCAGGCGCTAAGTTTCTGTTCGAACGATAAGGACGCATGGGCCGGCGAGGTCGACGGCAGCACCAGCGTACGGTATCCCTGCGCCGCGAACTGCGGGGCGAACTTGCCGGACGTCTGGCCGTTGAAACCGACCGTCTGCAACTGAGGGCACAGTTCGCGCAGCCTGCCGAAATCGTTCGCGGCCGGCTTGCGGATGGCCGAATCGAGACTGCCTTCCCGCTCGCAAGCGCCCAGCACATCCCACAAGCCGAAGCCATGCGCCAGCAGGCCCGGCAGGCGCTGGGCGTACGGCAGCGCGGCCAGATCCTCGCCCGTCAGCGCCGACAGGATAGTCCACAACTGGTTGCGCGGGTGCGCGTAATATTGCCCGGCCGCGAGCGAGGCGGCGCCCGGGAAACTGCCGAGAATCAGGATGCGGGTACGCGCATCGGCGACCGGCGCCAGGCCGGTCAGGGAAGGAGGCTGAGCTATCATCCGCTGATTCTATGCGGGCCGCCGCGCTGCGGGTGTAAAATTGTCGCGCCCCAACATGCACGGAGTCTCCATGCACCCCGCCCCCCGCACCATCGACCTGCTGCTCGCGCAATACAGCGAGAGCCATCGCAATCACACGAACGAACTGATCCACATGGTTTGCGTGCCGCTGATCGTGTTCTCGCTGCTGGGGATCATCTGGTGGATCCATCCACTGGCCGCGCTGATCGTCACGGGGGCGTCGCTGTGGTACTACGACAAGCTGTCGCGGCCGTTTGCCATCGGCATGCTGGCGATGGCCATGCTGATGCTCATCGTACTGGCGCTGATCGCGCAGGTGGCGGTGCTGCCCTTGTCGCTGGCGATCTTTGTGCTGGCGTGGATCGGCCAGTTCATCGGCCATCAGATCGAGGGCAAGAAGCCGTCCTTCCTGGATGACCTGCGCTTTCTGCTGATCGGCCCGCTGTTCGTGCTGAGCTTTTTGTACCGCCGGCTCAAGCTCGACTGGTAAGCAACTTACTGCACCAAGCCCTCGGCGCGCAGGCGCAGCGCCGTGGTATCGGCCACGTCGGTGACGTACAGCGTGTCTACCTCATGCGCGAGCACCAGCAAGTGGGTGCAGGCCGCCACGTAAGCGATCAGTACGGCGGTCTTGAGCGGCAGCGAGGCTTTCATGCTCTTTCCCCCTAATCTTGAGAAAAACATCATTTTGTCAGTATGAGGCTAGGGTTTGCGCTGCGCGAGCGATTTTCACGGACTGTGGTTTTGGCGCCATGCCCGGCACGGAAAGGCGTTTCCGCCTATACTTTTTCGATGTCATCTCCCCTTCTGTTCGTCATCGCCTCGCTGATCTGGGGTTCCACTTTTTACGCCATCACCTTGCAGTTGGGCGAGATCGCACCATCGGTGTCGGTGGTGTACCGCTTCGCCTTGTCCAGCGCGGTGTTGTTCACCTGGTGCAAACTGCGCGGCACGCCCTTGTGGCTGCCGTGGCGTACCCAGCGCTGGATGATCTTGCAGGGATTTTTCACCTTCGCCTTGTCGTATGCCTGCACCTACCGCGCCGAGCAATATCTCGTGTCGGGCCTGGTCGCGGTGCTGTTCGCGCTGATGGTGTTCTGGACGCCTTTGTGCGCACGCCTCATGTTCGGCACACCGGTCGCCGGGCGGACCTGGCTGGCCGGCATCGCCGCGGTGGCCGGCGTCGCTCTGCTGTTCGCCCGCTCGATCGAAGCTGCATGGCAGGACTTGGGCGGCGGGCGCCCCGGCGGCATCATGCTGGGAATGGGCCTGGCGCTGGTGGCAACCATCGCCAGCTCGGCCGGCACCGTGCTGGTGGCCAAGGTGCGCGAAGAAACGCCCGAACTGGTGCTGACGATGGCCTGGACCATGCTGTGGGGCACCCTGATGGTGGCGCTGTGGACCTTGATGAGCGGCGAGCGCTTCGCCATCCCGAGCAGCCCGCGCTACCTGTTCGGCCTGCTCTACCTGTCGCTGTTCGGCTCGGTCATCGCCTTTGCCGCCTACTTCACGCTGATTAACCGGATCGGCTCGGACAAGGCCGTGTATATCGGCGTCGTCACGCCGGTCATTTCGGTGCTGCTGTCGATCCAGCTGGAACACTACCGCCCCGGGCCGATCGAATGGCTGGGCATGGCCGTGTGCCTGGGCAGCGTCGCCTGGGCGGTCGGCGCTCCCAAACCAGCCTCTGGCGCATCTGCCGCGTGACCGGCGAGGCCTTGAAGGCACTGGCGAAAGCGTGACAAAGAAAAAACCCACGGGACCGAAGTGCCGTGGGTGAACCCATGTGGTTAATATGGGGAGGGGAGACTGGAATCAATCTACGGCTTCACTATAGTTTGGATGCGCCGTAGATTCTTGAGCCTTTACAATTTCTTACCAGTGCGAAGAAGTGCTTTCTCTGACTTCAATAATTACCCAACCGCAAAATCTCGCATTGATCGGTATCAAGTCCGGACTGATCCGTGCCGGGCGGCCAGCTTTTCGATCAGTTCGAACAGGGCCTGGGTGAGCAGCGCCAGGACCGCGGCGGGGATGGCGCCGGCCAGCAGCATGTCGTTGTCG
>CAMLFK010000271.1 GCA_946479255.1 uncultured Oxalobacteraceae bacterium
TCCTTGTGCTGGCGGATCTGCGCTTCGAGCGGCGCCATGATCACCTTCAGCCACGCCTCGACATCGGCATTGGCGGCGCGGAAGCTGCGCCGCACGCGCGAGGCGATCGAGTCAAAAAAGCGCTCCAGCAGCGCGCCGCGGCTGGTCATCAGGAGGGTGGTGGTGCCGAACTGCTTCTGATAGACCTCTTCGATGGCCTCGATCTCGGCGCGGTACTTGTTCAGCGAAAGCGGCATCGGCGAAGGCAGCTGCAGGCCATGCTCGGCGGCGAACTTCTTGTACATCATCTCCATCATCTCGCTGATCTCGCCGATCTTGATGTTGGAGCGGTCGATGTTGGCGCGCGCCTGGTCGAAGAACTGCTTGACCGGGGTGCGCATGCCGGTGGCAAAGCGCGTGGCCTGCATGGCGCCGCGCACGGCGTCGATCTCGGCCTGCACGATGTCCATGCCGAGCGTGGTGTACAGCTCCGTGGACAGGCGCGCAAACACCGAGCGGGTGCCCTGCAGCTTGAACAGGCTGGCGTCGAATTCCTTTTTCTCGGCGTCGATGCGGCGCATCATGTGGGACAGCACGCTCTGGTTTTTGCCGCGCAGGCTTTTCAGTTCCTGCAGCTGCTCGACGATATCCTTGACGCGCGTGCCGAGGCTGCTCTGCTGCACCACCACCAGCGCGGCCAGGTCGTCGGCCAGCTGCTTGCGGATGATGTCCTTCTTGGCGGGAATGAGTTCGTTGAACAGCGCCGCTTCGAGCGAGCCCAGACGGCTCTTTTCCAGCAATGGCATGTCGCCGTTGATCTTGGCCACCAGCGCCTTTTGGGCCGACACCGGGAACACCTGGGCAGGTTCGAGCGAGAGCAGGTGCGCCACCGAGTTTTGCTGGCGCTCGATCTCGGCGTCGTTCTCAGCTTCGCTTTTGAGCTCGTCCCACATGGCGTCGATCTTGTTGAGCACAACGATACGGCCACTGCCGCCGCCGATGTGGGTGCGCCAGACTTCGATGTCGCTCTTGGTCACGCCGGTTTCGGCGGCCAGGATGAACAGCACCGCGTGGGCATTCGGAATCAGGTTCAGGGTCAGTTCCGGTTCGGTGCCGATGGCGTTCAGGCCAGGCGTGTCGAGGATCACCAGGCCTTGCTGTAACAGCGGGTGCGGGAAGTTGATGATCGCGTGGCGCCATTGTGAAATCTCGATCTGCCCGGCTTCGTCCAGGGTGGCGGCGACGTCCGGATCGGTCTCGTCGAACAGGCCGTAGCGTTTGGCTTCGACGGCATCGGCCATGCGCGTCTTGGAGACTTCCTTGAACGTCTCATGCATCTCGTCGCCGGCGTCAAGCGCGAGCGGCAGCACGGTCCAGGCTTCCGGCTTGTCGCGGTAGTCGCTGGTGGACAGGTTGTCGGCGCGGGTTTCGATCGGCAGCAGGCGGATGCAGGGCGGGAATGCCGGGTCGTACATCAGCTCGGTCGGGCACATGGTGGTGCGCCCGGCCGCGGAAGGCAGGATGCGCTGGCCATAGTCGGCGAAGAAGATGGCGTTGATCAGTTCGGATTTGCCGCGCGAGAATTCCGCGACGAAGGCCACCGACAGCTTGTCGTCGGCCAGCCGGGAGAGGGCACGCGCGATGCGCTGCTCGGTGACCGCATCGGTCAGCTCGGCCGCGTTGACCCACATCTGATAATTTTCCAGCGCCGCCACGACATCTTGCCGCCACGCGCTGTATTGCTCGAAATCGTGCACCATTCTGCTCACGTTGCCCTCGTCACTTCTGACAATTTACACAATAAAAAGTAGAGCGCTGACCCTGCTTGATCTGGCGGATCGGGGTGCCACAGTTGCGGCACGGCACTCCAGCACGATCATAGACGAAATACGTCTGCTGGAAGTATCCCGATTGTCCGTTTACAGCAAGAAAGTCACGCAATGTGCTGCCGCCTTGCACGATGGCCTCGGCAAGGATTGTGCGAATGGCATCAGCCAGCTTGTCATAGCGACTACGTCCGATGCGGCCGGCCGGGGTTTTCGGATTGATGCCCGCGCGGAACAGGCTTTCGCAGGCGTAGATATTGCCGACGCCAACCACGATATCGCCCGCCAGCAGCACCTGCTTGATGGGCGCGGCGCGGCGCCGCGTGGCTTTATACAGCAGCTCGCCGGTGAAGCCATCCTCGAGCGGTTCCACACCCAGTTCACGCAGCAGGATGTGCTGTTCCAGGTCGCCGTCGTTGACGCCGTGCCACAGCACCGCGCCGAAGCGGCGCGGATCGTTCATGCGCAGCGCCTGCAGGCCGTCGTCGCTGTGCACCACCAGGTCGATGTGATCGTGCTTTTTTGCTTCCGTGTCGGCCGGCAGCACGCGCAGGTGGCCGGACATGCCGAGATGCACGATCAGCGTGCCGTGGGCGAAACCGATCAGCAGGTACTTGCCGCGCCGCCCGGTGTGGGTGATGCGCTGGCCGCGCAGCAGCGCGTCCAGGCCGGGCGGGAAGGGCCAGCGCAGGCCGTCGCGGCGCACCAGCACGGAGTCGACGATGCGCCCTTCGATATGCGGGGCCACGCCGCGCCGCGTGACTTCAACTTCTGGCAGCTCAGGCATGCTCGGCTCGGCGCAGTGGGACGGAAGGTGGATGAAAAATCATGTAATGGCGAAAGGCGGTCTCATACGCGGAGGCTTGCTTCAGCGTAGAATCGACCTATATTGCTGTCATTCTGGAATTGCCGTGAAAAACGCTTTCGTCATTGTAACCCTGTCAGGCCTGCTGGCCGCGTGCGCCAGCGCGCCGCGGCCAAGCGCCACCGTGGCCGGCGCGCCGTCCATTCTTGAGCAGGTCGACGAGGCGGACATCGCCCAGGCGCCCGAACTGGCCGAGCCCGAGGAAAAGCTGCCCAAGGTGGCGCTGACAAAGGATTTGCTGTTCACGCTGATGAAAGCCGAGCTGGAATTCAAGGCCGGCCAGTGGCGCGGCCCCTACGTGACCCTGATGAGCGCGGCCCAGCAGACGCGCGACCCGCGCCTGGCGCGCCGCGCCGCCGAAATGGCGATGAGCGCGACCCGCAACGACGAAGCGCTGGCGGCGATCAGCCTGTGGCGCCAGATCGCCCCCGATTCCGACGAAGCGCTGCAGTACTACCTCGGCTTTGCCGTCCTGGCCGACAAGCTGGGCGACGTCGAGAACACCTTTCGCGAACGCCTGCGCGAAGCGAGCCCCGTCACGCGTCCGCTGGCGATGTACCAGCTGCAGCAGTTCTTAAGCCGCGCCAAGAACCGCGACGCCGCCAGCGCCGTGCTTGAACGCCTGCTGGCGCCGTATGCCGGCACGCTCGAAGCGCATGTGGTGCTGTCGCAGAACGCTTTCGCACGCGGGAATATCGAACTGGCCCAGCGCGAAGCGCGCGCCGCCCTGGCGCTGAAACCCGATTCCGAAATCGCCGTGCTGACGCTGGCACAGGTCACCAGCGACCAGGCCGAGGTGTCCGCCATGCTGGGCGACTTCATCAAGGCCAATCCCGACGCCAGGGAAGCGCGCGCCACCCATGCGCGCGTGCTGGTCGGGCAGAAGCAGTACGACGCCGCGCGCAAGCAGTTCCAGGCTTTGCTGAAGGAGTCGCCCGATAACCTCGGCACCTTGTACGCGCTCGGCATCATGTCGATGCAGCTGTCCGAGCCGCTGGAGGCGGAAAAGTACTTCACCCAATTCATCAAGATCCTGGAAAAGCGCCCTGACGACGAGCGCGATCCGGGCAAGGTGCTGATGATCCTGGCGCAGTTGGCCGAGGAACGCGGCGACCTCGATGGCGCGCGCACCTGGCTGGAAAAGGTCGGGGACGACGAGCCGGCGGCGTGGTTCACGGCCCAGCTCAAACGCGGCCAGCTGATGGCCAAGACCGGCGACGTGCAAGGCGCGCTGGCGCACCTAGCCGCGCTGCAGCCGGCCGAACCATCGTCGCAGGCGCAACTGGTCATGACCCAGGGGCTGATCCTGCGCGACGCCGGCAAGCTCGAAGAAGCGTATGCGCTGATGAAGGAGGGCGCGGCGCGCTTTCCCGCCAATCCGGATTTGCTGTACGACTTCGCACTGATGGCCGAAAAGGTGGGCCATCTGGAGGTGATGGAAAAGACCCTGCGCGACGTGATGGCGCAGGCGCCGGACAATCATCATGCGTATAACGCGCTGGGGTATTCGCTGGCCGAGCGCAATGTGCGGCTCGACGAGGCGCTGGTGCTGGTGACCAAGGCCCTGGAGATGGCCCCGGAAGACCCGTTCATCATGGATAGCATGGGCTGGGTGCAGTACCGGCTGGGCAAGCTGGACGAGGCGGAGAAGTATTTGCGCCGCGCGTACGAGCTGCGCAACGATGTCGAGATCGCGGTGCACCTGGGCGAGGTGCTTTGGCACAAGGGGAAGAAGGCCGATGCGCAGAAGCTGTGGCGGCAGGCGAAGGCCAAGGATCCCAAGAACGATACGCTGAAGAATACGCTGACGCGGCTGCAGTTGAAGTTGTAAGGCCGAAGCCGCAACATTGCCGATCCTCTGCCCTACTTAACGTCATCCCCGCGGAGGCGGGGACCCATGCCATCTTAGCGCAGTGAAGCAATGCGACACTGAACACAAGGGGTATGGGTTCCCGCCAAGGGGGCCGCCGAGGCCGGGAATGACAGGGGATAAGGGGCACTGGCTGAGCGACGCTTGAACAACACCGGCGTTATACTCCCCACTCCCCAACAAAAAACTCCGCCGATGCCACGTCCCTCCGCACTCCGCTCAGTTTCCGCCGCCTGCGCCGCGATCCTGCTGTCCGCCTGCGCCGCCACCGGCCCCATGTCCGGCGCCAGCGTGGCTGACTACCGCGACACCATCGAACTCTCGGGCCGCCTGTCGGTCAACTACGAAAAGGACGGCCAGCCGGAATCCCTGTCGGGTAAATTCACCTGGGCGCAAACACCCGCCGCGGTCAACGTCGGCCTGGCCAATCCGCTCGGCCAGACCCTGGCCACGATCGTCGTCACCCCGACCTCCGCCACGCTGACCCAGACCGACCGCACACCAAAAACCGCCGCCGACATCGATACCCTGACCGCGCAAACGCTCGGCTGGTCGCTGCCGGTATCGGGCTTGCGCGACTGGCTGCAGGGCTATGCCACCGCCGCCGGCGGCCAGCGCTTTGCCGCTTCGCCGGCCAACAACACCGTCACCACCGCCGACGGCTGGCGCCTGACCTTTGTAAGCTGGCAGGATGAAAAGGCCGCCCGCCCTAGCCCGAAGCGCATCGACGCCGAACGCAGCGCGACCCTGAACAACAGCGCGCTGTCGATCCGCATCGTCATCGACGGCCGCGAATAAAACATGATCACGAATTTGCCAAACTCGTTGCACGGCTGCGCCGCCCCGGCCAAACTCAATCTGTTCCTGCACGTGAACGGCCGCCGCGCCGATGGCTATCATCTGCTGCAAACGGTATTCCAGCTGATCGACCGCGGCGACACGCTCGACTTCGACCTGCGCGCGGACGGCCAGATCCGCCGCACCACCGAGGTGGCCGGCGTGCCGGAAGCCCAGGATCTCATCGTGCGCGCGCTGCGCCTGCTGCAGGCCGAGTACACGCGCCGCCACGGCCAGCCCCCCCCGGGCATCGACGTCGCCATCGACAAGCGCCTGCCGATGGGCGGCGGGCTGGGTGGCGGCTCGTCCGACGCGGCCACCGCGCTGATCGCGGCGAACCACTTGTGGCGGGCCGGCCTGTCGCGCCAGGAACTGATGGCGCTGGCCTTGCCGCTGGGGGCCGACATCCCGTTTTTCATCTTCGGCGAAAACGCCTTTGCCGAGGGGGTAGGGGAGGAACTGGTGCCGGTCGAAACGCCGGACTGCTGGTACGTGGTGGTCGAACCGGGTGTTGCCGTGCCGACTGCTGCGATTTTTTCGTCCGACCATTTGACGAGGGATACGGAACCCGTTAGAATAGCGGACTTTTCCAGACACCTCAGCTGTCGAACCGACATGAGCGAATTTGGAAAGAACGACTTGCAAGCTGTAGCAAGCCGTTTGTTTCCGCAGATAGCAGATGCGATCAAATGGCTGGGGAAATACGGCGATGCCAGGATGACTGGCTCCGGAGCGTGCGTGTTTTGCGCGTTTTCCAGTGAGCGCGAAGCCGATGTGGTGCTGTTGGACATGCCCCCCATTTGGCGCGCCTGGAAAGCAAAATCGCTGAGCTACCACCCGCTACAAGCGCAGTTGCAAGAAGGTCCGGTTATAGAATAAAATTCAGCCTGTCGTTGGGTTTGACGCTAAAATGGCGTGAGATACGACGGCAAGCAGTCAGTTGCGTAGGGGAATCGCCAAGCTGGTTAAGGCACTGGATTTTGATTCCAGCATACCAAGGTTCGAATCCTTGTTCCCCTGCCATTCGTTTTGTCTGGTCTGTCGATGCGAAATATGCGTCCAGCAGGCGAACTTGATGGCCTCGCTCTCGCGAGCCATCCTTTTAGCATAGCGTCAGCCGGCCGTCTGGCTGATGTTCTTCAAGTAAATCAACGCTTACCTCTGGGACTCCCATGGCTTACGAAAACCTGATGGTTTTTACCGGCAACGCTAAT
>CAMLFK010000272.1 GCA_946479255.1 uncultured Oxalobacteraceae bacterium
CGTCACTTCAGTGCGGGCCAGCAGCGCGCTGGTGGTACCCAGGTTGCGCAGGGTGAGCGCGTCCAGCGTCAGCGCGCTGGCCTGGATCCGGTTACTGTTCTCCAGTGCCGCCGCGCTGGCGATGCTGGCGGCGCCGGCCGCCACGATCATGCCGCTGTTGGCCAGGCGGCCGGCGGTGACGGCCAGCTTGCCGTCGCTGCCGCCGTCGGCGCTGCTGGTGGTCAAGAGCTTGCCGCTGTTGGCGAGGCCGCCGCTGACGGCCGCATCGAAGGCGCCGGCCGCCTGCAGGTGCCCGGCGTTGTCCAGGCTGGCCGCCTTGAGCGTGATGGCGGCGCCCGCCGCAGTGGTGAGCACGGTGCCGGCGGCAAGGTTGTCGAACTTGCCGGAAGCGTTCAGGGCGAGCGCGCTGGTGGCCTGGATGGTGCCGCTGTTGGCCAGCGTGCTTGCGTCGACCGCAATGCGCTCGGCCAGCAGGCGCGCGCCACTGGCGTTGGTCAGAGCCGCCGCCTTGCCGGCACCGATCGCCAGGGTGGTTTGCGCCTGCATCAGCCCGTTGTTGGCCGCCTGCAGCACCGTGGCGCCATCGCTGCCCTGCAGGCTCAAGGCGCGGCCGGCCATCAGCTGGCCGGCGTTGTCGAAGGTGGTTTTCGCGCTCAGCGCCAGGTCGGTCGCGGCCGTCATGGCCACGCCGCTCCCCAGGCGCACGGCGCCGTCGCGGCTGCTTGCGGCGATGCTGTCGGTGCTGGTGATTTTGGCCTTTTCCAACACCAGGCCGGCGCCGGTGGACAGCGCCAGCTTGCGGTCCGCGCTGGCGGCATTGGCGCCGCTGTAGAGCGTGGCGCCGCCGGCCCCGACCGCCAAAGTGGCGGCATCGACGCTAAGATGGCCGCCCGCGCCCCAGCTGCTGCCGTCCACGCTGGCTGCACCCAGCAGGCTCAGCTCGACGTTGCCGTCGGCGCTGCGGGTCGCCCCAGCGGTGCCGGCGTCAAGCAGGCTGGCGGCTTTGACGGTCAGCCTGGTGCCGGCCTTGAGCACGCCATCGTTCAGTACCAGCGCGCCATCGGCCTGCAAGGCCAGCGCGCCTTGCGCCGTCAGCGAGGCTGCGGCGGCGCCGATCTCTAGTACGCCAGCGCCGGTTTGCGCCACGGCGATGTCGCGTGCGGCAGCCACCCGGCCCTGCAGTACCACCTTGCCGGCGCCATCGAGGCGGAAGTCGTCGACGCTGGCAGCGGCGTCGCCCAACATGCGCACGCCCACGCCCGCCTCGGTGGCGATCAGGCGGATGCGGCCGGCGTACATGCCGCCCAATACGGTCGAATCGATCGCATAGGCAGGCGCGGCAGCGGCAGCGTCGGTCTTGCCGCTGACTGCGCGCTCGGCGTAGGACCATTGGTGCGGGCCGGCATAGATGCCGAGCGAGCCGCCGGCGGCGGTATTGATCTGGCCATCGATGCGCACCGAGCGCGTGACCAGGTCGAGGATTTGCTGGGCGCTGGCGTTCAGGCCGGCGCCGTCGATCAGGATATCGCCCCGGCTGACGTTCAAGCCATTGAACGAACCGTCCGCGCCCCAGCCTGGAATACCGGTGGTCAGGGTGACACGGTCGCTGTTAATGAAGCCGCAACCGCTGCAGGTGATGCCGTAGGGATTGGCGACGATCACGTCGGCGCGTCCGCCCGCCACTTCGGTATAGCCGGCCAGTACGCTGCGATTGGTGGACACGACTTCGTTGATGATCAGCTTCGCTTCGGCGGCCAGATTCAGGTTGCCGACCAGCTGGCCGGCCAGCTTGGACTGGACCATGGGCGCATTGCGGAAACTGCTGTTGTTGAGCACCAGTCCCTTGGCCTCGACCTTGTACTGGCTGAACTGGTTGTGCGACACCCCGGCCTGGTTCGCCTTATTGATGTTCACCACCGGCACACCGTTGCCCGAGATGTATGCGGTGGCGGCACCGCCCACCGGCACCACCGTGGTGGCCGCTACCGGCCCGGCCGCGCTGGCGAAGTCCGCCAGCACAAGTCCGGCGGCCAGCGCCAGCATGGCTGGGGTGCGCACGGCGCGGCCGGACTTGCCGTGGCCGCGTGCGGTCTCGGGGGCGATGATGTAGGCGCCGCGGGCGGCGCTCCAGATGTGGCGGTAGGCGCAGTTCATGCTGGGGTGTCCAATGTCGGTTGATGGTGTCGGTAAGCGGCGGGCGGTGCGGCTCAGATATCGATGTTGATGCGCACCCAGGTCTGCGCGCCTTCGCGCTGCATGCCTTCGGCCACGCTCAGTGCGCGGGTGGCGCTGACGTCGAGCGCGACGCCTTTCCAGCTGGCCGTGAAACCGGCCGCCGCGCCGGACAGGCGCCCTTCCGGCATGCCCTCGGCACGGCTGGCCACGCGGCCATAATCGATCCCGGCGAACAGGCGCAGCGGGATGCTCTGCCCGCCCAGCTGCAGTACCGGACGCAGGGACAGCTCGTTGCGGGCATACCAGCCGTGATCGCCCGACAGGCTGTTGTCGACGAAGCCGCGCACACTGTACAGGCCACCGATCAGGACCTGCTCGGAGCCGTACAAGGTGGTGCGCGCGCGCTGGGCGGTGAGCTGGGTCGACCAGGCGGCATCGAGGCCGGCCAGCGTGAAAGGCCGGTTGAAGCTCACGCCCAGCTTGAATTTGCCGAACTGCGCGCGCGGCGCCTGGTCCGCAATACCGTCGGCGTCGCGCAGCGCGCCGGCGATGCGCAGGCCGTGGGCGTAGCCCACATCCAGGCTCAGGTCGCCGCCCACCAGCGCCGTGCTGGTGCTCGAATCGAGGTCCAGCACGCTGAGCTTGCGGCTGCTGACATCGAGCAGGCTGCCCGCCAGGTAGCTCTTGCTGTCCTTGACGGTCAGCGTGGCCGACAGCGTTTCGCGGGTGGCCTGGTCGCGGTACACCAGGCGCTCGAACTTGAGGGCGTTTGAGCGCGCGCTGCCGCGGAACTGCAGCGGCTCCCCGCTTGGCGCATCAATCATGCTGACGAAGGCCGAGCGGCTGCCCGAATACGACATGCTCGAATAGCCCCACGGCGCCATGGCGGTGAAACTGCGGCTTTCCGATCCCATGCGCGCCATGTCCTTGGGCTGGGAACGGCGGTAGGTGTAGAGCAGCAGCTCGTTCCAGCCGAGCAGGCGGTCGGCGCTGATGGTCGCGCCCAGCTGCCTGCGGCCGGTGGCGGCCGAACCCTGGTTGTCGGCCGACAGGCCGGCGTGGAACGGCCGGCGCGGCGCATTGCGGATCAACACGCGGCTGGCGCCGGCCTTCTCTCCGGGCTGGATGTCGAGCTGCGCGCTGTTCGACGCGAGCTTGTTGACCTGGTCCAGGCCCTGCTCGAAATCGCGCAGATTTAACAGGCCGCCCACGGCTGGAAACACATTGCGCGGATTGATGCTGCGCTGCGCGCCGTCATCGAGCACGATCGCTTCGAGCACGCCTTCGAGCACCGTGATGTCCAGGCGGCCGCGCCCAAGTTCCTGCGGCGCCAGGTAGGCGCGGGTGGTAATGAAGCCGCGCAGGATGTAGTCCTTGGTGACCGTGCCCAGGATCTCCTCGATCTCGGCCACGCCCAGGCATTTTCCACCGAATTTCTCGGACAGCTGCACGCGCACCGACGGCGACAGATGCGGCGCGCCGTTGATGGAAATGGTCTGAATCAGATGACACTTGGTGCCGGCCCCCGAGGCGTCGGGGCGCGGCACCAGCGTGCTGGTGTCGATTCCGGGGGCGCTGCGATCGCGCGGCGCGGCAGCCTCGATATCGCGTTCGATGCGCTGCTGGTTCTGGCGCTGCAGGATGTCGGCCTGGCGCGCGGCGGCGGCGGCGGCGGCATCGGCGGCGCTTTGCGCCTGGGCGGCGCCGGGCAAGGAAAACGCCGCTGCCAGAACACAGGCGAGACGGCTGGGCGTGAGAAGACGGGTCATGACGATTCCGTGAAAAGGCGAGCGGCAACAGGCCACTTCCAGCATGGGAAGCAGACAACAGGAGCAAATGGGTCGAACGCGGGAAAGGCTCGCCGGTATCAGGGGCGCGGGCTGGAGCTCGCGTGGTGGCGAGGCCGGCCGGATAATTCCACGTGGAATGTTTTCTAAAAGAATCTTAACAAGCGACGAGGCGGCTTGTCTCCAGATTTATCGGAAGTCAGCAAATTCGTGGAGCCGACGCAACAGGTTTTCAAATTGAACACATGGCGGAAATTGGCCGTATCACAAGCATTGCCCCCAGCCAGGAGACCGGCACTGGTCATCAGTGCGGCAGCGATCAGGGTGGTTTGAAAGCGCTTCATTGTTTGTAGGCGCAGCCGCGCAGTGCGTCGAGGGGAACAGCGTCGGCAATGGCGCGGTAGCCGGCCAGGCTCGGATGCAGGTGGTCGCCAGAGTCGAACTCGGGGGCCAGGCGGTCCGGCTGCTTCGGGTCGCGCAGCGCGGCGTCGACATCGGCGACGGCGTCGAACACCTTGGCGCTCCGGATCCAGCCATTGATGACCTGGCGGTCGGCCTCATTGGCCGGCCCCGGATTGTAGTAGTCGTTGCCGGTGTAGGGCGCGATGGTGGCGCCGATCACGCAGATGCCGTGCGTATGGGCGCGCTCGACCAGCTGGCGGTGGGCCTCCATCATGTCGTCGACCAGCGCCTTGCGGGCCTCGGGCGTGTCGTCCTTGCCGCGGTGCTGGCCGCCGAGATCGTTCACGCCGATCAGCACCATCACGTGGGTGACGCCGGCGCGGCCCAGCACATCGCGCTCGAAGCGTGACATGAGGTTGGGACCGAGGCCGTCGCGCAGCAGGCGCCCGCCGCCGATGCCGGCGTTGAGGATGCCGATCGGCTTGCCGGAGGCGAGCGCGCGCCGGGAAAAGACGTCGGTCCAGCGGTCATTGCCGTCGGTGGTGACGCCGTAGCCGTCGGTGATCGAGTCGCCCAGCGCGACCAGCGCGCCAACCCCGCGCGGCGCTTCGACTTCGACATCGGCCAGCTGGTACCACCTGGTGACCTTGCCCGGGTCCTGCCATTCGGCGTCCATCACCTTGTCGCCCCTGAGGTGAAAGCTGTGGGTGCGCGCGCCGGGGTGGCTGGTCTGGCGCCCTGGCGCTTCCTTGACGTGGAAGCTGATGGCCAGGTCGGCGCGTGCCTTGTGCCCAAACGCCACCGGGTCGCTGTAGTACTCGGCGCCGGCGGGGATGGTGACGCCGGCACGTCCCGAGAAGGTCAGGGCTTTGAGCGTGCGGGCATCGACGTTGGGGTTGCCGGGCGCCAGCGCCAGCGCGACGCTGGCCTTATGAATCGTCATGACACCGCTACCATATACATTGCTGATGCGTACACGAAGCCGCTTGCCGCCAAGCGACAGCGGAACGATCTGGCGCAGCGTGGCATCGCGCCAGTGTTCGGCCGCCAGTTCGTTCTTGGAATCCGGGACCATTTGTGCTGCGCCCCATGAAACCACCCAGTTTGGCCGGCGCGAGGAAGGGTCGTGGGCCTGGGCCGGCAGCACGCTGGCGGCGAGTAGCAAGGCGCTCAGCAGGGTGGACATCAGAGCTTGACTCATCAATTTTATTCCTTCAAACTTGAGCAATGGTAGCGGAATCAATTATAGGGATAAAGAATGGCAGCAGCAACAAAACACGCAGAGCACAGCGCAAGTCCGGTCGTCACCAGCATGCGCGTGATCCCGGTCGCGGGCCGCGACAGCATGCTGCTCAACCTGTGCGGCGCGCATGCGCCCTACTTCACCCGCAACCTGGTGCTGCTGGAAGATAGCGCCGGGCATACGGGGATTGGTGAAGTACCGGGCGGCGCGGGCATCTTGCGCGCACTGGAAAATGCCATTCCGCTGGTATTGGGCACGCAGCTGGGACGCTTTAACCGCACCCTGAACCGCATCCGCGAGACCATCGCCGGCAAGGGTGCCTCCGGCATGCGGCACCAGGTGTCGGATGCGGCCGAAGCGGCGCTCTTGACGCAGCCCCATGAAATCAACCTGCGCCTTGAGAATGTGGTCACTGCGGTGGAAGCCGCCCTGCTCGACCTGCTCGGCCAGCACCTGGGCGTGCCTGTGTGCGAGCTGCTGGGCAGCGGCCAGCAGCGCGACAGCGTGCCGATGCTGGCCTACCTGTTTTATATCGGCGACCGTCGCCGCACCGACCTCGACTATTCTCCCGGCCAGGGCGCGCCGGATGCGTGGTATCACCTGCGCCACCAGGAAGCGGTGTCGGTGGAATCGATCGTGCGCCTGGCCGAAGCGGCCGTGGCCAAGTATGGCTTCAAGGACTTCAAGCTCAAGGGCGGCGTGATGGACGGGCGCGAGGAAATCCGCGCGGCCGCGGGCATCAAGGAACGCTTCCCGGATGCGCGCGTGACGCTCGATCCGAACGGCGCATGGGGACTGGCCGAGGCGATCGCGCTGTGCCGCGGCCAGGGCCATGTGCTGGCCTATGCCGAGGACCCGTGCGGACCGGAAGACGGTTATTCGGGCCGCGAGACGATGGCCGAATTCCGCCGCGCCACCGGGATTCCCACCGCGACCAATATGATCGCCACCGACTGGCGCCAGATGGCCCATTCGCACCTGCT
>CAMLFK010000273.1 GCA_946479255.1 uncultured Oxalobacteraceae bacterium
TGTATGCCTGACGACTTTGATCGAACGCCACTGTGCTCTGCACGGGAAGGCAGGAGCAAAGGAGGATGACGGCGAGCCAGAAGACCGGCCAATCACGATTGCTTGTGCAAAACCCGGGGTGTGGTTTTGCCTGTTGCTTGTTCCTTGTTTTCTTTCTTTGCTGGTAACGCAATCGCATGCCGCGGTCGCCTGTTTGCGCGTGCGCCCGTCGCACTTGCAGCCTGTGCAGCGCCAGATGCGCGCGCCTCGCCTGCATGGAAGGAAGGCGATGGCCTGCGCCCGTGGCGAGCAAGACAAGAAAAATTAACCCGCTACAAACAGAAGAACCTTCCATGACTTACTTGAACAAACCCAACACCATCTCCATCCGCCCCATCGCCGCCGCCATCGCACTGTTAGGCGCTTCCGGCGCCTGGGCCCAGCAAGCGGAGGTGATGCCCACCGTGACCATCCAAGGTGCAGCCGTGCAGGAAGGCCTGGGACTGGCCCGCCAGAACGGCACTGCCAGCCGCCTGAACCTGAGCGCGGAAGACATGCCCGCCAGCGTGGAGTCGCTCAGCGCCGCCACCATGCAGGCACGCGGCGACCTGCAGGTGAAGGACGCCATCACCCGCAGCACCGGCCTGACCGACATGAGTTCGCCGGGCAACGGCATCGCCTATTCGGCGCGCGGCTTCGGCGGCAACAACGCCATCGCCATGCTGGAGAACGGCCAGCGCCTGCTGGTGGGTGCGGGCACGGCCACCTATCCGGCCGACCCGTGGGCTTATGAATACATCGAAGTGCTGCGTGGCCCCGGTTCGGTGGTGTACGGCAGCGGCACCACCGGCGCCACCATCAACGCCGTGCGCAAGGCGCCGCAGCGTGCCACCTCGATCGAGGCGATGGCGGGCATCGGCGGCGGCAAGGCGCTGCGTGCGGGCGTGGGCGGTACCGGTGCGCTGGGCGAGTCAGGCGCCTTCCGCGTCGACGCCTACGGCGACCGCAGCGGCGGCTTCATCGACCGTGGCGACGCGCGCCACCGTAAGCTGCTCTCCAGCCTGAGCTATGCGCTGACGCCGGACCTGGATCTGGATGCACAGCTGGACCACGCCGAACAAAAGCCGCAGCGCTACTTCGGCACGCCCTTGGTGAACGGCCGGCTTGCGGGCCACCTGCGCAAGGAAAACTACAACGTCGGCGATGCCGACATCGAGTACGTCGACGACAAGGCCCTCGCACGCCTGACCTGGCGCATGTCGCCGGCGCTCACCATCAGCAACGAGCTGGCCTACATGAAAGCGCGCCGCAACTGGCGCAACGCCGAGTACTACGTCTACGACCCGGCCGCAAATCTGGTGGGCCGCAGCGATTACATCGCCATCAAGCACGACCAGGAACAGACCGCCAACCGCCTCGAAGCGCGCTGGAACGCGGGCGCCAACAAGCTGGTGGCGGGCTGGGAAGCTTCCATAATTAACTTCCTGCACACCAACAACTCGCCGTATGGCGGCAGCTCCACAGTGGCGCCGAGCGGTTTTAACCCCGGCGTGTTCGACAGCCCGGACCCGCTACGCCCGAACTTCGCCACCGACACCACCACCAACGCGCTGTACATCGAGGATGCCTACCGCCTGAACGAGCGCCTGCTGCTGCTGGCCGGCGCGCGCCATGACCGCTACAAGGTAGAACGCATCAGCCTGCTGGGCGCGGCCGGTTTCACTTCCACCTTGAACTCGACTGCCGTGCGCCTCGGCCTGACCTGGAAACTGGCGCCGCATGCTGCGCTGTACGGCCAGTACAGCACCGGTAGCGATCCCTTGACCAGCCTGCTGTCCCTGAACCTGGCCAACGCCCGCTACAAGCTGACACGCTCGCACCAGGTGGAAGGCGGCTTCAAGCAGACGCTGGCCAAGGGCAAGGCCGAGTGGACCGCGGCCCTATACCGGATTCGCAAGGACGACATCATCACGCGCGATCCGTCCAAGCCCGCGCTGTCCATTCAGGGCGGTTCACAATCGTCGCAGGGCGCCGAGTTCAGCGCCAGCGCGAGCCTCGCTTCCGCATGGCGCCTGGACGCCAACCTGGCCTACACCGACGCCAGGTTCGATCAACTGATCGAAGGCGGCAACATCTCGCGCGCGGGCAAGCGCCCGCCCGACGTGCCGGAGACCTCGGCCAACCTGTGGCTCAGCTATAAGGCCGACGCGTGGCGTGCCGGCGCTGGCGCGCGTTACGTCGGCAAGCGTTTCATCGACAATGGCAACACGCAGGCGCTGCCGGCCTACACCACGCTGGACGCCACGCTGGGCTGGAATGTGAACCGCAATGTGCTGGTGCAGCTGAATCTGCGCAATCTGACGGACAAGCTGTACGCCAGCACGTCCTACAGCGACAGCCAGTACCTGCTGGGTGATCGGCGTCATGCCGAGCTGACCGTGCAGTGGCGTTACTGATCGGCCAATCCATGGGCTCGTGGAAGCGTCAGTTGCATTTGTGGCATCGCTGGCTTGGGATAGGCGTCGGCTTACTGGTGCTGTTGTGGTTCGGTTCGGGCATCGTCATGATGTACGTGCCCTACCCGGCCCTGACCGAGCAGGAGCGCATGGCATGGCTGCCGCCGATCGACCCCGCCCAGGTCAGGGTCAGCGCCTGGGACGCCTGGCAGGCGACGGCGCAGCCCGGCATGCCCGGCGCGGTGCGGCTCAATAGTGTGGCCGGACGGCCCGTCTACCATTTCCAGGCCGAACGCAGCTTGCATTCGATCTGGGCAGACACCGGTGCCGCGCTGCGGGTGACGGACGGCATGGCGGCCGCAGCCGCGCGCAGCGTCGTGCCCGGCGCCCAGGTGCTGTCGGTGGAACAGCTTGAACTCGACCAATGGACCTTCGGCCGGGTGGCTGTGCATCGGCCCTTGTACCGGGTCGCTGCCGGCGACGCGGCCGGCAGCGTGCTCTACGTGTCGGGCCGCACCGGCGAGCTGGTGCGCGACACCACGCGCAGCGAGCGCGCCTGGAACTGGGCCGGTTCGGTGATCCACTGGATCTATTTCACGCCGCTGCGCACCCATGGCGAGCCGTGGCGGCAAGTGGTGATGTGGACTTCGGCCGTGGCGCTGATGCTGGCGATGACGGGCATGGTGCTGGGCATACAGCGCCTGCGCCTGCGCCGCCGCTATGCCAACGGCGCCCGCTCGCCATACAAGGGCTGGCAAGCCTGGCATCACTGGCTGGGCCTGATCCTCGGCACGCTAACGCTGACCTGGCTGTTCAGCGGCTGGCTCTCGGTGACGCCGTTCGGCTGGCTGTCCTCGCCTGGCATCACGGCGCAGGACGGCTTGGCGTTCGCCGGCGGGCCGCTGGACCGGGCCGACCTGGCGGTGGCGGCGGCGGACGCAGTCCGCGTCCATCCCGGCGTGCTTGAACTTGAGTGGCGGCGCGTGGGCGGTAAGCTCTATCTGAGCGCGCTGGAGCGCACGCAGCGCAGGCTGCTTGATGCGCACAGCGCGGCAGCGGTGGGTGCACTCCCGGCGGACGTGCTGCTGCGCGCGGTGCGGGCCACGCGCCCCGCTGCGCCGCTGAAGGACGCCGTGATGCTCTCCAGCGGCGACAACTACTACTACAGCCACCATCACCAGGCCGCATTCCCCGTGCTGCGGGTGCAGTTCCAGCTGCCGGACGAAACCACGTTCTACGCCGATCCGGTCCAGGGGCAACTGGTGGGCTACGCTGACAGCAACAGCAAATGGAACCGCTGGCTGTTCAACGGTCTGCACCAGTTCGACTTTGCGCCCATCGTGCGCACGCGCCCAGTGTGGGACGTGCTGGTGGTGTCGCTCTGTCTGCTGGGTGCCATATTGGGCATCACCGGCGTGGTGCTGGGCTGGCGTCGCATCATAAAAACCAAGGCTTTGTTGCTCAAATAAGCTGAGCGCGGACAGCACGCCGATGGGCCAACAAGTACATCAGCGGCAGTAATAACAGCGTCAGGAAAGTCGAGGACAGCACACCGCCGATCACGACCGTGGCCAGCGGCCGCTGTACTTCGGCGCCGGTACCGGTGGCAATCGCCATCGGTACAAAGCCGAGGGACGCCACCAGCGCCGTCATCAGAACCGGCCGCAGCCGCGTCAGCGCGCATTCATGAATGGCCTCGAACAATGGCATGCCTCCCTCGCGCAAGTTGCGGATAAACGAGATCATCACAAGACCGTTAAGCACCGCCACACCCGACAGCGCGATGAAACCGACCGCAGCGGAGATCGACATCGGAATATCCCGCAGCCACAGGGCGAAAATGCCGCCGGTGAGCGCGAACGGAATACCAGTGAAGACCAGCAGCCCATCCTTCAGATTGCCAAACATGAGGAACAGCAGCGCGAACACCAGGGCGAACGCGGCCGGGACAACCAGTTGAAGTCGCTGGGTGGCCGCCTGCAGGTGCTCGAACTGCCCGCCCCATGTGGTCCAGTAGCCGGCAGGCAGTTTGACCTGCTTGACGAGCAGCGCCTCGGCACGGGCGACGAAGGAGCCGATATCGCGCCCGCGCACGTTAGCGGTGACGACGACGCGCCGCTTGCCCTGCTCGCGGCTGAGCTGGTTCGGCCCAGGCGCCATATCGAAGCTAGCGATCTCACCAAGCGTCACGTACGCCTGACCGTGGGCTTGCGCACGGCCGGGAATCGGCACGGCAAGCCGGCGCAGGGCGTCCAGGTCGCTGCGCATCGATTCCGGCAAGCGCACCACGATATCGAAGCGGCGGTCGCCTTCGAACAGCGTGCCGGCCTCGCGGCCCGCCGTCGCCGTCGCGATAAGCTCCTGGACGTCGGCGATGTTCAGGCCGAGACGCGCGGCGCGGTCGCGGTCAATGCGGATCTGCAGCATCGGCAAGCCCGTCGTCTGCTCGACCTTGACCTCGCTGGCGCCCGCTACCTTGCCCAGCACCTCGGCAATGCGTACGGCCTGCTGCTTGAGTACGTCCAGATCGTCGCCAAACACCTTGACCGCCACGTCGCTGCGCACGCCCGAGATCAGCTCATTGACGCGCAACTGGATCGGCTGGCTGAACTCGTAGCTGTTACCCGGCAGCGCCTCGACCGTCTCGCGAATGGCGGCCAGCAGCTCGGCGCGGGTCTTCCCGGGCTTGGGCCATTCGCTTTCGGGCTTGAGCATGATGTAGCCGTCGGAAACGCTCGGCGGCATCGGGTCCGACGCGATCTCGGCCGTGCCAGTACGCGCGAACACCCGCTTAATTTCCGGAAACTTGGCCACCAGGGTGCGTTCGATCTGCTGCTGCATCTGGACCGACTGCGTCAGGCTGGTCCCCGGAATCCGTACCGTCAGCACAGCCAGATCGCCTTCGTTCAAGTTCGGCACGAATTCCGTCCCGAGCCGGCTGGCCATCAGCACCGAAAGCGCCAAAACAAGGCCGGCGAAGACGAAGGCGACAAGCTTGTTGGCCATCACGTAGCGCAGGCACGGCTCGTAACGCTGCGTGAGCCAGCGCATCGTCCGGCTTTCCTTCTCTTGCACCGGTTTGTCCATGAATAGCGCTACTGCGGCGGGTACGAAGGTGATCGACAGCAGCATCGCACCCAGCAGCGCGATCACCACCGTCGTGGCCATCGGGTGGAACATCTTCCCTTCAATGCCGGTGAGTACGAAGATGGGGAGATACACGATCATGATGATCAGCTGGCCGAACAGCAGCGGGCGGCGGGCCTCCTGCGCCGCGGCGAAGACCTCGGCGAACCGTTCCTCGCGGCTCAAGGTCCGGCCCAGCCTGACCTGGGCGTGGGCGAGCCGGCGAACGCAATTCTCGACGATCACGACCGCGCCATCGATGATGATGCCGAAGTCAAGCGCGCCGAGGCTGAGCAGATTTGCGCTGACATTGGATGCCACCATGCCTGTAAAGGTGAACAGCATGGACAAGGGAATGACCAGTGCGGTAAGCACTGCGGCGCGGATATTGCCGAGAAAGAGGAACAGTACCGCCACCACCAGGACTGCACCTTCGATCAGGTTTCGCTTGACCGTGCCGATCGCCTTTTCCACCAAAACGGTACGGTCGTACACCGTGACCGCTTTCACGCCGGGCGGCAGGCTGCGGTTGATCTCCACCATCTTGCGGTCAACCGCGCTGGACACTGCGCGGCTGTTCTCACCGATCAGCATAAAGACGGTGCCCAGCACGACTTCCACGCCGTTTTCGGTGGCCGCGCCCGTGCGCAGTTCGCGTCCGATCGACACTTCAGCAATATCCCTCACCCGCACCGGCGCACCGCCGACGCTGGAGACGACGATGTTGCCAAGGTCTTCGATGCCGGCCACCTGCCCCGGCGCCCGGATCAGGTACTGCTCGCCTTCCCGCTCGATGTAGCCGGCGCCGACGTTGCCGTTGTTCTTCTCGACGGCGTCGACCACCTGCGCGAAAGTCAGCCCGTACGACGCCAGCTTGGCCGGCATTGGGGCCACCAGGAACTCCTTGTTGTAGCCGCCGATCGAGTTGATCTCAGTGACGCCGGGTACGTTGCGCAGCTGCGGCTTGATGATCCAGTCCTGGATCTCGCGCAGGTCGGTCG
>CAMLFK010000274.1 GCA_946479255.1 uncultured Oxalobacteraceae bacterium
CGTGCGCTGCCGTCCGCGGCGATGGCCAGTACCGCTGGCGCCAAAGCATTCGGTGACTTGCTACCAGCCGTCGGCGTGGCGAACTTGTAGTAGTTGACACCACGCTGCCATTTTTCCGATGGTGCCTTGTCGAGCGCCAGCATGAACAAAGCGCCGCCACCGCTGCTACTGAGCGGATTGATGCCGCTCGAAACAATCACCATGTAGCGATACTGCGGCACGCCATTCCTGGCGCTGGCCCTGAGCTTGGCAATGAGCGGCGGCGCGTGGATGTAGCCGATGGCCGGATCATCCCGTTCGGTGAATTCCCACAATCCGCCCATGCCAGTGGCGAAGGCCGGCGGATCGGTGATATCGAGTGCGAACACGCCACGCGCGCCCATGCCCATGCCGGACGCCAGCACGGTATGCCAGCGGCCGTGAATGCGCGCTTCGCCATGCCCGGGGCTGCCGTCAACATACGGCCGGTGCCGATAGCCGGGACTGGCGAGCTGGCTCAGCGCCGGAATGAGCGTATGAGGAAGGTAGCCGAACAATTCCTTGCCATCGCTCGCGTCGAAGGCGTGCAGCATGCCATCGTTGGCGCCCGCGTAGACCACGCTGCGGCCGCTTTTGTGGCGTACCAGCAGCGGGGTGCTGCGTATGATGTCGCCCAGCACGCCGGTACGGCGGCGCAAAGGCGTGCCACTGGCCTCTTCTTCCAGCGCGCGCACTCCCCGCAAATACTCCAGCCGCATCTCGCCGAGACCGTCGGCTGTTCCGCCCGGCGCCGGCAGGTCCAGCAAGGCGCGCAAGCCTGCGGGAAGCGCAGCCCAACGGAACTCGATTGTCCTCGCCGCACCGCTGGTGTCGTCCGCGAGCGTGAACAGCTTGCGCTCGGATGGCGCCATGGCCGGCTGGGCCTTCCCGTCCCCGCTCAACAGCAGATTGGCATCCCACACGGTGTTCGCACCAATTTGGGCTGTGCCGTCTTCGGCAATACGCAAGCTGTGCCGTTTGAGCGTGCCATGCCAGCCGCCGGCGTGGTAGCCGGCCTGGATGAGAAAGCGTTCGCCGTGCGACAAGCCCGCCACAGCCGGCCCCGAACCTAAGCCCCCCTGGCCGCCGGCACGGGCAAACAAGGCGCGTACCGCGCCGACGATGGCGTCGGAGTCACGCGCGGCGAAGTAGCCACTTGGGGTGACGCCGTCCGTTGACCATTCGCTGGTATTGCGCACGCCATTGACCGTGATGCCGGGGTCGGCGTCCTGATTGCGGTCGTCGAAAGCGCCGTACTTTGCGGCGTAGTACAGCACGCCCTCCGGTGGGCGCGAGGCTGCGCCCAGTTCGAGCGACAGGCTGTCCACGCGCACCGGTTTATCCCCGCGGATCGCATGGGTGTGGGCCCAGTAGGCGGCACCCGCCAGGTAGTAGCTGCCGCGCCCTTGCGGCCCGTCGTCTAGCGTATCGAGACGCAGCAGGTCGCCGCGCCCCGGCGCGCCGCTGGCTGCTTCGAGTTCGCCGACCCGGCGGCTTTCCCGCATCACATCGAAACGGGCCGATGGCGCAAAACTGTCCGCCGCGCGCGCCGCATCGCCGCGGCCGGTACGCGTATTGCCGGGCACGAAGCGGTCATCGGTGAACGATGCGTGGCCAATCGTTGCGATGATATTGCGCTGGCATCCGGACAAGACCGGATCGTCGCGCCGGCGCCATACCGGCATGCCATCATCCAGGTCTGAACCGCCGGCGATGCCGGACTCCCTGCCCTGCAGGTAGCGCAGCGCCTCGTAGTACAGTTCCGCGCCTGGATCGCCGCCGGCGTAAGCTCCGAGCCGCGCGGGGTTGCTGCGGCCAAGCCGGTTGATGTAATGAATCGCTCCGCTGACGCCGTCGCTGGCGCGGTCCGGATTGCCTGCAATAACGCCGGTACCGGGATGCCACTCGCGCCCTGCATTGGGCGATTCTTCGGGCTGTTCCAAGGGCCCGAGCTGCTTGAGCGGCGCACGCAGCACGCCGCTTTCCTGCGCGCCGCCATCTTGCACGGTGCCCTCGGCCCGCTTGCCGGTCAAGTAGCCCATCACACCGAGGCGCTGGGCGCCCTGGTGCATGACTCCCTGCGGCTTGAAGGCTTTGTCATACCGAATACACAGGTCCGCCCGCAAAGCGCTATCCTCGGCGTTGCAGACCATGACGCGGGCATTGAACTCGCCGAAGTATTTATCGGACGTGAGCGGACCTCCGCCTGGCGTAAAACGCGGCGCATCGCAGCTCGTCCCCCTGTTGCTATTGCTGAAGAGGATGCGGTTGCGGCAGGACACGATATACAGAGTATCGGTGGCGAACGGCGTCACGTGGACGGGGGAACTTCCGCCTGCGCTACCACTTGCCGCCTTGCGCGGGAAATGGTCGGGATGGGCATAGTAGTCCGCATGCGCCACGCCATCCGGCAGCCACGCTCGCTGGAGCACAGTCAGTGCTGGCTCGTCGATGACCCGGTCGCCTCCCGTCAATGCGTAGCGCAGCAGATCGAGCGTGCTGGTGCTTGCCCAGTTGAGGAAGTTGCCGCTGAATGCGCCACCGCATTCATGCCGTGCGTCCGCCGGGCCTGCGGGCGAGAAATAGCCATTGTGTTCATCGAGCTCCGGCACCGGCCCCGAACTGGCCGTGGCCTTCATCGGGTACCGGTAGCAGAGGCGCGCATTGAAGTAGCCGGCGTACTCCCGCTCAGCACGATAGGCATCGCGGTAGGCGGCGCCCGCGTCTTCGTGCGTGACCGAGAAATTGAGCAGGAGGTTGGCCGGCACGCCGGTGCCGGGAGCGCCTGGCGGCTCGTCCGGAATGCGCAGCTGCGGCGCATCCGCCGCCAACGCCCACGATCCCGCCAGCGCCAGCATCGCGCACAGTATCAGCACGCGCAGGATATTCATGGCGCGGTATCCTCCTGGGCCGGCTTCAGATAAAAGGTTTGCAACACCACGTGCGTGTGCTCGTTGGCACCGAAGCCAATCGCCGTAATGCGATAGAAATTTCCAGTCCGGTGGCTGGCGTCCGCGCCAGCGCGGGCATAAGGCATCAATTCGATGATGTAGCGCGGCAATCGGGCCGGCAAGCTTCCCTTCCCCACCGGGAAACCGGCGCCAGTAAACGTGCCGTACTCGGTCGATGCGGTATCGCGTCCGCTTGCCGCCAGGTCGCTTGCCTGCCAGGCCGGCACCGATGGCGGACTCGCCAGCCTGCACAAGCCCACGTTGGCCTCGCCTGCCTTGCCGCAACGGTCGACAAAGCCGTCAGCGCTGCCTTGGGCGAACATGGCGGCGCGTACCGAGGCCGGGTCGATGCCGCCTTCGATGTCGCGCTCGGCGTCCACCAGGGCCGACTCGGCGCTTTGCAAAGCCAGCTGATGGTCGCGGTCGGCACGCGCGGCGCCCTCGCCGCTCAGCGCGACGTGGGCGGCGGACACGCCGATCACCAGCAAGGCGATCAGGACGAACAGCGCGCTGACAAGCGCCGCGCCACTTTGCCGAAGTTGGGTTGTGCAATGGTCCATGCAGGCCTCAGCTCGATGGATTGCGCAGCAGGATGGCGGTGCCGAACATGCGCCGTTCACGCTGGCGCAGGCCGGCATCGAGTTCGGCTTCATGGATGGTGCTGCCCTTGTCGGCATTGCCCGCCGCCGCGCTGTAGGCCGCGCCGAACAAGGCAAATTCGCGCGGCTTGCCCTCGCCTGGCGAACGGGCGCGTCCATGCAGCAGCAGCGCCACCTTGATGCTGGCGATGCGCTTCCACGGCGTGCGGCGGCGGTGATCGAGCTCGCGCGCGGCATCGGTATCGCCGTCCAGCACCAGCGCCGCATCCATGGCCTTGATCGCGGTGGCGGTCTCGAAGCGGTTGGCCAGGCCGTCTGGCGGCGTATCGGTGTCGAGCCCGTACAAGACCTGGAAGGAATCGACACCCGCCACGACGGCGTCCGCATTCCAGCCGCTGTTGCCGCGGTACTTGCAGCGCAGCTCGGCAACGCCCGCAGCGCTTTTGGCGACGAAAAAAACGGCCCAGCCATCCTCCCGCGCATGCACGGGAAACCCCGCGCAGCTGAGCACGCTGCCATCGCCGTCCGGCGCCGCCCCTGACCCGGCAAAGCGCAGCGCCAGCACATCGCTGCCGTTGGCGGCATCTGGCAACAAGGCGTCGATCCCTGCGCTGTCCTGCGCCAGCGAGCGGGCGTCGGCGCCGCCGATGCGCGCCGGGGTGGAAGCCGCCAACTCGCCCGCATCATCGCGGTCGAGGTTGACGAAGGAAGCTTGCCGCGCCGCCCGGCCTATCAGTTCCAGCGCGAAGCGGCCGGCATCGTCCACCGCCGCCGCGTCCGCCTGACTCGTGAAGGTCCGGTTGGCCGACACCAGCATCGAGCCTGCCGCCAGCGTCACCAGCAGGCCGAGGGCGAGCGCCACCATCAGCTCGGTTACGGTCAGCCCGGATTGATGCCGCGGCTTCATTGGGCCGCCTCGACCGCCACGGCGACGCTTGGGGCGAACCCGCCTGCGGCCTCGACGTCATCCGCCCCATCGGCCCGCTTGCCGCGCCAGCCCAGCTTGATGACCAGCGGCGCACCGGCGCCAGCCGTGCAATCCCACGACAGCGCGGCACGCCCTTCGTCCCAGATCGCGGCGTCGTGACACACGACGATGCGCCCGCCAGGAAACTGCGAGTGCAAGGCGGCCTGCACTTCAGCCATGTCGAACTGCGCCATCTGGGCACTGCCGCAGTCGCCGCCGGCGTAGCAATGGACGGATGCGGGCGGCGGCGGTCCGTCGCGCGCGGCATCGTAGCGAAGTTGTGCGTACACGCTGGCATCGCCCGCAAGCAGTTGTGCGGGATTGGCACGCATGCGGTCGGCCAGGCTGCCGGCCAGCTGCACCGCGGTCGTCATCAGGCCGGTGCCGTGGCGCGTACGCATGGCCGACAATTGCGCACCGGCCGCGCCGGCGATGCCGATGGCCAGCAGCAGCACGGCTACCAGCACTTCAATCAGTGTGAACCCGCCCGCATTGGTACCGCGCATGAACGCTCCCGAATGAACGCGATCAAGGCACGGCAAAGCTCACGACAGAGCTCGCTAGAGACGTATTGATCTGGATCGCTGAGACATCACGTTAGCAGTGCGGCTCATCAGGGAACTGCGCTGGCGTAAGCGCGGAGGAGGAACTACTTGCGGGGTTTGCGTTCGTGGCCGACTTCGGCAATAGCTTCCTGGAACTCGGCCAGGTCTTCGAAGTTTTTGTAGACGGATGCGAAACGGATGTAGGCAATCTTGTCGAGCCGCTTGAGCTCTTGCATGACCAGTTCGCCGACGTGGCCGGTGTCGACCTCGCGCTGTCCGCTGGTGAGGAGTTTTTCCTCGATCGAGGCGACGGCGGTATCGATGGCTTCGGCCGATACCGGGCGCTTGCGCAGCGCCAGCATCAGGCTGCCGCGCAGCTTGGAGGAGGCAAACTCGGTGCGGCTGCCGTTCTTCTTGACGATGATCGGCATCGACAGTTCGATCCGCTCATACGTGGTGAAGCGCTTGTCGCACTTGGCGCAGCGGCGCCGGCGCCGGATTGAATCGTCCTCCGACACCCGGGTATCGAGTACCTGGGTGTCTTCGTGCTGACAGAAAGGACATTTCATGAGGGCGCCGGTGAGCTGCTAAGGGTAAAGCTATTATGCCGCGTAGACCGGATACTTGTCGGTCAGTTTCTTCACTTCCGCCTTGACGCGCTCGGTGACGGCCGCGTCGTTCGGGTTGTCGAGGATGTCGGCGATCAGGTTGCCCACGATGGTCGCGTCTTCTTCCTTGAAACCGCGGGTGGTGAAGGCCGGGCTGCCCAGGCGGATGCCGGAGGTGACGGATGGCTTCTGCGGGTCGTTCGGGATGCCGTTCTTGTTGCAGGTCATGTGCGCGGCGCCCAGCAGTGCTTCAGCTTCCTTGCCGGTCAGGTTCTTGGCGCGCAGGTCCACCAGCATCACGTGCGACTGGGTGCCGCCCGAGACGATGCGCAGGCCACGCGAAATCAGCGCCTTGGCCAGTGCGTCGGCGTTCTTGACCACTTGCTGCTGGTAGGTCTTGAATTCCGGGGCCAGCGCTTCCTTGAAAGCGACGGCCTTGCCGGCGATAACGTGCATCAACGGGCCGCCCTGGATACCGGGGAAGATTGCCGAGTTGATGGCTTTCTCGTGCTCGGCCTTCATCAGAATGATGCCGCCGCGTGGGCCGCGCAAGGACTTGTGCGTGGTCGAGGTGACGAAGTCGGCGTGCGGCACCGGGTTAGGATAGACGCCCGCGGCGACCAGGCCGGCGTAGTGCGCCATGTCGACCATGAAGTAGGCGCCGACTGCCTTGGCGACCTTGGCGAAACGCTCGAAGTCGATGTGCAGCGAGAAAGCCGACGCGCCGGCGATGATCAGCTTTGGCTTGTGCTCGTGGGCCAGGCGCTCCATGGCCTCGTAGTCGATGTCTTCTTTTTCGGTCAGGCCGTACGAGACCACGTTGAACCACTTGCCCGACATGTTCAGCGCCATGCCGTGGGTCAGGTGGCCG
>CAMLFK010000275.1 GCA_946479255.1 uncultured Oxalobacteraceae bacterium
AGCGTGTCGCCGACAACCAGCGGAGCGGGATCGGCTGTGAATTTATCGCGGACAACCGGGTTCGTGCCGGCGGCATCGCCAGGCTTGAGCTGTGCGCATCCTGGAACGGTAACCGCAGCCGCACATAAGCTTATCAACGCCAGGCACTTTTGGGTGCGACTGTTCTTCAAAAAATATGTCATTAAGTTCTCCATAGGCCCAAGCGCCAGAATATTCAACAGCTAAATCGTGTGAGATGGCGTGGCTATGGTGCGATTTCATCGAAATCTAAGGGCTTCGTTTCGAAATCGTTCACTTTCGGAAAGATTATCGCACAACCCAGTGCGGCCGCGACGCTAATCTGATTGAGTCCGCGCACCACGTCGCCGATGGCGAACAGGCCCGGCACGGTGGTTTCCTGGTGGCTGTCGACCACCAGTTCGGCGCAGTCGGCGGTGCGCGCGGTTTCTCCCAGCATCGGATAGAGTACGCCGAATTCGTGGTCAAGACCGTCTTCGGTATGCAGGACCGGCCTCATGCGTTCGCTCATGGTGACGCCCAACAGCGGCGATTCGCGCACGGAGAGTTCCAGCTTGCCCGTGCCGCTGCACCTGGCTGTCCTTGTAATTGTCCTTAGTGTTCTGGCAGGTGTTCGTGGGCTTCGGGCTGCAGGGTCACGTGATCGATGCCATGCTTTGTGAGCAGCATGGCGCGCACCGATTGCAGCACCTCGGGCCATTCGCGCAGGCTGCGAATGCGCAGGTGGCCGATCAGCGCCGGCTGGCCTGGCGACATGTCCCACACATGCAGGTCGTGCACCGACAGCACGCCGGGCAGCGCTTCCAGGTCGGCGCCGACCTGCACGTAGTCGATGTGGTGCGGCACGCCTTCCATCAGGGAGTGATACGACTCGCGCAGCACCGCCGCGGTGGACTTGAGGATCAGCAGCGACACCAGCACCGACAGGATCGGATCGATGCGCATCCAGCCGGTGTAATAGATGACGACGCCGGCGGTGAGCGCGGCCACCGAGCCGAGCAGGTCGCCCATCACATTGACCAGGGCTGCGCGCGTGTTCATATTGGCTTCGCCGCGCGCGAGCAGCCAGGCCATGGCGATATTGAGCAGCAGGCCGATGGCCGCGACGATGGAGACGGTGGCGCCGGCGACCGGCTCGGGATCGGTGAAGCGCTGCACCGCCTCGACCGCGATCCACGCGACCAGGGCCAGCATGGCCAGGCCGTTCACAAAAGCGGCCAGTGCCTCGGCGCGGCCGAAGCCGAAGGAGTGGCGCGCCGACGGCGGGCGCTTGGCGATCAGCTGCGCGAGCAAAGCGAGGCCGAGCGCGGCGGCGTCGGTGACCATGTGGCCGGCGTCGGAAATGAGCGCGAGCGAATTGGACATGAAGCCGGTGACGACTTCGACTACGGCGAACAGCAGTGTCAATGTGAGGGCGACGGCGAGGGCGGTCTGGTCGCGGCCTTCGACCACGTGGGTATGGACGGCATCGCCTTCATGGTGGGCGTGCAGGTGGGCGGTGGGTTCGGGATGTGGTGTGTTCATCATGCGAGTTTAAGCGAACTGTTCGAGTCCGGTGGAGGCCCAAAAAATCCGATTGAAAAAAGCCCTTGTCTTTCCAAAGACCCGTCTCTATAATGCTGGGCATCGGGCGGTTAGTTCAGCTGGTTAGAATACTTGGTCGACATCCAAGGGGTCGCAGATTCGAATTCTGCACCGCCCACCAGAACACAGTAGCAAGAAGTAAAATCAGGTAAGAGCGAGGAAGGCACCATGGTTATGACACCGCGAACTACGACGGAGTTGTTCCAGCGACGCTAGTCGAGGTGATCTTTCGCTCCAACGAAAAGAAAAACGCGGCTAGTCCGCGTTTTTTTTCGTCCGCGTTTTTTTGTGCACCTGTCACGCGCTTCATTTATATTCACTTTTCACTTCGTAGTAATTGTTCAGGAGAACAGCATGGTTTCAGTCCGACTTCCCGATGGTTCCGAGCGCCAGTTCGACGGTCCTGTCACCGTAGCGCAAGTGGCTGCCAGCATCGGCACCGGTCTGGCCAAGGCTGCGCTGGCCGGCAAGGTCAATGGCAAGGTGGTCGATACCTCGCATCTCATTGAAGAGAATGCCGACCTGGCCATCATCACCGACAAGGACCCGGAAGGCCTGGACGTGATCCGTCACTCGACCGCCCACCTGCTGGCCTACGCCGTCAAGGAACTGTTCCCGGATGCGCAGGTCACCATCGGTCCGGTGATCGAGAATGGCTTTTACTACGACTTCTCGTACAAGCGTCCGTTCACGCCGGAAGACCTGGCCGCGATCGAAAAGAAAATGGCCGAACTGGCCAAGAAAGACGAGAAGGTCACCCGCACCGTGCTGCCGCGCGACGAAGCGGTGGCTTATTTCAAATCGATCGGCGAACACTACAAGGCCGAGATCATTTCTTCGATTCCGGCCGGTGAAGATGTGTCGCTGTATGCCGAAGGCGGTTTCACCGACCTGTGCCGCGGCCCGCACGTGCCATCGACCGGCAAGCTCAAGGTATTCAAGCTGATGAAGCTGGCCGGCGCCTACTGGCGTGGCGACTCGAAGAACGAGATGCTGCAGCGCGTGTATGGCACCGCCTGGGCCAAGAAAGAAGACCAGGAACTGTATCTGCACAACCTGGAAGAAGCGGAAAAGCGCGATCACCGCAAGCTCGGCAAGCAGCTCGACTTCTTCCACTTCCAGGATGAGGCGCCGGGCTTGATTTTCTGGCATCCAAAAGGCTGGACCATCTGGCAACAGGTCGAGCAGTACATGCGCAATAAGTACCAGGTCAATGGCTACCAGGAAGTCAAAGCGCCGCAGATTCTGGACAGCAGCTTGTGGGGCAAGACCGGCCACTGGGACAACTATCGCGAAAATATGTTCGTGACGGAATCCGAAAACCGTTCGTACGCGCTCAAGCCGATGAACTGCCCGGGTCACGTGCAGATTTTTAACAGCGGCATGCGCAGCTATCGCGACCTGCCGCTGCGTTACGGCGAATTCGGCCAGTGCCACCGCAACGAGCCGTCCGGCGCGCTGCACGGCATCATGCGCGTGCGCGGCTTCACCCAGGACGACGGCCACATCTTCTGCACCGAAGAGCAGATCGAGCCGGAAGTGGTGGCCTTCCACACGCAGGCGATGGAAGTGTACAAGGACTTCGATTTCCACAACATCGACGTCAAGCTGGCGCTGCGTCCGGACAACCGCATCGGCACCGACGAAGTCTGGGACGAGGCCGAGGACGCGCTGCGCTCCGGCCTGCGCGCCTGCGGCGTGACCTGGACCGAGCTGCCGGGCGAGGGCGCGTTCTACGGCCCCAAGATCGAATACCACCTGAAGGATAGCCTCGGCCGTCCGTGGCAGGTCGGCACGATGCAGGTCGACTTCTCGATGCCGGGCCGTCTCGGCGCGGAATATGTCGCGGAAGACAATTCCCGCAAGGTGCCCGTGATGCTGCACCGCGCGATCGTCGGCTCGATGGAGCGCTTCATCGGCATCCTGATCGAGAACTACGCGGGCGCGCTGCCGCTGTGGCTGGCGCCGGTCCAGGTTGCCATCCTGAACATCTCGGATGCGCAGGCCGATTACGTGAAGCAGGTCGAGGCAAAGCTGAAGGCGGCTGGCCTGCGTGTTCACGCTGATTTGCGGAACGAGAAGATTACCTATAAAATTCGGGAGCATTCCGTCCAAAAACTGCCGTACATCCTAGTTGTCGGCGATAAAGAGCGGGATGCCAACACTGTGGCCGTTCGCGCCCGTGGCAATGTCGACCTTGGCGTCATGTCGGTCGATGCGCTGCTGGAACGCCTCCAAGGCGAGGTAGCATCCAAGGCGAAGTAATCAAGCACGCGCCTTGAGACGGCACTATCCATCTTACTTTCAAAGGAAACAACATAGCTACTGACAAGTCGGCACATCGCATCAATGGCGAAATCAACTACCCGGAAATGCGTCTGAACGGGATAGACAACGAGCCGCTGGGCATTGTGAGCCTGGCCGAGGCGTTTCGTCTGGCTGAAGAAGCGAACGTGGACCTGGTGGAAATCGCGCCGAACGCGGTTCCCCCGGTCTGCCGCCTGATGGACTACGGCAAGTTCAAGTATTCGGAGCAGAAGAAGGCGCACGAAGCGAAGCTGAAGCAGAAGATCATCCAGGTCAAGGAAATCAAGTTCCGTCCGGGTACGGACGAGGGTGACTACAGCATCAAGCTGCGTAACCTGATCAAGTTCCTGGAAGAGGGCGACAAGACCAAGATCACGCTGCGCTTCCGTGGCCGCGAGATGGCTCACCAGGATATTGGTCAGCGCATGCTGGAGCGCCTGCGCGGCGACCTCGAGCCGTATGGCCAGGTCGAGCAGTTCCCGAAGATGGAAGGCCGCCAGATGATCATGATTCTGTCGCCCAAGAAAAAGAAGTAAGCACACTGCCCAGGCCGTGTCGCACCCGAAGGCGGATGAGGAGACTCATCCGCTTTTGTTTTTTTGCGCCGGCGCCGCCTCCCGCCCTGCGCCTTGCGGACCGCTTCGTCGATGACAGCGTGTTCAAACAACAACGGGGTCAGTGCCCACATTGATATACGAGCTCGTCCGGCAGCGCAAAATATCGGGATATTCAAGCAGGCGCCGTCAGCTATTTAGTCCGCCATTCAAAAAGCGGCCGCCGGCGATTTAAATCGAATTGCTCATCCATATTCTAAATGCAACTCTCCCGCGGCCCTCTTCATAGGGCGGCGGCGGTCGGCTCGGCCGGATCGCTGTCCCCAATGTGATGCGAGCTCATCGGACTTCAAGATAATCGGGGCTGAAAAATGGGTGGCGGCGGAATGGCCGAATGCGATTATCAATGCTGGGTTCGTATATCAATGTGGGCACTGACCCCGGGGGTGGGAGCGGTGTTGCCGGAGCGAGAAGTTGTTTGCGAGGGATGTTCCTGGGCTGGACTTTCGTGTTAGAATTGCCGGCTTCTCTCTGACGAGGGAAATATTGTGAAAGCAGGCCCCTAAGAGCAGCACAGTTGCTGCCACCTGCAATCCTGCTATTGGAGCTGTCCGAAAAGGACAGAACTACTATGCCAAAAATGAAGACCAAAAGCTCCGCGAAGAAGCGTTTTCGCGTGCGTCCAGGTGGTACCGTGAAGTCGGGTATGGCGTTCAAGCGTCACATCCTGACCAAGAAAACCACCAAAAACAAGCGTCAACTGCGCGGTACCCGTAACATCAATGCGTCCGACGTCACGTCAGTCATGCGCATGATGCCGTCTGCTTAATCTCACACCTAAGGAGTTACTATGCCTAGAGTAAAACGTGGGGTTACAGCTCGTGCCCGTCATAAAAAGATTCTTGTACAAGCTAAAGGCTACCGTGGTCGCCGCAGCAAGGTATACCGTATTGCCAAGCAAGCAGTCATGCGCGCCGGCCAGTATGCTTACCGCGACCGCCGTAACAAGAAGCGCGTCTTCCGCCGCCTGTGGATCGCTCGTATCAACGCCGCTTCCCGTGAGCATGGCGTAACGTACAGCGTGTTCATGAACGGTCTGAAGAAGGCTTCGATCGAACTGGACCGTAAAGTCCTGGCCGATATGGCTGTGATGGACAAGCCGGCGTTCGCCGCGATTGTCAACACCGTCAAGGCACAGATCGCTGCTTAAGCCAGCGATCCATGTCAGCGCCGCCTCCGGGTGGCGCGAAAAGAGCGGGGCAGAGGTTTAAACCTGTGCCCCGTTTTTGATTGTGGCGCGCGCGCCAGCTCCCGCTCAAGGATAAACCACCGCATGAATTCCCTGGAAGAACTCGTCGTCTCGGCACAGGCTGACTTTGTCGCCGCCGAAGATGCTGCCGCACTGGAAAACGCCAAGGCCAAGTACCTCGGCAAGACTGGCCAGATCACTGAGCAAATGAAAGGCCTGGGCAAACTCGACCCGGAGCAGAAAAAATCCCAGGGCGCGTTGATCAACGCGGCTAAGGTGGCCATCGAAACGGCATTGACGGCCCGGCGCGATGCGCTGGCCAATGCCCAGCTCGAAGCGCGCCTGAACGCGGAAGCCATCGACGTCACCCTGCCTGGCCGCGGACGCGCCATCGGTGGCATCCATCCGGTCATGCGCAGCTGGGAGCGGGTCGAGGAAATCTTCCGTTCGATCGGATTCAATGTGGCCGACGGCCCCGAAATCGAGACCGACTGGACCAACTTCACGGCGCTCAACAGCCCGGAAAACCACCCAGCCCGTTCGATGCAGGACACTTTCTATATCGAAGGCAATGACAGTACCGGCAAGCCTTTGCTGCTGCGTACCCACACCAGCCCGATGCAGGTGCGCTACGCGCGCACGCATACCCCGCCGATCAAGGTGATCGCGCCCGGCCGCACTTACCGCGTCGACAGCGATGCCACCCATTCGCCGATGTTCCATCAGGTCGAAGGCCTGTGGATCGCCGAAGACATCAGCTTCGCCGACCTCAAGGGCGTGTACCTGAATTTCGTCAAGGCCTTCTTCGAGACCGACGACCTGCAGGTGCGCTTCCGTCCGTCTT
>CAMLFK010000276.1 GCA_946479255.1 uncultured Oxalobacteraceae bacterium
GGCTATCCCGACTACGTGCTGCACAAGATGGTCACCGTGATGAAGGACGGCGAAGAGGTCAAGATCTCCAAGCGCGCCGGCTCCTACGTCACCGTGCGCGACCTGATCGAATGGTCCGGTGGCGGCGACACCGTGCGCGGACGCGACGCCGTGCGCTTCTTCCTCATCTCGCGCAAGGCCGATACCGAATTCGTGTTCGACGTCGACGTCGCGCTCAAGACCTCGGACGAGAATCCGGTGTATTACGTGCAGTACGCCCATGCGCGCATCTGCCGCATGCTGGAACAGTTCAGCGGCGACGAAGCGTCCCTGGCGCAAGTCGACCTGGCGCCACTGACCGCGCCGACCGAGATGACCTTGCTGGCCACCCTGGCGGCCTACCCGGAAGCGCTGGCGCGTGCCCAGGCCGAACTCGGCCCGCACCAGATCGCCTTCTACCTGCGCGAACTGGCCGCCAGCCTGCACAGCTTCTACTTCGCCGAACGCGTGCTGGTCGACGATGAGGCCCTCAAGATGGCGCGCCTGGCATTGATGGTCGCCACCCGCCAGGTGCTTCGCAACGGCCTGGCCATGATCGGCGTGTCGGCACCCAACCAGATGTGAGGCAGCACCCATGATGTCGTTTCCGGTTTCACTGCAGCGCCAGCGCGGCAATACGCTCACTGGCATCATCATCGGCCTGATCGTCGGCCTGGCCATCGCCGTGGTGGTGGCGCTCGTCATCACCAAGGGCGCCACGCCGTTTACCGACAAGGGCAGCAAGGCCGGCAAGGGCGGCGAGCCGACGCCCGACCAGGTCGCCGATCCCAACAAGCCGCTCTACGGTAACAAGGAAGCCGCGCGCGCCGCCAACCGCCAGATCGCCGAACAGAAGCAGGCCGCCGAAGCGCAAAAAAGCGCGGCGGAAGCCGATCCGCTGGGCGAGGCGATCGCCGCCATGAAGACCACCGAGGCCAAGCCCGCGGCCGCACCGGTGGCGCCGGCAGCGCCGGCGGCACCAGGCGCGCCAGCCGCGGCCGACGGCAGCGACAACGTGATCTACTACCTGCAGGCCGGCGCCTTCCGCGAAATGGCCGACGCCGAGAACGTGCGCGCCAAGCTGGCCCTGTTGGGATTCGAAGCGACCATTACCGACCGCAGCACCGACGCGGGCGTGCTGCACCGTGTGCGCGTGGGCCCCTACCCTCAGGCCGAGGCGATGAACAAGGCGCGCGCCAAGCTGCAAGGCAGCGGCGTCGATGTCGCCATCGTGCGCAATCAAAAGTAAGTTCAAAGACCGCCATTTAACCGAAAGGACCTTATGCGATCCCTGCTCTCCCTGATCGGCGCCCTGGCGCTGTGCGCTTTCACCGCCACCGCCAGCGCTTCCCCCGCCGATCCCAAGAATGGCGTGGAGTACCTGACCCTGCCCGAGAAGCAGAACACCGATTCGGGCAACAAGGTCGAGGTGACCGAATTCTTCGCCTATTACTGCCCGCACTGCCATGTGTTCGAGCCAGTGCTGGCGGCCTGGGTGAAAAAGCAGGGCGACAACATCGTCTTCAAGCGCGTGCACGTGGCGCGCGGCCCGCAGGTGGTCCCGCAGCAGCGCCTGTTCTACACGCTCGACGCCATGGGCCTGCTGCCGCAGTACCACGAGAAGGTATTTACCGCCATGCACGGCGACCAGCGTCTGCGCCTCAATACCGACGAACTGGTGTTCGACTGGGCCGCCAAGGCCGGCATCGACCGCGTCAAATTCATCGATACCTACCGCTCCTTCGGCATCACCGCGCGCCTGAACCACGCGCAGGCCATGATGCAGGACTATCAGGTCGACGGCTGGCCCCTGGTAGCCGTGGGCGGGCGCTACCTGACTTCGCCCTACCAGGCCAGTATCGGCGGCCCCGTAGGCGCCACCGAAGCGCAACAGCATCAGGCGGTCGTTGCGGTGCTCGATCACCTGGTCGCCAAGGCGAAAGCGGACAAAAAATAGGTATGCAGGCGCTGCGCGTGTTCATCACCGGCGCATCCTCCGGCATCGGCGCCGCGCTGGCGCGTGAATATGCCGCGCAAGGGGCCACGCTGGGCCTGGTGGCGCGCCGCCGCGAACTGCTCGACGTCCTCGCGGCGAGCCTGCCGGCCCCCGGCAGCCACAGCCTGTACGCGCTGGACGTGACCGACCATGCGGCCCTTGCCGCCGCCGCCGCCGACTTCATCGCCCGCCACGGCGGCGCCGACATCGTCATCGCCAACGCCGGCATCTCCTACGGCACCATGACCGAACGCCTGGACGACCTGCCGGTGTTCGAGGCCATCCTTGCCACCAACGTCAATGCCACGGTGGCCACCTTCGCGCCTTTCATCGCCGGCATGAAGCAGCAGCGCGGCATGCGCCGCCTGGTCGGCATCGGCAGCGTGGCCGGGGTGCGCGGCCTGCCGGGGGCCGGCGCCTACAGCGCTTCCAAGGCCGCGGTGCGCTGCGTGTGCGAAGCGCTGCGGATCGAACTCAAACCGCACGGCATCCGCGTAGTCACCATCGCGCCGGGCTACATCGACACGCCGATGACCCGGAACAACCGCTATCCCATGCCTTTCCTGATGCCGGTCGAGCGCTTCGCGGCGCGCGCCGTGCGCGCGATTGCTCTAGGGGACAGTTACCGCGTGATCCCGTGGCAGATGGGCGTGGTGGCCAAGCTGCTGCGCGCCCTGCCCGACTTCCTGTTCGACTTCGCCTTCGCCAAGGCGCCGCACAAAGCCCGCAAGGAGGCGCCATGAACGGCGCGCGCATCGCCGGGCGCAGCCGCGCCGCGGTGGACGTCGATATCGAAGTGGTGCAGGAAACCGGCTCCACCAATGCCGACCTGCTGGCGCGCGCGGGCGCGCTGCGCCGCCCCCTGCTGCTGGCGGCGGTTCACCAGAGCGCCGGGCGCGGACGGGCCGGACGCAGCTGGCTGTCGCAGGCCGGCGGCTCGCTGACCTTCTCGCTGGCCTGGCGCTTTGACGGCGGCATCACGCGCCTGGCCGGCCTGCCGCTGGCCGTTGGCGTGGCGCTGGCCGATGCGCTGGGCGAGCTGGGTGTGCCGAGCCAGCTCAAATGGCCCAACGACATCGAGCGTGACGGCGCCAAGCTGGCCGGCATCCTGATCGAAACCGCGGCGGTGCCCGGCGCCACCTGGGCGGTGATCGGCATCGGCATGAATCTCAGCCTGCCCGACCAGCTCGAAGAGCGGATCGGCCGCCCGGTCGCCAACGCCGCCTGGCTGGCCCAGATGGACCGCGACCTGCTGATGGCCGCCCTGCTAGACAGCCTGTGGACCAATCTGCGCGAGTTCGAGCGCGAGGGCTTCGGCGCCTTCAGCGAGCGCTGGAACCAGCGCCACGCCTATCAGGGCAAGCATGTGGCGATTACCGATGGCGGTGTGCTGCTGCGGCAGGGCATCGCTTGCGGCGTCGACCACGGCGGGCGCCTGTTGCTCGATTGTGGCAGTGAACGCGTGGCTATCGTGGCCGGCGACGTCTCGCTGCGCGCGCTGGAGAGCTGACATGCTGCTGCTGATCGACGCTGGCAACACCCGCATCAAATGGGCCCTGGCCGCGCCTGGCTCCGCGCCGGGCGAATGGATCGCCAGCGGCGCCGTCAACCACGACGGGCTCAATCACCTGCCGGCCAGCTGGCGCGGCCATGCCATCAGCCGCGCGGTCGTCGCCAATGTCGCCGGCAGCAAGCTGCGCGACCAGCTGCAGCTGATGATTCCCGCCACCGTGATCGACTGGTTCGTCTCGCGTCCGCACCTGGACGGGATGCGCAACAGCTACCGCAATCCCGCCCAGCTGGGCAGTGACCGCTTTGCCGCGGCACTGGGCGCGCGCGCCCTGCTGCCCGGCCAGGCGCTGGTGGTGGCCACCTGCGGCACCGCCACCACCATCGACGCCGTCAGCGCCGACGGCGTCTTCATGGGCGGGATGATCCTGCCGGGGCTCGGCCTGATGGCCGCCTCGCTCGCCACCAACACCGCCCAGCTGCCGCGCATCGACAGCAGCAGCCCGCTGCCTGCCGGCTTCGCCGACAACACCGCCGACGCCATCCTGTCCGGCTGCCTGGCCGCGCAGGCCGGTGCCATCGAACGCGCCTGCGCCATGCACGGTGGCGCCCACTGCGTCATCTCCGGCGGCGCCGCCCCACTGATCGCCCCGGCGCTGGCCGTGCCGCACCGGATGGTCGATAATATCGTGCTGATCGGCCTGCACTCGAGCGCGGCGCATCAGCCATCCCAAGGGAACGACCCGTGCTGAAATTTATCTTCTGGACTCTGCTGTCGATTAACGTGCTGCTGCTGGCCTATGGCCAGGGCCTGCTCGGCAATGTGAATGGCGGCGAACGCGAACCAGAACGCGTGCAAAAGCAGCTCAACACCGGCCAGCTGGTGGTGGTCTCGAAAGAACAGGCCGCGAAAGCGGCACCGGCGGATGCCGGCGCCCCGCCCGCGCCGTCGCCGGTACTGGCCTGCGTGGAGATCGCCAACGTCCTGCCCGGTGACGCGCGCCGCGTCGAAAGCCTGCTGGCCCCACTCGGCCTGGGCGCCCGGCTCACGCGCGAGAATGTCGCCACCCCTGAAGTGACCAGCCATATCGTGTATATCCCCGCACAGGGCGGCAAGGAAGGCGCCGAAAAACGCGCGGCCGAACTGAAGAATCTCGGTGTCAGCAACTACTTCATCATGAGCGACAGCCCGACGATGAAGTGGGCGATTTCGCTGGGCGTGTTCAAGTCCGAAGCAGCGGCGCAAACGCTGCTGGCCGCGCTGGTGCGCCAGGGTGTGACGAATGCACGCGTCTCCGCGCGCACCGGGCAGGTAAACAAACTGACCTGGCGCCTGCGCAACCTGGACCCCGAAACCCGCGCCAAGGTCGACGCCATCACCAATAAACTCCCGCCGCATAACGCCCGCAGCTGCAAGTAAGGCCCCCGGCCATGCATCCCAATGTCTCGCTGATCAAAGGCGTGGTATGCGGCGTGCGGGTGGAAGAAGTCGACGACCCCTTGATGCAAAAAATACGCTACCTGGACAAGCTCATTGATGAACTTGCCAAAGGCAAGGCGATGGAAAAAATCTTACGCCAGTAGTGTTGCATTTGCATTAAGTTGCATAAAAACAATGTTAAAATCGAGCAATCACCTCATTTCCTTAGGAAATTAAATGATTGTAGGCATCGATCTTGGCACAACGAACAGTTTAATCGCAGTGTGGGAGGCCGGCGGACCGCGCCTGATTCCCAACAGCCTGGGCGAGCTGCTGACGCCATCCTGCGTCAGCCTCGACAAGGATGGCACGGTGCTCGTCGGCCGCTCCGCGCGCGACCGCCTGCAAACCCACCCCGAACTCAGCGCGGCGGTATTCAAGCGCCACATGGGCAGCAACAAGATCACCCGCCTGGGCCAGCGCGAATTCCGCGCGGAGGAACTGTCGGCGCTGATCCTGCGATCACTGAAAGAAGACGCCGAAGCGGCCCTGGGCATCCCGGTGACCGAGGCCATCATCACGGTGCCAGCCTACTTTTCCGATGCCCAGCGCAAGGCGACGCGTGTCGCGGGCCAGCTGGCCGGGCTGAAGGTCGACCGCCTGCTCAACGAGCCGACCGCGGCGGCGCTGGCCTATGGAATCCACCTGCGCGGCAGCGAAAGCAAATTCCTCGTGTTCGACCTGGGCGGCGGCACCTTCGATGTGTCGGTGCTCGACCTGTTCGAAGGTGTCATGGAGGTGCGTGCTTCGGCCGGCGACAACTTCCTTGGCGGCGAAGACTTCGTCAACCTGCTGACCGACCAGTTTTTTGAAGTGGCCAAGGTCCCTTCACGCCTGAAAAAAGATGCCCAGTTCATGCAGCGCCTTGGCGCCCAGGTCGAAGGCGCCAAGCGCGCACTGAGCACCACGCCGTCGGTCACGATCCGCGTCATGCATGAAGAGACCGGCTACACCATGGCGCTCGACGAGGCGGGCCTGGAGCGTGCCTGCGCGCCCCTGCTGGCACGCTTGCGCGAGCCGGTGGAGCGCGCAATGCGCGACGCCAGCCTGTCGGTCGAGGAACTCGATAACATCGTGCTGGCCGGCGGCGCCACGCGCATGCCGGTGGTGCGGCGCATGGTGGCGCGCATGTTCGGACGCTTCCCTGCGACAGAGATCAATCCGGACGAAGTGGTGGCAATGGGCGCCGCGGTGCAGGCCGGCCTGAAGATGAAGGACAAGGCCCTCTCCGAAGTGGTGATGACCGACGTTGCGCCCTACTCGCTCGGCATCGACACCGCCAGGCACCTGGGCGGCGAGCAGTTCTCGTATGGCCATTTTGACCCGATTATCGAACGTAATACCATCGTGCCGGTCAGCCGGGTCAAGACCTACCACCCGCTGCACGACAATCAGCCTGTCCTCGAAATCAATGTGTTCCAGGGCGAAGCGCGTATGGCGAAGGACAATATCGCCCTGGGCAAGCTTGAAATCCCCCTGGCGCGCGGACCGAAGGCCGATGGCGGCGTGGATGTGCGCTTTACCTA
>CAMLFK010000277.1 GCA_946479255.1 uncultured Oxalobacteraceae bacterium
AGTCGGCGCCGGCGAACATCGGGTCGGTGTCCGGGAAGTGCTTGCCGATGTCGCCCAGGCCCGCCGCGCCCAGCATGGCGTCGATGACCGCGTGCAGCAGCACGTCGGCGTCGGAATGGCCGAACAGGCCAAGCCGGTGCGGGATCGCAACCCCGCCGATGATCAGTTTGCGGCCCTCGACGAGGGCGTGGCAATCGTAGCCCTGTCCAATACGGAACGGGGGCGTTGGGTTGTAGGATGTCAGAGCCATGATGTCGTTCACAATATAGGTTAAGACGCGGCCAGGTACATCTCGGCAATGCGGAGGTCCGCCGGCAGCGTGACTTTTAGATTACAAGGGTGTCCTTCGACCAGCCTTGGCGAATAGCCCAAGGCTTCGACCGCACTCGCGTCGTCGGTAATGACGGCCGGGTCGGTGGCCGCTGCGAGGGCATCGCACAGCAGCCTGTATCTGAACATTTGCGGCGTCTGCGCGAGCCACAGGCCATCGCGCGCGACGGTGGAGACGCCGGCGTCAAGACCGGCCCGCTTGACGGTGTCGACCACCGGCAGCGCCAGCAGGCCGCCCACCGGATCAGGTCCCACCGTATTGATTAATCGTTCGATCAGTTCGGCGTTCAGGCCGGGCCGCGCGGCGTCGTGCACCAGCACCCAGTCGTCGTCCCCGGCTTGCGCGGCGATTGCTTTGAGACCGTTGTACACCGACTCCATGCGGCTGGCGCCGCCGCAGCGCAGCACGGTGACGCCGGCCGGCGCCAGGCCGTCGATGTACTCGTCGCCGGCGCTGACCACCACGAAAGTGGCGGCGATATGATCGCTGGACAGGAAAGCTTCCAGGGCGTGGCGCAACATTGGTTTTCCCGCAATGTGCATGTACTGCTTGGGACCATTGGCTGCCATGCGCGCGCCGACTCCGGCTGCCGGAATCAAGGCAAAATAACGAGGCGCTGGCTGGTTCATCACGGGTGTCCTGGGTTCCTGTCTTACTGTCACTGTTTTACTGTCGTTAATGGCTGCTGCAAGGCTGAATTCAACGGGCCGCGCGCCGCGCCGGACCGATAAGCGACTGTACCTCACCTTTGCAAACTTTGCTCAGTCGCGCATACTCTTGCGGGGTGTCGATGGCGGCCTGAAGCGCCTCGACAGCGCCCATCTCGCGCTTCATATAAGGCATCCAGCCGGTGTCGATTTCCTTTTCCAGCAGCGCTTGCGCCTGGCCGATCGGGGCGTACAACGGCTTGCCTTCGAAACGCCGCGCCAGCGCCTTGCGCACCACCACTTCCACTTTCGGCAAATGGTCGAGGTAGGTCTTGAGATGGCGCATCTCATGCGCAAGAATCTGTTTATAGGCACATGTCCCAGGGGAAAATTCGCGTCCGATATACACCACGATCGGTGCATAAAACAAGCTCACGCGAATCTGCGGCGCCACGCATTCGTAGCCGCTGGCGCGGTCCTGCAGGATGCGCCCGTCCAGGTTGACCGAGACGCGCGACTCGGTCTTGGTCAGGCCCAGCACGTAGCTGTTCTTCACGCCCGGGGCCTTCATGGCGGTGAGCGCTTGATACGTGCGGCTGTTGTCGATGCTGTAACCGTTCTGGGTCGAGCTGAGCATCGACACGGTTTTGCTGATGGTATCTTCGCAACGCGCCTGAAATGGAGTACGTGCCGCCGCCGAGCCGCAAACCAGCAGCGCAAGGAGCGGCGGCAGCAGCCTGGGACTCACGGTATCAGGGGATCCAGCTGCCGGCCAAGACCTTCTCCAGCCAGAACGTACCGATGATGGTTTTGACATCGGTGATCTCGTGACGGCGGATCATCTCGAGAACCTCCGGCACGGTGGCGGTGAAGGTTTCGAGGAATTCGCCGTCGTCCAGCTGGGTGGGGCCGGCGACCAGGTCGCGCGCCAGGTAAATATCCAGGTGCTCGTCGGAGTACGCGATCGCGTTGTGGATGGTGGTGATGAAGTCCCAGCGCCCGGCCGTGAAGCCGGTTTCCTCGCGCAGCTCGCGCTGGGCGCACAGCAGGTGGTCTTCGCCGGTGTCGATTTTACCGGCCGGGTACTCGATGAAGACCTTGGAGTTTGGGTAGCGGAACTGGCGCTCCAGCAGCACCGTGCCATCTTCGAACAGCGGAAGGATGACCACGGCGCCGGGATGGCGGATGAACTCGCGCTTCGTCTCCTTGCCGTCGGCAAGGCGCACGCGGTCGCGCTGCACCTTGAGGAAGTGGCCATCGTAGACGACCTCGCCATCGATGCGGGTTTCGTTAAGCATCGAGTCCATGGGCAGCTCCAGTGTAGTGTTAAGAGATTGCGTCGTGGTGATGGCGCTTGCGCAGATAGCGCATGATAAAACCGGGGAAGCCCAGCACCACGAAGAGCGGCACCGTCACCATGTAGAACTCCTTCATCTGGCTGAACACATTGCCGATGCGGGACTCCAACAGGTAAGCAAAAGCGCCTACAGCAAAGTATAGAACAAGCAGCTCAAGCACGCGCAGCCAGGCGGATTTGCACGTGCTGCCCAAGGGGATCACCCCGAACAGCCGCTCGTTCATGTACGGCAGGTTGGCCGCCGCAAAGGCGACGGCGATCATCAACCAACTCGCGCTCGATACATCCATCAAGCGCCGATCAGAACTTCAGCGAGGTGGAAACGGCCTTGAAGCAGGCGTCCAGCAGCGCGCCCGGCACCACGCCCAGCACCACGATCATGATGCCGTTCAGGGACATCACGACGCGCATGTCCATCGGGGTGGCGATCACGTTGCCGTCGACCGGCTCGTCGAACCACATCACTTTTACCACGCGCAGATAGTAGAAAGCGCCGATCAGCGAGAACATGACGGCCACGATGGTCAGCCAGATCGCGCCGGTCGACAGCACCGCTTCGAGTACGGCGAACTTGGCGGCGAAGCCCATCATCGGCGGCACGCCGGCCAGCGAGAACAGCAGCACGGTCATGACGGTGGCAAACCATGGGCTGCGCTTGGCCAGGCCGCAGAAGTCGTCCAGGTTATCGGCTTCGAAACCGGCACGTGCCAGCATCATGATCAGGCCGAAGGTGCCGAGGGTGGTCAGCACATAGGTGATCGAGTAGTACATGGCTGCGCTGTAAGCCGCCGGACCATTGCTGAAGTCCAGGGTCGCGGTAGCGCCGGTGCCCTGCACTGCCCCGGCCATCAGGCCGAGCAGCACGAAGCCGACCTGCGCGATGGTCGAGTAAGCCAGCATGCGCTTGAGGTTAGTCTGGGCGATCGCGGTCAGGTTACCGATCACCAGCGACATCACGGCCAGGATCATCAGCATCTGCTGCCATTCGATGGCCATTGGCGCCAGCGCCTGGTACAGAACACGGATGCAGATGGCGAAAGCGGCCAGCTTCGGTGCGCCGCCCAGCAGCAGGGTCACGGCGGTCGGCGAACCCTGGTAGACGTCAGGGACCCACATGTGGAACGGTACGGCACCCAGCTTGAAGGCCAGGCCGGCCACCACGAACACCAGGCCGAACACCAGGATGGTGCTGTCGGCGGCCACGCTGGCCTTGGCCAAAATGACGTTGATGTCGAGCGAGCCGGTAGCGCCGTAGATCATCGAGATACCGTACAGCAGGAAGCCGGAAGCCAGTGCGCCCAGCACGAAGTACTTCATCGCCGCTTCGGTCGACTGGCCATGGTCGCGGCGCAGGGCCACGAGCGCGTACAGCGACAGCGACATCAGTTCCAGCCCGAGGTACATCGACAGCATGTTGGACGCCGAGATCATGATCATCTGGCCGAGCATGGAGAACAGCGCGAGCACATAGAATTCGCCGCCCAGGTTACCGGACATCATGCCGCGCTCACCCGCATACTGGCGCGAGTAGATCAGGGTCATGCCGGTGGTCAGGTAGGTGAACAGCTTGAGCAGGTTGGCCATCGGGTCGGACACGAACATACCGTTGAAGGTATAGACGGTGGCGCCGGCGTTGTAGTCGCCATAAGTGATGGCCGCGCAGCCGGCCATGGCGGCCAGCGACAGCACATAGGTCACATTGCGCTTGGCCTGGCCAAGGTACATGTCGATCAGCAGGATCACCGACGCTGCGATGAACAGGAAGATCTCGGCATAAACCGGCACCAGGTTAATTACCTGGCTCACGGCGGGGACAGAAGGAGATTGGATCATAGCTTGTGTACTCGATTCTTATTGCGGCAATTTCGACACGTTGACGTGAGCGATCAGGTCAGCGACCGAGGTCTGCATCGTGTCGGTGAACGGCGCCGGGTACAGGCCCATGGCGATGACGGCAATGGCCAGCACGCCGAGCATGAAGAACTCGCGCTTGTTCAGATCTAGCAGGTCGTGAACATGGTGGTTGGTGATGGTGCCGAACACCACACGCTTGACCATCCACAGCGAGTACGCCGCGCCGAAGATCAGCGCCGTTGCCGCCAGCATGCCGATCCAGAAGTTGTATTGGACCGCGCCCAGGATCACCATGAACTCGCCGACGAAACCGGAAGTCGCAGGCAGGCCGCAGTTAGCCATCGAGAACAGCACCGAGAAAGCGGCGAACTTCGGCATCACGTTCACTACCCCGCCGTAGTCGGCGATCTGGCGCGAGTGCATGCGGTCGTACAGTACGCCGATGGAGAGGAACATGGCGCCGGAGATGAAGCCGTGCGAGATCATCTGCACGATGCCGCCTTCGATACCCAGGGTGTTGAACATGAAGAAGCCCAGGGTAACGAAGCCCATGTGCGCGATCGACGAATAGGCGACCAGCTTTTTCATGTCCTTCTGGACCAGGGCGACCAGGCCGATATACACCACGGCGATCAGCGACAGGGTGATGATGAAGCCGGCGTACTCTTTCGAGGCATCAGGGGTGATCGGCAGCGAAAAACGCAGGAAGCCGTAGGCGCCCAGTTTCAGCATGATCGCGGCCAGCACGGCGGAGCCGCCGGTTGGCGCTTCCACGTGCACGTCCGGCAGCCAGGTGTGGACCGGGAACATCGGTACCTTGACGGCGAAGGCCATGAAGAAGGCGAAGAAGATCAGGGTCTGCTCCGTCATCGTCAGCGGCAGCTTGTGCCAGGCCAGGATATCGAAGCTGCCGCCCGAGGCGTTGTACAGGTAGATGATCGCGACCAGCGTCAGCAGCGAGCCGAAGAAGGTGTAGAGGAAGAACTTGAACGAGGCGTACACGCGGTTGTCGCCGCCCCAGATACCGATGATGATATACATCGGGATCAGGGTCGCTTCAAAGAAGAAGTAGAACAGCAGGCCGTCCATGGCGCAGAACACGCCGATCATCAGGCCGGACAGGATCAGGAAGGCGCCCATGTACTGAGCGACGCGCTTCTCGATCACTTCCCAGGCCGAGATCACCACGATGATGGTGATGAAGGCGGTCAGCGGCACGAACCACAGCGACAGGCCGTCCACGGCCAGCGTATAGAAGATGTTGAAGCGGCCGATCCACGGGGTGCTTTCAACGAACTGCATGCCGTGGGCGGCATTGTCGAACATCGTGATCAGCGGGATGGTCGGCAGGAAGCTGACAATCGCGGCGGCCAGTGCCATCGACCGGGTTGCGCCTGGGCGTTCGTCACGGCCGATCGCGAGGATCACGGCACCGAGGACGATCGGGAGCCAGATCGACAGGCTCAGATACGGAGGGAGAGATGAAATCATAGACTGCGTCATTTTTCGTTATCTTTGCGTGTCCGATTATTGCCAGAACGGGAAGAAGTACAGCAGCGAACCCAGCACGCCGATGATCATCACGAACGCATAGTGATAGATGTAACCGGTCTGGCCGTTGCGTACCACGGACGAGATCCAGCCCACCAGCCTGGCGCTGCCGTTGACCAGCAGGCCGTCGATCAGGCCCTTGTCGCCCACGTTCCACAGGCCGGTGCCCAGGCCGCGCGCACCGCCGGCGAAGACGAACTGGTTGAAGCGGTCCATGTAGTACTTCTGGTCCAGCAGGGTGTGCAGGGGGCGCAGCTTGTCATAGCACCAGGCCGGTACACGCGGATTGATCATGTAGCAGTAGTAAGCCGCGGCCACACCACCCAGCGCCAGCCAGAACGGCATCGTCATCATGCCGTGGATCGCCATGGCGACCGGGCCGTGGAATTCTTCAGCCAGTTCACGCATCGCGTGGTGGTTGTCGCCGACGAAAATCACGCTCTTGAAGAAGTCGCCGTGCAGCATCGGGCCGATGGCCAGGAAGCCGATGATCACCGAAGGGATCGCCAGCGCGACCAGCGGGAACCAGACCACGAATGGCGACTCGTGCGGCTTCTGGCCAGGGGCCAGGCCGTGGTGGTGATGCTCGTCGTGACCGTGGTCATCGTGCGCGTCTTCGGAATCGGCATGCGATTCCTTATGGGCATCCGAATCTTTGCCATGGCTATGGTCGTCGGTATGCGCCTTGCCGAAACGCTCTTCGCCATGGAACACCAGGAAGTACATGCGGAAGGAGTAGAACGCGGTCACGAACACGCCGGCCAGCACGGCGAAGTTGGCGAAGCCCG
>CAMLFK010000278.1 GCA_946479255.1 uncultured Oxalobacteraceae bacterium
CGCGCCGGCATGCTGACCAACCCGCTGCGCGACCGCTTCGGCATCGTGGCGCGGCTGGAGTTTTATAACGCCGCCGAGCTTACCCGCATCGTCACGCGCAGCGCCTCGCTGCTTCATGCACCGATCGTGGAAGAGGGCGCGCGCGAGATTGCCTTGCGTGCACGCGGCACCCCGCGTATTGCCAACCGCCTGCTGCGCCGGGTGCGTGACTATGCCGAGGTCAAGGGCACCGGCGAGATCACCAAGGCGATGGCCGATGCGGCATTGGTCATGCTGGATGTGGATGCCGTCGGCTTCGACGTGATGGACCGTAAGCTGCTGGAAGCGGTGCTGTTCAAGTTCGGCGGCGGGCCGGTGGGTATCGGCAACCTTGCGGCGGCGATTGGCGAAGAAGTCGACACCATCGAAGACGTGCTGGAGCCGTTTTTGATTCAGCAGGGATACCTGCAGCGCACCCCGCGCGGACGGATCGCCACGCCGCTAGCGTACCAGCATTTTGGTGTGACGGCGCCGCGAACCAGCCCGACCGGCGACCTATGGGATAACTTGCCGCTCGCTTAGTGCGGCCTGGTCAGCACGCTGACAAAACGCGCCAGCTCGCCGAAGACGGCAGGGTCGCTTGCCGCGATCTGCTCGACTCGCGCGGCGTAGCGGGGCAAGTCGGCAGGATAGGCACGCGCGGCGCGCCGGAATTGCGCTTTGGCGGCTTCCATCTGCCCATGTTCCGCCAGCAATGCCGCCTGGCGATATTCCACATCCGCCACCGGCGCATAGCGAAGCAGCCGGGTATTGAAAGCCAGCTTCTCGGCAACTGGTGCATCGGCCGCGACAAAGGTGGCCGGTGAAATCAGCTCGGTGATTGGCGTCAGCAAAGGGTTGCCGTGCAGGCGAACGATCATGTCCTGATGCCGCTGGTCATACGGATCTCCACTGTCCTGTCCATAAAACTGTACCGCCAGCGTGTGATAGTCGCGCACCGATTTCCCCATCCATACCGTGAGCGCACCCAGTACCAGCATGGCGCCGACGCGGGCCAGTGCCGGCAGGCGCGGCATCTGCACCGAACGGTCGACCGTGCCGGCCACGAAGGCCGCGATTCCCAGGAAGTACGCATAGTGCAGCGGTTGCTCCAGCATGCTGTGGACAAACAGGATGGCCAGCACACTCCACGCCCACAGATACTCGCGGGTTCGAACGCGTGCCGCCATGCGGCGAACGAACAAGATCGACGGCAGCATCAAGGCCAGCAAGCCGGCCAGGCCGGTCACCGCCAACAACTGCAGGACCAGGTTATGCGCATACTGGTCGACGCCCCACATCTTCATGCCATCGGCCAGCTGGCCAACCTGCATGTCGGCAAAGCGGTCGATCCCGACGCCAAGGAGCGGATGCCCGGCAAACATGGTCCATGCGTGCTGCCACAGAAACTGGCGCGGACCGGCCCCCTGGCCGAAGGCCACCAGCCGCGCAAACTGTGGGCCGAGCAAGGAATAGCGGGCCGCGAACGCTACCGCGCACAGCAGCACCAGACCGCCCGCCAGCAGCAGGGCGGCACGGCGCAGCGAGGCGCCGGTGCAGAACATCCAAGCCGCTCCGATACAGCCCAGATACAGAAAACTGCTGCGCGAACCGGACAGCAGCAAGGCCGCCAGCAGGATCAATCCACACAAAACCGACCAGCGGCGTGCCAGCTGGCCATTGGCATGCGAGTGGGCCACGGCGGCCAAGCCCAGGCCGATATAGGTCGCGAAATGGTTTTGCTGAGCGAGGTTGCCGTAGATGCCGGACCCGGCCGCTACCGAGGCGGGCGCCAGCACCAGACCTGGAACCAGGTTCCACAGGCCAGCATATTGAAGGAAACCCAGGCAAGCGATGGCTACTGCGCCGGCCAGTACAAAGTAAGAGAGCATACTCAGCAGCCGCGGCGCGCCGATGGCATCGGCGACATTGCGCCCGATAAGCGTCAGCATGGCGGCCCAGCCAAGATAGGCGGCGAAAATGAGTGCGTTGCTGCCATAGGCCAGCGTATCGCCAAACAACTGAAGCAGCACGACGATCGCCAGCGCCAGGGGCGCCAGCGCGACCGGCGGCAGTGACAGCGCACGTCCTGGCGTCGCCAGCATGCCGATTGCGGCCAGCAGCCCGAGCAGGACCGCCAGCCATTCGGATTCGAAGGAAGGAAGGGGGGGACGATGAACCGGCACCAGAAAGGGCAGGCTCATCATCAGGCCGGCGGCGAACACCACCGGCCTGAAGCCGCCGATGGCGCCGCCGGGATTACTTGCCGCTGGACTTGCCGACATTGATATAGCCGACGCCGGAGAGGCCAATTACCTGAACCGGCAGTTTGGTCGGGCTGGTGGTGTTGTTGCCCAGCTGGCCGCGGCCATTCATGCCGGTGCTGTACACCGCGCCACCCGAGGTCAGCAGCGAAACCCAGCCGTCGCCCACGGCCAGGCCGACCACGTCGGTGATCGAATTGACCTTGACCGGCACGCTTGAGGACACCAGGGTGCCGTTGCCGAACTGGCCGCCGGTATTACTGCCCCAGACCCAGACGCTGCCGTCGGTGTACAAGACCGCGCTGTTGAAGGTGCCGGCCGCGACCGCCTTGACGCCGCTGGCGCCGTTGACCGGGGTTGGCAGGCCGGCCACTGGATGCGGCACGTAGGGCGTGCCGTTCTTGCTGCCCAGCTGTCCATAGGTATCCATACCCCAGGTCCACACCGAGCCGTCGCCGCGCAGCGCGATCGCGTGGACCGTGCCTGCCGATACGGACAACACATTGTCCAGGCCGTGGACCTTGACCGGTGCGGCAACCGCCGCGGCGCGCGAACCGATGCCCAGCTGGCCGTAGCCATTGCCGCCCCAGCCCCACACCGTGCCGTCATGCTTGATCGCCAGGTTGAAGTCGGCCCCTGCCGTGACCGCGCGGGTACCTGCCAGTTCCGGCACCACTACCGGCACGGTGCTGGACCTGCCCCCAATGCGGCCCCAGCCCCATACGGTGCTGGCGTGCGTGACTGCGACGGAGTGCCACTGTCCTGCGCTGATGGCGCGCACGCCGGACAGGCCGCTGACCTTCGCCGGTTTGGCCGATCCGTTGTCGATCCTGCCATTGCCCAGCTGGCCAGTGTGGTTGTCGCCCCAGACCCATACCGTGCCGTCCGTGCGCAGCACCGTCGTGTGATAGGCGCCGGCCTGCACGGCTTTCACAGCCGACATGCCTTCGACCTTGACCGGTACCAGCGACATGCTACGGCCGATCATGCCTGCCTGACCGTATGTATTATTACCCCATGCGTACACATCGCCGCGAACGTCCAGCGCGACCGCATGATCGATGCCAGCGGAAAGGCGCTCCGCATCCTCCAGCATCACCGGCGCCGTCAGCATGGAGCGCGACGAGCCCGACTGCGATCCCATTGCCGGGGCCGAGCCGTCCGAGCCCGCGCCGCAGCCCGCTAAAATTAAACCGGCAGCCACTGCTGCCGCGCATTGATTCGTCTTTGCCGCCACCACGTTCCGTCCCTTTTTGGATGAACTTATACTCAAGTTTTCTTGGTGGAAATAATATCAGATATTGAATAAAAGTCAACAATAAGTGCCTAGCTATGCTTGATCAGATCGGTATACTTCGTGCACCGATATAAGTAGGAACACACATGCAAATCTGGGTCGATGCCGATGCCTGCCCGGCTGTCATCAAGGACATCCTTTACCGGGTGGCCGAGCGGCTGCAATTGAACGTGACCTTGGTCGCCAACCAGCTGATGCGGGTGCCGCCATCGCGCTTCATCAGCGCCTTGCAAGTGCCGCAGGGAGCGGACGTGGCCGATGCGGAAATCGTGCGGCTGCTGGCCAAAGGGGACCTGGTGGTGACGGGCGACATTCCGCTGGCGGCGGACGTGCTGGCCAAAGGCGGCTACGCGCTCAATCCGCGCGGCGAGTTCTACACCGAAGACAATATCGCCCAGCAGCTCACCATGCGCAAGTTCATGGAGGAGCTGCGCAGCGGCGGTGTCGATACCGGCGGGCCGGCGCCGTTCGGCCACGCCGACCGGCAGAATTTTGCCAATCAGCTGGACCGGCACCTGGCGCGGCACGCGCCGAAACGGCCGGCTTGAAGAATTTCACACGCTGGCCATGGGCACGTAGATGAGTCCGTGATCTTCCTGACGCTCACCCGCGGCCGTAAAACCAAAGGCTGAATAGACCGGCATTGCACCGGGACTGGAGTTGACGGTGAAGCGGCCCGGATTACCATGTGCCCGCGCATGCGCTTTCATCTCCGCCCACAAGGCCGATGCAATACCCTGGCCCTGAACGCGCGGATCAACGAACAGGTGATAGACGTGGCTGTTGTCGCGCAGCGCCATCACGCCAGCTAACTGGCGGCCGGAGCGCCGTACCGCCGCCACGGCTCACTGTTCGCGCAGCCAGACCTGTGAGCGGCCCAGCAAGGGCACGCCGATATAGCCGCGCACATCTAACTTGTTGCCGCTGTCGAGGACTTTGAGCTTGCTCTTGTAGACCTTGCCGTTGTTCGGGTCGAGAATCTCGCCGCCGCCATACTCGGCGTCGCCGGTTTTCTTCAGGCCGGACATGAACAGCATGCCGACGATGGGCTTGTCCTTCTTGTCGCCTTCGCAGGCCTTGCACAGAGGATTAGCGTCGGCACTGTAGAGTTTTTCGATCCGGCCCTGCAGTTCGCCATTGACCTCGACGACGCGGATCAGGGCCTTGGGCTTGCCGCTGACGTCGTCGATATTCTTCCACAGGCCGACAGGGGAGGCGTTCTGCGCTCCCGCTGTCGTTGCCGCCATCAGTACCGCAACTAATCCCGTTCGAATCAATCCTGTTTGAATCAATGCACGCATCAGCAGCTCCTGTAGTGAGATAGTCGTCAGTAATGGATTACGCCGCCGGCAGTTTGGCGAACTGTTCGCGCAGCTTGGCGATGGTGGCGGAGAAGTTGACCAGGCGTTCCTGTTCCTGGGCCACTACCGCCGCCGGCGCGCGCGCCACGAAGCTTTCGTTGCCGAGCTTGCCGTTGACCTTGGCGATTTCGGCTTCGATGCGGACGATCTCTTTCGACAGGCGCTCGCGCTCGGCGGCAAGGTCGATTTCGACCTTGAGCATCAGCTTGGTGGTGCCGACGATCGACACGGCCGCCGGCGATTCCGGCAGGGCGTCGACAATATTCACCTCGGACAGCTTGCCCAGCATCTGCACATAGGCCGCAAAGCTCTGCAGGCGCGCCTTGTCGGCCGCGTCCGCCGCCTCGACGATCAGCGGTACCCGTACCGACGGCGAAATCTGCATTTCGCCGCGCAGATTGCGGGTGGCGTCGACCAGGGCTTTGAGCTGGCCCATCCATTCTTCGGCGCCGGCGTCGATCAGTTCTGGCTTGGCTTCCGGATACGGCTGCACCATGATCGAGTCACCTTCAGCCTTGAGCTGTTTGCCGGCCAGCGGCGCAAGCGCTTGCCACAGCGCTTCGGTAACAAAAGGCACGATCGGGTGCGCCAGGCGCAGGATCACTTCCAGCACGCGCAGCAGGGTGTTGCGGGTGGCTTGCTGCTGGCCCTCGGTGCCTTGCTGAACCTGCACCTTGGCCACTTCCAGGTACCAGTCGCAATACTCGTCCCAGACGAACTTGTAGATGGCGCTGGCGATATTGTCGAAGCGGTAGTCTTCGAAGCCCTTGGCGATTTCCAGTTCGGCGCGCTGCATCATCGAAATGATCCAGCGGTCGGCCTGCGACAAGTCGGCGTCGTTGGCGCCGCAATCCTTGCCCTCGGTATTCATCATCACGAAGCGGGTCGCATTCCACATCTTGTTGCAGAAATTGCGATAGCCTTCGCAGCGGCCCAGGTCGAAGTTGATATTGCGTCCGAGCGAGGCGTAGCTGGCCATGGTGAAGCGCACGGCATCGCTGCCGTAGGCCGAAATGCCTTCCGGGAATTCCTTGCGGGTGGCCTTGGCGATCTTTTCGGCATCCTTCGGATTCATCAGGCCGGTGGTGCGCTTGACCACCAGTTCTTCCACGCCGATGCCGTCGATCAGGTCGATCGGGTCGAGCGTGTTGCCCTTGGACTTGGACATCTTCTGGCCGGTGGAGTCGCGCACCAGGCCGTGCACGTACACGGTCTCGAACGGTACCTTGCCGGTGAAGTGGGCGGTCATCATGACCATGCGCGCCACCCAGAAGAAGATGATGTCGAAGCCGGTGACCAGCACCGACGAGGGCAGGAACATCTTCATGTCCGGGGTTTCTTCCGGCCAACCCATGGTCGAGAAGGGCACCAGCGCGGACGAGAACCAAGTGTCGAGCACGTCGTCGTCGCGGCGCAGCGGCGCCGTGATGCCGGCAGCGGCCGCCTTGGCCTTGGCTTCTTCTTCCGTCTTGGCGACGAAGAAGTTGCCGGCGTCGTCGTACCAGGCCGGGATCTGGTGGCCCCACCACAGCTGGCGCGAGATGCACC
>CAMLFK010000279.1 GCA_946479255.1 uncultured Oxalobacteraceae bacterium
ATCGACGTGATCGTCGGCAGCCGCAGCTGCGATATCCGCGACCTGATTGAAGACGAAGCCTTGCTGGCCTTGCCGCAGGTTCCGAAGCATGAGGTGTGTCCGGATAATTCGCTGCAGGATGCCGGCAAGAGCGACAAGCCGTCGCCGTTCGCCGGTCTCAAGGGTTTGAAGTAGTACAAAACATGTAGGACGTAACAGACGTGTCAAACGCGTGCAGTAGTCGAGTATGGCAAGTGGCAGTACCAGTAGGGCAGCGTCAAACATGTCGGCAGAGGTTTGCCGCAGGGATACTCGATTCGCATGTATTTGCCAGTCGAATGTGTTAGAATTTTAGAACTTATGTATTAGGAGTCATCATGGCAGTTCAGCAGAATAAGAAGTCCCCTTCCAAGCGCGGCATGCACCGTTCGCACGACTTCCTGGTCGCGCCACAACTGGGTATCGAGCCAAGCACCGGTGAAACGCACCTGCGTCACCACATCAGCCCGAACGGTTTCTACCGTGGCCGTAAGGTTCTCAAGACCAAGAACGACGAGTAATCGACGTTTTACACTTGAGTAAAATGAAGGCGGTGCAACGTATTTATTGTGCGTCGCGCCGCTTTTTTTTTGTCACCGGCTGCTTCTCTCCTTGCACGCCCAAGCACCTCGTCATGAACGATGACGCAGGATACGGCTGGCGCTTGCCCGCCGCGCGATCGCATTCTGCCGCGACGGCCCGTTGAGCCGCGGCACGCACCCATCACATGACAATTACAATTTCCATCGACTGTATGGGCGGAGACCATGGCCCCTCGGTCACTATCCCTGCAGCCATTTCCTTCGTCGACAGTGAACCCCTGGCCCATCTGGTGCTGGTCGGGCCGGAAGAGCTCCTTCGGGCGGAACTGAAGAAACACAAGGCCGAACAGCATCCGCGCCTGTCCGTGGTCCACGCCTCCGAAGTGGTGGCCATGGACGACCCGATCGAAGTCGCCTTGCGCCGCAAGAAGGATTCCTCGATGCGCGTGGCGATCGAAATGGTCAAGGAGGGCAAGGCCCAGGCTTGCGTGTCGGCCGGCAATACCGGCGCCCTGATGGCGGTCTCGCGCTACGTGCTCAAGACCATGGCCGGGGTCGACCGTCCGGCCATCTGCTCGATCCTGCCGAACCAGAACGGCGGCCCCACTTACATGCTCGACCTCGGCGCCAACGTCGATTGCGAACCGCATCACCTGCACCAGTTCGCGGTGATGGGCTCGGTCCTGGTGTCGGCCATGGAAGGCGTGGCCCGTCCCACCATCGGCCTGTTGAACGTCGGCACCGAAGAGATCAAGGGCAATGAAGTGGTCAAGGCCACGGCCAAGCTGCTCGCCGCCGACCATGCGCGCGGCGCGCTCAATTTCTACGGCAACGTGGAAGGCAACGACATCTTCAAGGGGACCACCGATATCGTCGTCTGCGACGGCTTCGTCGGCAACGTGACCTTGAAAGCCGTCGAAGGCCTGGGCCGCTTCGTCAAGTCCGCCCTGACCACCGAGTTCAAGCGTACCCCGCTGACCATGCTGGCCGCCATGCTGGGGCGCGGCGCGCTCAAGAACTTCGGCACGGTGTTCAATCCCTCGCGCTACAACGGCGCCAGCCTGCTGGGTTTGCGCGGCCTGGTGTTCAAGAGCCACGGCGGGGCCGATTCGTATTCGTACGAGTGGGCGATCAAACGTTCGTTCGATGCGGCAAAATATAATCTGCAGGAGCAGTTGTCGACCATGATCGCCGACCTCATGCCCCGCACGCCTGACCCCGATGCGCCAGGCTCACCCACCTTGTAGGACCTCCCAATGACTGTGTACAGCAAAATCATCGGCACCGGCAGCTACCTGCCGCAGCAGCGCGTGAGCAATCACGATCTCGCCGCGCGGCTGGCCGCAAAAGGCATTGAAACCTCGGACGAATGGATCGTCTCGCGCAGCGGTATTTCCGCGCGCCACTATGCGGCGGAAGGCGAGCTGGCTTCCGATTTGGCGGTCGCGGCCGCCAAAAAGGCGCTTGAGATGGCCGACTTGCGCAGCGAACAGATCGACCTGATCATCGTGGCCAGCTCGACCCCGGACTTCCACGGCAGTTTCCCCAGCACCGCCTGCATCGTGCAGCGCAAGCTGGGCATCCACAATCATTGCGCGGCCTTCGATGTGCAGGCAGTGTGCAGCGGCTTCGTGTACGCCCTGTCGGTGGCCGATGCCTTCATCAAGGCTGGTGCCCACAAGCATGCGCTGGTGATCGGCGCCGAAGCGTTTTCGCGCATCCTCAATTTTGAAGACCGCACCACCTGCGTGCTGTTCGGCGATGGCGCCGGCGCCGTGGTGCTGTCGGCCTCGAACGAGCCGGGCATCCTGGCCACCAAGCTGCATGCCGACGGCCGCCACGCCGACGTGCTGTGCGGTCCCGGTTCCATGGCCGATGGCGCCATTGCCGGCAGTGCCTTCCTGTATATGGACGGCCCGGCGGTGTTCAAGCTGGCCGTTACCGTGCTCGAACAGGTCGCCAACGAAGCCCTCGAGATGGCCGGCATGAGCGCCGCCCAGATCGACTGGCTGGTGCCGCACCAGGCCAATATCCGCATCATGAACAGCACCGCCAAGAAGCTTGGCTTGCCGCCTGAAAAGATGGTGGTCACCGTCGACCAGCATGGCAATACCTCGGCGGCGTCGATTCCGCTGGCGCTCGATCAGGCCGTGCGCGACGGCCGCATCAAGAAGGGCGAGACCGTGATGATGGAAGGCGTGGGCGGCGGCTTTACCTGGGGCGCCGTGCTGGCGCGCATGTAAGCGCGCACGCCGGGCGGCCTGTGGGCCGCTTCACTGATTAAAGGAGTAAAAAAACTTCATGGCAAATTTTGCATTCGTATTTCCAGGCCAGGGCGCGCAAGCCATCGGCATGTTGAACGGCTTCGCCGGCAATCCCGTGGTCGAGCAGACCATCGCCGAAGCCAATGAGGCGCTCGGCTTCGACCTGGGCCGCCTGATCGCCGACGGCCCCAAGGAAGAGCAGGACCTGACCACCAACACCCAGCCTATCATGCTGACCGCCTCGGTGGCGGTGTACCGCGCCTGGATCGCCGCCGGCGGCCCGGCCCCGCGCCTGGTGGCCGGCCATAGCGTGGGCGAATACGCCGCGCTGGTGGCGGCCGGCGTGATCGCCTTCAAGGATGCGGTGCCGCTGGTGCGCTTCCGCGCCCAGGCCATGCAGGAAGCGGTGCCGGTCGGGCAGGGCGGCATGGCCGTCGTGCTGGGCCTGCAGGCCGACGAGGTGCGTGCCGTGTGCCTTGAGGCCGCGGCCGAGACATCCAGCGTGGTGGAAGCCGTCAACTTCAACGAGCCGACCCAGATCGTGATCGCCGGCTACAACGCCGCTGTCGAGCGCGCCTGCGAACTGGCCAAGGCCAAGGGCGCCAAGCGCGCCATGAAACTGGCGGTCTCGGCGCCGTTCCACTCTTCGCTGCTGCAGAACGCTTCCGATCGCCTGCGCGAATACATGCAGGGCATCAGCTTCTCGGCGCCACAGATTGCCTTGATCAACAACGTCGACGTGGCTATTCTGAATGACCCGGCGGCGATCAAGGATGCATTGGTGCGCCAGGCGGCCGGGCCGGTGCGCTGGGTTGAAACCATGCAGCAATTCGCCGCCGACGGCATCACCCAGATCATCGAATGTGCGCCAAGCAAGGTACTGATCGGCATGGCCAAGCGCATCGATGCGCGCCTGGCCGGCGAATCGCTGGGCGACCAGGCCGCCCTCGAGCGCGTATTGAGCGCGATCAACCAGGCCTGAGCCGCTTGCGGCAGTATCGGCGACGGCCGCAGGCCGCGCCGGGCTGGCGGTATCGGCGCCGGCCGCAGGCTGCGCCAGGCTTTTACTCACGACCATAAGGACATCATGAATCTCGAAAATCAAGTCGCCCTCGTCACCGGCGCATCGCGCGGTATCGGCAAGGCCATCGCGCTGGAACTGGCGCGCCAGGGTGCCAAGGTGGTCGGCACCGCCACCACCGAAGCGGGCGCGGCGGCCATTTCCGATTACCTGGCCGAATTCGGCGGCCAGGGCGTCGTACTCAACGTCACCGACGCCGGCAACTGCGGCGCCGTGGTCGATGATGTGCAGAAGCGCTTCGGCAGCCTGTCTATCCTGGTCAACAATGCCGGCATCACCCAGGACCAGCTGGCCATGCGCATGAAAGACGAGGAGTGGGACAATGTGATCGCCACCAATCTGACCGCGGTCGGGCGCCTGTCGCGCGCCGTGCTGCGCGGCATGATGAAGGCGCGCCATGGCCGCATCATCAACATCACTTCGGTGGTGGGCGAGGCCGGCAATCCGGGCCAGATGAATTACGCGGCGGCCAAGGCCGGCGTGGCCGGCATGAGCCGCGCACTGGCGCGCGAGATCGGCAGCCGCAACATTACCGTCAATTGCGTGGCGCCGGGCTTCATCGACACCGACATGACCAAGGCGCTGCCGGCCGAGCAGCACGCCGCCCTGATGACCCAGATTCCGCTGGGCCGCCTGGGTGCGCCGGAAGACATCGCCCACGCCGTGGCGTTTCTTGCCGGGCCGCAAGCGAACTATATTACCGGAACTACCGTGCACGTGAACGGCGGCATGCACATGAGTTAAGCTGAGCAGATAAAAAGAGCTTGAAAATCGGCTTTTATCTCATCAGTTAGCAGCACTTTCAGTGGAATTTGCGTCAAACACTGAAATTCGTTTTTCACCGCGCAAACCTGATAAAATGCGCGCACTTTCCGTAACACACACAATGGAGCCATAACATGTCGGATATCGAACAACGCGTTAAAAAAATCGTCGCTGAGCAACTGGGCGTTGCCGAAGCAGACATCAAAATCGATTCCTCGTTCGTTGACGACCTCGGCGCTGACTCGCTGGACACCGTGGAACTGGTGATGGCCCTGGAAGACGAATTCGAAATGGAAATCCCGGACGAGCAGGCCGAGAAGATCACGACCGTTCGCCAGGCTATCGAGTACGCACAGGCTCACGTCAAGGCCTAAGCTTTCAGGATTTCAGGAGAAGCGCTTGAGTTCACGCAACCGTCGTGTCGTAGTGACCGGCCTGGGTTGCATCTCTCCGATCGGCAACACCATTGCCGAGACGTGGGAGGCAGCACTGGCGGGCAAGTCGGGCATTGCCAACATCACCAAGTTCGACGCAACGCCATTCTCGACCCGCTTCGCGGGCGAGGTGAAGAACTTTAACGTCGAGGATTACCTGCCGGGCAAGGAAGGCCGTCATATGGATACGTTCATCCATTTCGGCATGGCCGCCGGCATCCAGGCGTTACAGGATTCGGGCATTGTCGTCACCGACGACAATCGCGATCGTATCGGCGTGCTCGTGGGTTCCGGCATCGGCGGTCTGCCGATGATCGAAGACACGAAGGCGGAGTACGACAGTCGCGGCCCGCGCCGCATCTCGCCGTTCTTCGTCCCGGCGTCGATCATCAACATGATCTCGGGCGACCTGTCGATCAAGTTCGGCCTGCGTGGTCCGAACCTGGCCATCGTGACCGCCTGCACGACCGGCCTGCACTGCATCGGCCAGGCCGCGCGCCTGATCGAATACGGCGACGCCGACGTGATGATCGCCGGCGGTGCCGAATCGACCATTTCGCCGCTGGGCCTGGGCGGTTTCGCCTCGGCGCGCGCGCTGTCTTCGCGCAACGACGATCCGGCCACGGCATCGCGTCCCTGGGACGCGGACCGCGACGGCTTCGTGCTGGGCGAGGGTGCCGGCGTGATGGTGCTCGAAGAGTATGAGCACGCCAAGGCGCGCGGCGCCACCATCTACGCCGAGCTGCTGGGCTTCGGCATGAGCGCCGACGCCTATCACATGACCTCGCCGGTGGAAGACGGCAGCGGCGCCAGCCGCTGCATGGTGTCCGCCATGAGCAATGCCGGCGTCAATGCCGACCAGGTCAACTACGTCAACGCGCACGGCACCTCGACGCCGCTGGGCGACCTGGCGGAAGTGCAGGGCATCAAGAACACCTTCGGTGACCATGCCAAAAAGCTGGTGGTTAACTCCACCAAGTCGATGACCGGCCACCTGCTGGGTGGCGCCGGCGGCCTGGAAGCGGTGTTCACGGTGCTGGCGATGCATCACCAGATCTCGCCGCCGACCATCAACATCTTTAACCAGGATCCTGCCTGCGACCTGGACTTCTGCGCCAACACCGCGCGCGAAATGAAGATCGACGTTGCCGTCAAAAACTCGTTCGGCTTCGGCGGCACCAACGGCACCCTGGTGTTCGGCAAGGCCTAAATCCTCGCACCGCTGACGCTGTCCCTTCAAGCGCCGTTTCCATTTACCTGGAAACGGCGTTGTGCGTTAGGGTCCCGCCCTTGGGTCCCGCCCTTGGG
>CAMLFK010000280.1 GCA_946479255.1 uncultured Oxalobacteraceae bacterium
AGAGGCCAACCTTGTAGCCGGCGTGCAGCAGGATCGATTCGAGCATGGCGCAGGTGGAACCTTTGCCGTTGGTGCCCGCGACCATCACCACCGGGCAGTCGAATTTCAGGCCCATGCGTTCCTTGACCTGCTTGACGCGGTCGAGGCCCATGTTGATGTGGACTTCGGCGTGGCGCGATTCGAGCAGGGCTAGCCAGTCGGGCAAGGTGGTTGGGAGTGTGGTCATGGTAAAAGTTCGGGTCTTAAAATGTCGATCCCGGCGGACGGCCGCCCCCTTGCTTGGAACCCGTAACACTAAGCTGATGTGCTATGGGTTCCCGCCAAGGGGGCGGCCATCCGCCGGGAATGACGTGGTATTGCTATTCGAGTGTGTTGGCTTAGGCGATGACCTCTACAGCCTGGTCTTGCAGCAACGCCAGCAGGCGGGCGATTTCTTCGCGCATTTTGCGGCGGTCGACGATCATGTCGACGGCACCTTTGGTGACGAGGAACTCGGCGCGCTGGAAGCCTTCGGGCAGCTTTTCACGTACGGTGTTTTCAATCACGCGCGGGCCGGCGAAGCCGATCAGCGCTTTTGGCTCGGCAATGACGACGTCGCCCATGAAGGCAAACGAGGCGGACACGCCGCCCATGGTCGGGTCGGTCAGCACGCTGATGAAGGGCAGCTTTTTCTCGGACAGCTTGGTCAGCATGGAGGTGGTCTTGGCCATTTGCATGAGCGACAGCAGGCCTTCCTGCATGCGCGCGCCGCCGGTGGCGGTAATGCAGATGAACGGCACCTTTTGCTCCAGCGCGATCTGGGCGCCGCGCACGAAGCGCTCGCCGACCACGGAGCCCATGGAGCCGCCCATGAATTCGAATTCGAAGCAGGCCACGACCACCGGCAGGCTCATGATGGCGCCGCCCATGACGACCATGGCATCGGTTTCGCCGGTGGCTTCCATGGCCGCCTTGAGGCGGTCAGGATACTTTTTGCTGTCTTTAAACTTGAGGGTATCGACCGGCAGGACTTCCTGGCCGATGTCGTAACGCCCGCCTGCGTCGAGCAGTGCGTCGAGCCGCTCACGGGCGCGGATGCGCATGTGGTGGCTGCATTTAGGGCATACGTGGAGATTTGATTCGAGGTCGGTACGGTACAGGACTGCTTCGCACGATGGGCACTTGACCCAGAGGCCTTCCGGCATGGTCTTGCGTGCGGCGGCGTCGGAACGCTGGATACGTGGGGGCAGCAGCTTTTCTAACCAACTCATATATTCTCCTTCTGCAGCAATTCTCAGTGGACGGTAGTTTAGCCGCTAAGATCGTGCTTGTCGAACATTAAGGGGTGTAACTTGCTGTTTTGACACTGTTTTTCCAACGCTTGCTATATGTTGGAGTAGCAGTGACGGCAGCGAGTTCCCCCTCTACGGTATAGTTATTGATCCAGCGCGCTGCGGATGCCGGAAACGAACTTTTGCACGGCCGCAACCGCCTGATCCTTCGGCGTGTTTTCCAGCTCCTGGATGATGCGGCTGCCAATCACGACCGCGTCGGCCACCTGCGCCACGGCCTTGGCGGTGGCGGCGTCACGGATGCCGAAGCCAACGCCAACCGGCAATTTCACATACTCGCGAATGGCGGCCAGGCGGCGCGCCACGTCTTCGGTATCGATATTGCCGGCCCCCGTCACGCCCTTGAGCGAGACGTAGTAGCTGAAGCCCGAGCCGAACTTGGCCACCTGGGCGATGCGCTCCTTGGTCGAGGTAGGCGCCAGCAGGAAGATCAGGTCGAGTTCGTTGGCGCGCATGGCCTTGGCGAAGTCTTCGCACTCTTCCGGCGGGTAGTCGACGACGATGGCGCCGTCGGCGCCGGCATCCTTGGCCTGGGCAATGAAATTGTCCGGACCAATTCGTTCGATCGGGTTGGCGTAGCCCATCAATACGACCGGGGTGGTCTGGTCGGTTTTGCGGAATTCGCGCACGTAGTTGAAGACGTCGCCGATGCCGATATTGAATTTCAATGCACGCTCGCAGGCGCGCTGGATGACCGGGCCTTCGGCCATCGGGTCGGAGAAGGGCACGCCCAGTTCCAGCACGTTGGCGCCGCCGGCGACCAAGGCGTGCATCAGGGGAACGGTCATTTCAGGCCCCGGGTCGCCAGCGGTGATGAAGGTGACGAGACCGGTTTTGTTTTGGGCTTTCAGGGCGGCGAAGGTTGGTGCGATTCTGGACATGGTGGTAGCAATTTTTTATAGTTGGCGTGAGCTTGTCATCCCTAAGGATGACAAGCTGAGAAATTAGGGGATTAGCTAAAATTCAAGCCCATCCGCTCCGCCACCGTGTGCATATCCTTATCGCCACGTCCGGAAAGATTCACCAGCACCAGCTTATCGGTCGGCAAGGTGGCCGCCAGCTTGGCGCCGTAGGCCAGCGCGTGCGACGATTCCAGCGCGGGGATAATCCCCTCGATATGGCAGCAATCATGGAAAGCCGCCAGCGCTTCCTCATCCGTGATGGACACGTATTGCGCGCGCGACGAATCCTTCAGCCATGCATGCTCAGGACCCACGCCCGGATAGTCCAAACCGGCCGACACCGAATGCGTCTCGATGATCTGGCCATTGGCGTCCTGCAGCAGATAAGTGCGGTTACCGTGCAGCACGCCCGGAATGCCGGCCGTCAGCGAAGCGGCGTGCTTGCCGGAATCAATCCCCTCGCCCGCCGCTTCCACGCCGATCAGCTGCACTTCCTTGTGATCGATGTACGGGTAGAAAATACCCATCGCGTTCGAGCCGCCGCCGATGCAGGCCAGCACGTAATCCGGCTGGCGGCCGGTCATTTCCGGCATCTGGGTCAGGCACTCTTCGCCGATCACCGACTGGAAGTCGCGCACCATCATCGGGTAGGGGTGTGGACCAGCCACGGTACCGATGATGTAGAAGGTGTTTTCAATATTGGTCACCCAGTCGCGCATGGCTTCATTGAGAGCGTCCTTGAGCGTTTTGGAGCCGGACTCGACAGGAACCACGGTCGCGCCCAGCAGCTTCATGCGGTAGACGTTCTGCGCCTGGCGCTTGACGTCTTCGCTGCCCATGTAGATCACGCATTCCAGGCCGAAACGGGCGCAGATGGTGGCCGTGGCCACGCCGTGCTGGCCGGCGCCGGTCTCGGCGATGATGCGCGGCTTGCCCATGCGGCGCGCCAGCAAGGCCTGGCCGATCACGTTGTTGATCTTGTGGGCGCCGGTATGGTTCAGGTCTTCGCGCTTGAAGAAAATCTGCGCGCCGCCCATCTGCTGCGACCAGCGCTTGGCGTGGTAAATCGGCGACGGACGGCCGACGAAATGCTTGAGTTCATAACGGAACTCGTCGAGGAATTCCTGATCCTGGCTGTAGCGGGCATAGGCCTCGTTCAGCTCGGCCAGCGCGTGGCTCAGGGTTTCCGCAACAAAAGAACCGCCGTAAGGACCGAAGTGGCCTTTTACATCGGGAAACTGATAATCGGTGGTTTGAAACAAGGGGGCGCCGGTGGCGCGCTCAGGTGCTTGGGTCATGATGGGGCTCGCTTTCCAGGTGGGTATCGGCGGCCTTGACCGCGCCGACAAAGGCACGGATCAGGGACGCGTCCTTGATGCCCTTGGCCTGCTCGACACCACTGCTGATGTCGACGGCGAAGGGACGTACGCGCAGGACTGCGTCAGTCGCGCTGTGTACGCTCAAGCCACCACTTAAAACGACCCGAGGCGCGAGTTCTTTTGGGATGATTGACCAATCGAAAACCTTTCCTGCCCCGCCATAGGCTTCCACGAAGGTATCGAGCAAGAGGCCCGAGAATAATGGACTGGCGGCGCGGTATTGAGCCTCGTATTCTAGCAAATCGGCGCCGGATGTGTCCGGCCGGACCCGAAATACCCGCATGAACGGGCGCTGCACGGCGGCCGCGATGGCCGCGCACTGCTGCGCCGTCTCGTCGCCGTGGAACTGCAGCTGCATGAAGGGTGCGCTCTGCGCCACCGCGACCACCTCGTCCACCCCGGCGTTGACGAACAGCGCCACGGTCGAGACAAAGGGTGGAATGGCGCTCATCAGCGCGCCGGCTTGTTCTGGCGTGACGTAACGCGGGCTCTTGGCATAAAACACAAAGCCGATCGCGTCGGCGCCGGCAGCCACCACGGCCTGCACGTCTTGCCGACGGGTCAGGCCGCAGATCTTGATTCTAGTACGGGGCATGTCAAAACCAGGGTAACGGGCTGGTCGCGTCGTGCGGCAGACCCCACTTGGCATCGTAATCGATTTTGGCCAGGTACAGGCCGTCGGGCATGAAGGTGGGCGCCGCCTCGGCGCGGTCGCGCCCGGAGAGCACATCGGCCAGCCAGGACGGCTGGTGGCGGCCCTGCCCCACGTAGATCAGCGAGCCGATCAGGTTGCGCACCATGTGGTGCAGGAAGGCGTTGGCACGCACGGTGAACACGATGGCCTGGCCGCGCCGTTCGATGCTCACCTCGTGCATCTGCTTGATGGGCGACTTGGCCTGGCACTGCGAAGAGCGGAAGGCCGAAAAATCGTGGGTGCCGATCAGGCACTGTGCCGCCTCGACCATGGCGTCGACGTCGAGCGGGCGGAAGGTCCAGCCGGCACGTCCGGCGACCAGCGGCGAGCGCACCGGGTTGTTAAACAGGACGTAGTGATAGGTGCGCGCGTAGGCGGCAAAGCGGGCGTGGAACTCCTGGCCTTCCAGTTCGGGGATCTCGTGCGCCCAGCGCACCGCGATGGCTTCGGGCAGGAAGGCATTCACGCCGCGTACCCACGACTGCATGGAGCGGCTCAAGCTGGTGTCGAAATGGACCACCTGTTCGAGCGCATGCACGCCGGTGTCGGTGCGGCCGGCGCAGGTGGTCGGCAGAAAGACGCGCGCGAATTCTTCGAGCGCCATCTCCAACCGGTCCTGCACGGTGTTACGGTCTGGCTGCTTCTGGTAGCCGTTGAAGGCGGTACCGTCGTACTGGACGCCGAGTGCTATCCGTTTCAAATCAAGCGTCCATCAAAGCCGATTGCCTGCCTCATGCGAGCTTGGCGCGCATCTCGTTGGCCTTGCCGACCTGCTCGGAGCTGCCGCCCTTGATGACTTCGTCGAGCAGTTCGCGGGCACCTTCCTTGTCGCCGATTTCCTGGTAGGCGATGGCCAGGTCCAGCTTGGTTTCCATCTCCATGTGCACGGCCGACAGCTCTTCCGGCTCGCCGGCGGCGGCGCCGAAATCGTCAAGATCCGGCAGCGCGGTCGGTGCGTTATCGGTGGCCGGCAGGTCCAGGTCGATGCTCGACATGTCGAATTGCGGCACGGTCGACGCAACCGGGGTGGCGGCGGCCGATGGCGCGGCCGATGCATTGCCGGATACCTCCGGCAGCTTGAAGAAGTCGTCCAGCTCTTCGCCGGCCGCGGCCTGCTCGGCAGGCGACAGCGATGGCGTTGGCGAAACAGGCGCAGCCGGCGTGGACGGCAAGTCGAAGTTCATTGCGTCCAGGTCCATCAGCGGATCGTAGGCGGCGCTCTTCGGTGCGTCGGCGGCCGGAGTCTCGGGCAAGGTCGGCAGCTCGAAATCCTTGGACAGGTCGACGCTGCCGAAATCGGCCGGCAGGTCGTTGGACTCCAGGTCCAGGCTGATCTCGCCCGGCGCCTGGGCGTGCTGCGCGGCCGGTGTGGTGGCAGCTGCCGCCGCGGCAGGAGCCGATGCCGGCGCATCGAAGGACATATCGAAGGCCATGTCGAACGACTCTTCTTCCTTGGCCAGGGCGACCGGCTCGGGGACTGGCGCCGGGGTCGGGGTCATGGACGGCATGCTGAAGTCCATCATCGGCTCGGCCTCTTCGGCCACTGGCGCAAACGCCTCCGCCGTCTTGACCACCGGCTCGTTTTTGGTGACTGGCTCGAAGCTCAGGCCACCCAGGTCGAAGTCGAGCGTGTGGTCGTCGGTGGCTGCGGCTGCGGGTGCCGGAACAATCGCCGGCTCGGCGATCGTGGTGGCATCGCTGGACAGGTCCAGGTCGAGCGCGTCATGCACGTCGTTGGCGGTCAGCGGGTCATCGAGCTGGCTGCTCAGCATGACCTGCTGGGCCAGCTCCTCGGCCGTCGGTGCCGGAGCGACCGGCGCGGCATTGGCGGCGCTGGCATACAGCGGATTGTTCGGATCGATCGACAGGCCCAGCGCGGCGGCCAGTGCCCAGTCGTCGCCCTGCCCGCGCGTCATGCCGTACATTTCGCTGGCTTGCGTTTCGAAGGCACGCAGGTCCTTGCGGGCGGCGTAGATTTCGAGCAGCTTGAGGCGCACCGGATAGCGTTCCGGATGGATGCGCAGGGCTTCCTTGAGGATCTCTTCGGCCTGGGCGTCGCGGCCGTAGGCGATGTAGACGTCGGCTTCCGCCACCGGAT
>CAMLFK010000281.1 GCA_946479255.1 uncultured Oxalobacteraceae bacterium
ATTACCAGATCGCCTTACCCGAAGCATCCTTCAGGTTGGTTTTCCACGAAGTGTTGATCAGCTTGATCACCGAATCCGGCAGTGGAACATAGTCCAGCTCGGTAGCGGCAGCGTCGCCGTTAGCGAATGCCCAGTCGAAGAACTTCAGGGTTTCCTTGCCCTTGGCGGCATCGGCCTGGCTCTTGTGCATCAGGATGTACGACACGCCGGTGATCGGCCAGCTGTTCTTGCCAGCCTGGTCGGTCAGGACCACGCCGAAACCTGGCGCCTTGACCCAGTCAGCCGAAGCAGCGGCAGCCTTGAAGTTTTCGTCGTCAGGCTGCAGGAACACGCCATCCTTGTTTTTCAGCTGGGTGTGCGCGATCTTGTTTTTCTTGGCATAGGCCCACTCGACATAGCCGATCGCGCCCTTGATGCGCTGCACGTTGTTGGCAACGCCTTCGTTACCCTTGCCGCCCACGCCGGTGGCCCACTTGACGGCCGCATCGGCGCCAACCTTGGTCTTCCACTCCGGGCTGACTTTCGACAGGTAGTCGGTGAACAGGAAGGTGGTGCCCGAACCGTCGGCGCGGTGCACGACGGTCACTTCGGTATCCGGCAGCTTGACGCCTGGGTTCAGCGCGGCGATTTCCGACGCGTTCCACTTGGTGATCTTGCCGAGGAACAGGTCAGCCAGGACCGGACCGGTCAGCTTGAGCTGGCCTGGGGCGATGCCGTCCAGGTTCACGATGGCAACCACACCGCCCATGATGGCAGGGAATTGCATCAGGCCGGCTTCGTCCAGCTCAGCGGCTGGCAGCGGCTTGTCCGAGGCGCCGAAATCGACGGTCTTGGCCTTGATCTGCTTGATGCCGGCACCGGAGCCGATCGATTGATAGTTCAAGCCGTTACCGCTCGACTTCTTGTACATCTCCGCCCATTTCGCATATACCGGATACGGGAAAGTCGCACCTGCGCCGGTAATATCGGCTGCGATCGAGGAGGACATCGCGGCCAGGGCGGAAACGCCTACGACGAGGGAAGCCAACAGCTGTTTCATACGCATATCAATTCCTTAGGGGTTAGACAACAAGTGAATGCTGCGCAGTCTACCGGGCAATTATGACGTGATTATGACAATGCGCTTCGGGTATGAAATATGAGGGAATGCAGGCCTTTGCGGGGCATGATACCCTTTGCAAGCATTAAATCGATGTCACACAAATAAGATTGCGTGTCATGTACGTGTCACAATAGACCGGTACACTTTACGGAGAACAATATTAATCCTCCGCCAAGAATCAAACACCCAATGAAAACGTTACCCACCGCAGAAATGAGCAAGGCTGCGATTTTCCTTGATCGGGAATTATCGCAACTGATGTTCAATCGCCGCGTCCTGGCCCAGGCCGAAGACGAGCGCATTCCCCTGCTAGAGCGGCTACGTTACCTATGTATCGTCAGCAATAACCTCGATGAATTTTTCGAAGTCCGCGTCGCCAGCCTGCTCGCCAAGGGCAATCTGGCTGAAAATCCCCAGCTGGCCGCATCGCTGGCACGCGTTTGCACCGAATGTCATGAACTGGTTATCAAACAGTACGGCATATTAAATACCGAAGTCCTGCCGCAGCTGAACGCCGCCGGCGTGCACCTGGTGCGCCACACCGAACGCAACGAGGCGCAGCGGGCCTGGGTCAAGGAGTATTTCGAGCGCGAAGTGCGCCCCCTGCTCACCCCGATCGGCCTGGACCCTGCCCATCCTTTTCCCCAGGTGGTCAACAAGAGCCTGAACTTCATCGTCTCGCTGACCGGCAAGGACGCCTTCGGGCGCGGTTCGGCGATCGCCATCGTCAAGGCGCCGCGCGTACTGCCGCGCGTGATCCGGCTGCCGGACGAGCTCTCGCCGGACGGCGTGTCCTTCTGCCTGCTCTCATCGATCATCCACGCGCACATCGAAGACCTGTTCAGCGGCCGCGAAGTGATTGCCTATTCGCAATTCCGGGTGACCCGCGACAGCGACTTGTGGGTGGACGAGGAAGAAGTCAAGAACCTGCGCCAGGCGCTCAAGGGCGAACTGCAGGGGCGCCAGTTCGGCACCTCGGTGCGCCTGGAAGTAGCCAAGAACTGCCCGCCGGAACTGTCACAATTCCTGCTCGACCAGTTCGCGCTCGACCAGAGCCGCCTGTACGCGGTCGACGGCCCGGTCAACCTGGTCCGCCTGGCCGAGCTGATCGACCACGTCAAGATTGCTTCCATGCGCTTCCCGCCCTTTGTGCCGGGCATGCCGCAGAAGAACTCGAATGTTGATGTGTTCAAGCAGATGCAGAAGCACGATATCCTCCTGCACCATCCCTTCCAGTCCTTCCAGACCGTGGTCGACTTCATCCACCTGGCGGCCAACGACCCGCAAGTGGTCGCGATCAAGCAGACGATTTACCGTACCGGCATGCATTCGGACCTGATGGAAGCGCTGATGTCGGCCGCGCGCCATGGCAAGGAAGTGACCGTCATCCTGGAGCTGATGGCGCGCTTCGATGAAGAAGCCAACATCAACTGGGCCGACAAGCTGGAGCAAGCCGGCGCGCAGGTGGTGTACGGCATCGTCGGCCTCAAGACCCACGCCAAGATGGCACTGGTGATCCGGCGCGAGGAAAGCGGCCTGCACTTCTACTCGCACCTGGGCACCGGCAACTATCACCTGACCACGACCCGCCTGTACACCGACTTTGGCCTGTTGACCGCCAACCAGGCGATCGGCTCGGACGTCAACGAAGTGTTCCTGCACCTGACCAGCCTGACCAAGCCGAAAAAGCTCAATCACCTGTGGCTGGCGCCGTTTGCCCTGCAAAACGAAATCATCAAGGCGATCCGCAATGAAGCCAAGATCGCCAAATCCGGTAAACCCGGGCGCATCATCATCAAGATGAATGCGCTGGTGGACGAGTCGGTGATCCGCGCCCTGTATGCCGCCTCGCACGACGGCGTCAAGATCGAGATCATCGTACGCGGCGCCTGCACCCTGCGTCCCGGCGTGCCGGGCCTGTCGGAAAACATCAAGGTGCGCTCGATCATCGGGCGCTTCCTGGAGCACAGCCGCATCTACTACTTCCGCAACGACCTGCAGCACGACGTCTACCTGTCCAGTGCGGACTGGATGAGCCGCAACCTGTTCCGCCGCATCGAGGTGGCTTTCCCCGTGCTCGACAAGGCACTCAAACGGCGCGTGATCACGGAAGGATTGAACCCCTACCTCAAAGATAACTCGAACGCCTGGGAACTGCAGCCGAATGGCCAATACCTGCGGCGCAAGAGCCGTGGCGCGCTGACCTTCTCGGCCCAGCGCCATCTGATGGACCTGCACGGCAGCACCGCGTCCGATCCGGTCCCACCAAGCTGAACCAGAAGGAGAACATTATGGACCTCATCATTTGGCGGCATGCCGAGGCGGCCGACGCGGAAGCCGGCGAAGACGATCTGGAACGGGCCTTGACCGCCAAGGGCCAGAAGCAAGCCCGGCGCATGGCCGAATGGCTGACCTCGCAGCTGCCGGACAGCTGCCGGGTGCTGGTGAGCCCGGCGGTGCGCACCCGCCAGACCGCCGATGCGCTGCAGCGCAAGTACAAGATCGTGCCCGAACTGGCACCGGGCGCCGACACCGAGGACATCCTGCTGGCGGCCAACTGGCCCAACGCCAAGGAACCGGTGCTGGTGGTGGGGCACCAGCCGACCCTGGGCCAGGTGGCGGCGCTGCTGCTGTCGGGGCAGCCGCAGGACTGGCAGATCAAGAAAGGCGCGGCCTGGTGGATCGTGCGGCGCGATCCGCTCGACCCTTACAGCGTGTATTTGAAAGCGGTGCTGAGCCCGGAGATGATTATCAAGTAGTGCCGCCTGCATCTTGAATTGCAGCCACAATCTGCTAGATTGAAAGTATCACAATCAGACGGAGGGATCGTCCTACCAACGATCGATCGATCATGCTTGAGATTTTCTATATCGCCGCATTAAGCGGCGTAGCCGGCATTTTGCTCTACCAGCTGGTGGAAAAACTGCAAAACGGTGGCGAACTGAACGACCATCATCATCCCTGACCAGGTCAGGAGAACAAAAGCGGCGCAGCCTGATCAGCTCGCCGCTTTTGTTTTGGCCGTGCCCGCACGGCTACACATGCAACAGCAAATGCTCGCGCTCCCACGGGCTGATCACGGTCATGAACTCCATGTGCTCCTGCTCCTTGATCGCCGCATACACATCGACGAATCGATCCCCCAGCACTTGGCGCAGGCGGTCTTCCGCGCGCAGCAAGCGCAGCGCTTCCGGCAAGCCGCGCGGCAGTTCGAATCCGCGCTGCTGCGCGCTGCCCCTCATCTCGGGCGCCGCTTCGATCTGCTCCGTCATGCCCAGGTAGCCGCACGCCAGGGTAAGCGCAATGGCCAGGTAAGGGTTGGCATCCGCGCCAATCAAGCGGTTTTCCACCTTGCGTTCGCGCGGGGCCAGCGCCGGCACGCGGAAACCCACGGTGCGGTTGTCCCTGCCCCACTGCACATTCACCGGCGCATTGGTGTCGCGCACCACGCGCCGGTAGGAATTCACATAAGGCGCGGCCAGCGCCATCCCGGCCGGCATGTAACGCTGCAAGCCGCCGAGAAAATAGCCGAACAAGGCCGTCGCCTCGCCATCCGGCCCGCTGAACAGGTTGGACCCGGTCGCGCTGTCGCGCACGCCCTGGTGCAAATGCATGGCCGAGCCCGGCTCGCTCTCCATCGGCTTGGCCATGAAGGTGGCGTACATGCCATGCTTGAGCGCCGCCTCGCGCACCGTGCGCTTGAAGTAAAACAGGCTATCGGCCATAGTCAATGGCTCGCCCTGGACGAAATCGATGCCGACCTGCCCTGCCCCGATCTCGTGGATCAGGCTATCCACGCCCAGGCCCATCAGCTCGCAGTAGTCGTAGATATCCTCGAACAAGGGATCGAATTCATTGACCGCATCGATGCTGTAGATTTGCCGGCTGGTTTCGGCCCGGCCGCTGCGCCCAACCGGCGAAACGAGCGGGGAATTGGGATCGTGATTGGGCGCGGCCAGGTAAAACTCCATTTCCGGACCGATGCTGGGCGACCAGCCGCGTTCGGCATACAGGCGCAGCACGCGGCGCAGAACCGAGCGCGGCGCGAAATCGACTAGGCTGTCGTCGGAGAAATAGCAGTCGAGGATGACCTGCGCAGTGGGATCGTTCGCCCAAGGCACCACCGTCACCGTGGCCGGATCGGGCCGCAGCAGCATGTCGCGGTCGGTGGCGGAGATGGCGCGATAATACGCCAGGTCGTGCTCGGGAAAGTTGCCGGTCACCGTCATGCCGAGCACGGCCTCAGGCAGCCGCATGCCGCGCTCGCTGGTGAATTTGGTACGCGGCATGATCTTGCCGCGGCCGACGCCGGTCAGGTCCGGCACCAGGCACTCGATTTCAGTGATGCCGCGCCCGTTCAGCCAACGCTCCAGGTCAGCGAAACCGGCGTCACTACCGAACTCGGGTGTCATGACTTCACTCCATGGTTGGAACCCTAGCGGAGGAACTTCGCCAGCATGGTCATGCCGCCCAGGTCCAGATTAAGGAATTGTAGGCCGACCTTGAAATCATCGCCGCTCAGGATGCAGTAGGAGATCTTGGAGCGCACGTTAATCGGCGTGGATTTGCCATCGTAAAACAAGTCGAAGCTGACCATGACATGGGTGCCCGGCTTGCATGGCTCGGGCACCGCCAGGCACATGCCGCTGGCGGCGATATCGACCGTGCGCGCCATCAGCGGCGCCATGCCGTCCGGCACGATCTTCGCCTTGACCTTTAATACCTTGCGGGCCGATGCTCTCTGTTCGTTAAACACTGTTGCTTTCATCGATGCTTCGTCACATGCAATATACATACGGCGGCATTATAGAGAGAATTCGTGTATTTCGTCAGTCGAGCTCGCGAAGCTTGTTGAAGGCTTCGTCGATCCTCTCCACAGCAACAATCGTCATGCCTTCGATCTTTTGTTTCGGCACGTTGGCCTTGGGGATCATGGCAATCGAAAAGCCCAGCTTGGCTGCTTCACGCAGGCGTTCCTGGCCGCGCGGCGCCGGGCGGATCTCGCCGGCCAGGCCCACTTCGCCAAACACCACCAGCCCGCGCGGCAGCGGCTTGTTGCGCATCGACGAGTTAATCGCCAGCAGCACGGCCAGGTCGGCGGCCGGCTCGGCAATCTTGACCCCACCTACCGCATTGATGAACACGTCCTGGTCGAAGGCGGCGATGCCGGCGTGGCGGTGCAGCACCGCCAGCAGCATGGCCAGGCGGTTCTGCTCCAGGCCCACCGACAGGCGGCGCGCGTTGGGCAGGTGGCTGGTGTCGACCAGCGCCTGGATTTCCACCAGCAG
>CAMLFK010000282.1 GCA_946479255.1 uncultured Oxalobacteraceae bacterium
TGCAGTTCGGCATTACCGTCGCGGTGGCCGTGCTGGTGTCGCTGTTCGTCAGCTTTACGCTGGACCCGATGCTGTCCTCGGTGTGGCCGGACCCGGTGCAGGACCGCTTCAAATACCTGCCGTGGCTGGGCCGCCTGATGGGGCGCATCGAGCATGGCGTCGACCATCTGCACGTGTGGTACGGCAAGGTGCTGGCGGTCGCCCTGGGCTGGCGCAAGACCACCTTGCTGCTGGCCGTGGGCATCTTTGCCGGCAGCCTGGCGCTGATCCCCATGGTCGGCGGCGAAATGTTCCCGCAGACGGACGACGGCTATATCCGCATGCAGTTCAAGACGCCGGTCGGCTCCAGCCTGGAATACACCGACGGCAAGGTACACCAGGTCGAAGCGGCGCTGCGCGAATTCAAGGAAATCCAGAATATCAGCACCACGGTCGGCACCTGGGATGGACGCAACACGGCCAACGTCAACATCAAGCTGATCGACCGTAAGGTCACCAAGCGCCGCTCGCAGAAGGAACTGGAGCAGGCCATCCGCGAGCGGCTGGCCCCGGTGGCCGGCATCAGCATGTCGGTCGGCTTCAAGCCCATCTTCATCGCCATCCTGGGCCAGGACGAAGCCAAGCTCGATTCCGTGGCGCACAAGCTGATGGACAAGATGCGCGCCATTAAAGGCGTGGCCGACCTGGAATACAGCCAGGAAGGCGCCAACCCGGCCACGGTGGTCAAGATCAATAATGAACTGGCCAGCGACCTGGGCCTGTCGACCCAGCACATCGGCAGCGCCTTGCGGCCTTTTGTCGCGGGCGAACAGATCAGCCGCTGGCTGGCACCGGACGGGCAAAACTACGACGTCAACGTGCAGCTGCCCAAGTCCGGCCGGCAGCGGGTGGCGGACCTGGCCGACCTGTCGGTGGCGTCGACCAACCGCGATGCGGCGGGCAACCCCATCATGGTGCCGCTGCGCCAGGTGGTCGAATTCGTGCCCTCGACCAGCCCGCAAGTACTCAAGCGCCAGGCCCTGGAGCGGCGCGTGGCCATCTATGCCGGCGTGGAAGGCCGCCCCGGTGGCGACGTGGATGCCGACGTCAAAAAGGCCATGCAGGCGATCGAGTTGCCGGACGGCGTGCGTTTCGACGTTGGCGGCGACGCCCAGCAGATGCAGGAGACCATGGCCGGCGCCGCCAAGGCGCTGGGGATCGCCATCATCTTCATTTACCTGGTGCTGGCCTCGCAGTTCGGCAGCTTCTTGCAGCCGATCGCCATCATGGTGTCGCTGCCGCTGTCGCTGATCGGCGTGCTGGCCGCGCTGCTGGTCACGGGCAGTACCTTGAATATTTTCTCGGTGATCGGCGTGGTGATGCTGATGGGACTGGTCACCAAGAACGCGATTCTATTGGTGGACTTCACCAATCATGGTCAGCGTGAAGGCTTGGCCCAGCGCGAGGCGATCCTGCAGGCGGGCCAGGTGCGCTTGCGGCCGATCCTGATGACCACCCTGGCGATGGTGTTCGGCATGCTGCCGATGGCCATCGGCATGGGCGATGGGGGCGAATCCCAAGCGCCGATGGGGCGCGCGGTGATCGGCGGGGTGATTACCTCAACCCTGCTCACGCTGGTCGTGGTGCCGGTGGCGTACACCTACCTCGACAGCCTGGGCAAGCGCGCGGCGCGTTTCTTCAAGGGAGACAAGACGGGCGAAACGGAGAGCTCGCTCGCCGCAAAGCTGGCGTAAGCAAATGTGCGAGCAACAGCGTCGTCCTCATGATGAGGACGACGGTAAAAATCAGGCGGAGGCCTGGTCCTGAGGCGGCGCGCTGTCGGCAGCGTCATCGTCGGACTCAGGCGCTTCGCCCTCGCCACCCGGACTATTCTTGGCTTCGAGCTTTTTTCGGGCCTTTTCCTCCGCCTTTTTCTTCTTCTCTAATTCCCGCTGCCGCTTTTCGTACTGGAAATTAGTTTTAGCCATGTATCACCTCTGGGTTGTCGGTATAGAAAAGGAGCCAAATGCACAATAGCCTTAGGCCGTGCAAGCCCCCGCGCCCCCATTATGACCCATCTATGCAAGCGACATTTGAATTAACCGCGTGGGTGGTGCTCGGCGTGGAGCAGCTTTAAGCGCTCGCGCGCCACATGGGTATAGATTTGCGTCGTAGAAATGTCCGAATGGCCCAGCAATAGCTGGACGACCCGCAGGTCGGCGCCATGGTTGAGCAAGTGCGTGGCAAAGGCATGCCGCAGTGTATGGGGCGACAGTGGCGCCTTGATGCCGGCGCGCACGGCGTGCTTCTTGATCAGCACCCAGAACATCTGGCGCGTCATCGCCCCGCCCCGCCCGGTGACGAACAGCGCGTCATCCACCTGCCCATTCAAGATCACCCCGCGCGCCTCGCGCACATAGCGTTCGATCCACAAGCGCGCCTGCTGGCCGAAGGGCACCAGCCGGGTCTTGCTGCCCTTGCCGGTGATGCGCAGCACGCCGTCGTTCATGCTGAGTTCGACCAGTTTGAGCGTGACCAGTTCCGACACCCGCAAGCCGCTGGCATACATTAATTCGAGCATGGAGCGTTCGCGCAGGCCCAGCGGGGTGGACACGTCCGGCGCCTCCAGCAGCGCCTCGACCTGGGCTTCGGTCAAGGAGTGGACGAAACGCTGTGGCTGTTTGGCCGACGCCATGTTGAGGCAAGGGTCGGCCGCCACCTGCTTGTTGCGCAGCGCCAGCTGATAAAAGCGTTTAAGGACCGACAGGCGCCGGTTGGCCGAGCTGGGCTTGGTGTCGCCATGGCGCGCGGAAAAATAGGCTTCCAGATCGTGGCCTTCGACCGCCAGCAGGCAGGCCCGGTCCGGACGTTTGGCTTCCAGCCACTGGACAAAGCCGCGCATGTCGCGCCGGTAGGCATCGATGGAGTTTTTCGCCAGGCCCTGCTCCAGCCACAAGGCGTCGCAGAACTCGTCGATCAGTTGAACATTGTCTGCTGCTGCCATGGACTATTGCTGACGCCTTCGTGCTTGAGCAGCCAGCGCTTGACCGACAGATGGAAGCCGTTCTCATCGTCGTGATTGGAAAAGCCGCCCAGCCCGCCGGTGGCGGTGACGCGGTGGCAGGGAATGACCAGCGGGAACCAGTTGGCGCCGCAAGCCTGGCCGACCGCGCGCGGGGCCGATTCGATCAGCCGGGCCACGTGTCCGTAGGTCACGACGGTACCACGCGGAATGGCCGAGATGGCTTTCCAGACGCGCTGCTGGAAGGCCGTGCCGGCATCCGCCAATGGCAAGGAAAAGCAGAAATCGGGATCGGCGAAGTAGCGCAAGACTTGCTCGGCCGCCTGTTCGGCCACCGGATCGGCGGTCTCCTTTTCACTGAAATGGGGCGGCAGATACACCAGTTCGCGCACGCGCCCCGCTTCGGTGCGCACGCCCATGAAACCGAAGGGCGCGCTCACGATGGCGGAAAACAAGTCGCTATTGGTCTGGGATGTCATGCCATGAGTTTAGCGCACCAGCAAGGCAAACAAAAGTTTATGCGATCCGGGAGATTTCGACGGGCGAAAAAAAACGCACCTTACGGTGCGTTTCAAATTTTGTTCACGTTTTCGGCCGTTTGGTCAGTGCCAACGGCATTCTGTAAAACGCGCGTCTCCTCGATGTTCTCCGGTATGGACTACCGTGCTCTTATCTACTGCTCCCCCCAAACTACATGTCTGGTTTCCCCTTGGCCGCACCATAGTGGTGCCAGGAAAGGTGCCAATCATAGCGTATTTAAATTGGGAAACTGTGGCTTTTTTTACACGGCAATTGAAATTATTTCAGTTATGAATTTTGTCTGGCAAACAGAGGGAAATCTGTGGTACGCACGAGAGCGCCAATCGGCTTTCAGCGACTGGCTTCCTTGGCGATCGCGTTCAGCAGATCCTTGCCGATGCGCGATTCCATATCCTTATGCACAGGCAGCAAAGCCTGGCGCCAGGCTGCCTGTTCCGCCGCGGTCGGCGTGTGAATGGTGGTCTTGCCCGCCTTGCGGATGGCGGCCAGGGCCAGGTCGTTGTCGCGCTGGGCGATGGCTTTTTCAAACGTGGTGGCGTCGCGCATGGCCGCTTCCAGGCTGGCGCGTATACCGGCCGGCAAGCCATCCCAGAACTTCTTGTTGACGATGACCGCGTAGCCCAGATAGCCGTGGTTGGACAAGGTCATATGCTTCTGCACCTCGTGCATCTTCTGGGTGTACATATTCGACGGCGGATTTTCGGTGCCGTCCACCACGCCGGTTTCGAGCGCCTGGTAGACCTCGGAAAAGGCCAGCACTTGCGGGTTGGCGCCAAGGGCGCGCATCTGCGCGTCGAGCACCTTGGAGGACTGGATGCGCATCTTCAGGCCGCGGAAATCGGCCGGCATGCGCAATGGCCGATTCGCCGACATGACCTTGAAGCCATTGTCCCAGTAAGCCAGCCCGGTGATGCCCTTCGATTCCAGCTTTGCCAGCAGGCTCTTGCCGACCGCGCCTTCGGTGACCTTGTACAGCCCGGCCTTGGATGGAAAAATGTAAGGCAGGTCGAAGACTTCGAACTCTTTCACGCCCAGCGGGCCGAATTTGGCCAGCGACGGCGCCAGCATCTGCACCGCGCCCAGCTGCAAGGCTTCCAGCTCTTCCTTGTCCTTGTACAATTGGCTCTCAGGGTAGACTTCGACCCTGACCCGGCCCTTGGTGGCTTTTTCCGCCAGTGCCTTGAAACGCTCGGCCGCCTGTCCCTTGGGCGTGTCGGTGGCGACCACGTGGCTGAACTTGATGACGATCGGCGCCTGCGCCCAGGCTTTCATGCTGACGGCGGCCAATGCGCAGGCGGCCACCAGCGATTTGAAGTGCAGGTGTTTGATCTTGTGTCTCCTCAGTGAAGGGATATCGCTATGGTGCGATCTGTGCGCCCTTCTTTGGACGCTATTATCCAGTGTGCCTGCATGTCATCGGTACGCCAATTGTGGAAAACCACAATCGCGCTTGCATCCAATTTCGCCAAACTCTCCGGATGAAAATTCCCAAGTCTTTCGCCCGTCCGATCCGCCTGGGTGGCGTCTGGCGCTGGCTGCTGCCGGTGCTGCTGGTGCTGCTGTTCCTGGCCGTCCTATTCTGGCTGCCCTGGCAGGCCCGCCAGATGGAAGCCAACGAGCGCCAGGAACAACTGATCGCCGACACCCTGTGGGTCGAACAGACCGTGCGCTTCCAGCTGTCGCGCAACGAAGAAGCGCTGGCCGTGCTGCGCACCGACATCGGCGCGGGCATCGGCGCCGATGCCGTCAAAAAACGCTTCGACCAATTGCGCAAGAACAGCCGCGAACTGGCCGCTCTCACCTGGGTCGACGCTGACGGAAAGATCCTGGTGGCCAGCGGCAACCCGCTCGCCAAGCCGGAAGAATTGGCCGAACGGGCACGCCAGGCGGCCGACCTGACCCGCAACTTTGCGCGTGGCCGCTACAGCGAGCCGTACGGCGCCAAAGGCAGTCCGAACATGCTCGACTACCACGCCCCGATCTTCCACGACGGCGTCTATCGCGGCGGCCTGGTGGCCACTTACACCCTCACCCGCCTGCTCGAAGAAACCGTGCCCTGGTGGTTCGCCCAAGACAATGTAATTTCCCTGATGGACCGCGACGATGCCGTGCTGGCACGCCGCGCGGCCGCCGGACCGGGGCGCGGCGTGTACACCCACAAGCGCGCGCTCGACCTTCCCGGCGCGACATTGTTTCTGTATACCGACAGCGTAAAAAGCGCGCCGCGCCTGATGCCCAACCTGCTGGTCGGCTCGGTCATCGCGCTGGCGCTGGGCCTGTTGGCCAGCCTGATTGCCCTGTGGCGCCACATCGCCCGCCGCCTCGCGGCCGAAGGTGCGCTGCGCCAGCAGATGGCGTTCCGCACGGCGATGGAAAACTCCATGCTCACCGGCCTGCGCGCGCGCGACCTGGAGGGCCGCGTCACCTACGTCAACCCGGCCTTCTGCCAGCTGGTCGGCCTGCCGCCGGAAGACCTGGTCGGCAAGGCACCGCCCATGCCTTATTGGGCGCCGGAAGCCATGGCCGACTACCAGCAGCGTTTCGCCGAAGTGCTGTCCGGCCACGTGACGCCGCAATTCGAAACCATTTTTCTGCGTCCCGATGGCGAGCGCATTCCGGTGCTGATCTTTGAAGCCCCGCTGGTCGACAGCGACGGCCGCCATACCGGCTGGATGGGCTCGATTCTCGACATCTCCGACCGCAAGCGCGCCGAAGAACTCAACCGCCAGCAACAGGAAAAGCTCAATGTCAGCGCGCGCCTGGCCACGATGGGCGAAATCTCGTCGATGCTGGCGCACGAACTGAACCAGCCGCTGGCCGCCATTTCCAGCTACACCAC
>CAMLFK010000283.1 GCA_946479255.1 uncultured Oxalobacteraceae bacterium
GCACCGCGCGGCCGCACGCTGGTCATCGGTGCCGGCAAGGCCTCGGCCGAAATGGCGCGCGTGCTGGAGCAGCACTGGACCGGCGAGCTCACGGGCCTGGTGGTCACGCGCTACGGTTACGCGGTGCCATGCGAGCGCATCGAAATCGTGGAAGCGGCGCACCCTGTGCCCGACCAGGCCGGCGAAGACGCAGCCCGCCGCATGCTCGACCTGGTGGCGGGCTTGTCCGCCGACGACCTGGTGATCTGCCTGATTTCGGGCGGCGGCTCGGCCCTGCTGCCCCTGCCGGCGGCGGGGCTGGACCTGGCCGACAAGCAGCGCCTCAACAGCGCGCTGCTGGCCAGCGGCGCCACCATCAGCGAGATGAATTGCGTGCGGCGCCACCTGTCGGCCATCAAGGGCGGGCGGCTGGCGGCGGCCTGCCATCCGGCGCGCGTGCTCACCCTGCTCATTTCCGATGTGCCGGGCGACGACCCGGTCGACATCGCCAGCGGTCCCACTTGCGCCGACGCCAGCACCTGCGCCGACGCGCTGGCGGTGCTGCAGCGCTACGCTATCGAGGTGCCCGCGCATGTGCGGGCGGTGCTTGAAAGCGGCCGGGGCGAATCGGTCAAGCCGGGCGACGCGCGCCTGGCCGGACACGACATCCGCTTCATCGCCACCCCGCAGATGGCGCTCGAAGCGGCCGCAGCGGTGGCCGGCGAGGCCGGCGTGCCGGCTTACATCCTGGGCGACAGTATCGAAGGCGAGGCACGCGAAGTCGGCATTGCCATGTCCGGCATTGCGCGCCAGGTGGCCATGCGCGGGCAGCCGTTCAAGGCGCCGTGCATTCTGTTGTCCGGTGGCGAAACCACGGTGACGGTGCGCGGGAACGGGCGCGGCGGTCGCAACGTGGAATTCCTGTTGTCGTTGGCCGTGGCCTTGAATGGCCTGGAAGGCGTGCACGCGATGGCCTGCGACACCGACGGTGTCGATGGCCAGGAAGACATTGCCGGGGCGTATATCGAGCCGCGCACCTTGGCGCGCGCTTGGGAACAGGGAATCCGGGCGCGCGCGAGCCTGGCCAATAACGATGGCCACGGTTTCTTCCAGGCGCTGGACGATTCAGTGGTGTGCGGCCCTACCCTCACCAACGTCAATGACTTCCGAGCGATTTATATCACTGGCGAAGAAGCGCGCTGAGGTCTACACTTTTTTCAGGGCGTCGGCCCTGTGCGCGGCCTCCGCACCCGTCTTGTCGCTAACCACCAGGTATTCCGGCCACACGCACCATCCGCACAATCGTCACCGCGTTGACGACGGCAATTACGACTTCCAGGGCAGTGCCGCCAAGCGATCCGACGATGACGTTGTTGGCAATCCAGAGGCCGGTACCGCATAGCATGACGATGCGCATGGGAACGCCTTGCAGCAAGAACAGCGCCAAGGTGCCGAGGCAGGATGCCGCCAGCGGCAGCCAGTCGCTGGCCTGTTTGGCCAGTGCCAGCCCAAGCCCCAGGTTAATCGCAACGATGGCGGCCGCCACCCAGACCGAACGGGTGCGCAGCGACAGCAGCGAGCGCAGCAGCGACACGGTGCTACTGGCGACCGCGGTCGGGTTTCCGAGCAAGGCAAAATGGATCACATAGGCAAAGCACTCGCCCGCCATGAACAGCTTGAAGCGACGGTCATCGGTCTGCAGGAAGGACCCGACGCCCAGGACAAAAGCAAGATAGCCGACGCATTGCGCCGGGGAAAACCAATCGATAGACATGAAGGTTCAGATTGTCGCGGAGCAAAATTATAGCGCGCCCCAGGGTCAGCATCCGGTGCTGGGCGCTTTCCTGCATTTTGAAGAGCGGCACAGTCATGCGGGACAATGCCAATGTGCATCAGAAACGCCAGCTCATGGGCGAGGCTAATGCTTGTTTTTTGGCATTGCTGCGGATAACACTACTGCGTGATTGCAAACAATTCGAGCTTGAGCGACTTCATACCCGACGGCACATAGATGGCGATTGCCTGGGACTTGATCATGTCCTCATACAGCATGCCGCGCCCGGAAATCGAGAAATAATAGGTGTTCGGCCGCACCGGTACCGAAACGGGTACCTGCGCCATATGGCTGAGTTCCGCACCCGGCAAGGCCGAGACGACGATCCGTTCGATGCTGTCTGGCGAACCGACCTTGAACAGCCTCGGTACGGCGCTCACCAGTTCCAGCGCCGGCATATCCGCGTTCACTGCAAGGCACAGTCCCGTGTCCCCGGCAATCCTGGCCGCATCAAGCTTGCCGTAATAGTGGGTCTTGCGATCCGCCGCGGCCGCCAGGGCAATGGTGAAGTACTTCGAGGACATCGATGTATCGAGCAAATCGCGAATGATGGAGTCGATCCCGGCAAAGGCCTCATGCGGATGCTCATGTTCGTAATGCGGCAGATCCGACATCGACCGCTTGTTCGAAAACGCCATCAACCCTCCGGCCAGTGTACTGAGCTTTTCAAAAAGCGCTTCCGGATGCTGGGTCCTGGAATGCGCGAAGTGTTTTAACCCAGCGCATGAAGTGCAGATCGTACTCAGCATCCAGAACGATGAAATATCCCCGCTGTGTACTTCCAATGTTCCTTTGGCCGTCTGGCGATGCAAGCGATAAAGAATCTCAATTTTCGCTTCCATCTTGGCGATCAGCCGTTCGAGCATGAGTTCCAATGTAGGCATTGCTGCGATCGACACGGCCGCAGGCATGAATGACTCATCGACCTCAAAATCGCCGTTATCATCCCGCACCAAACGGATGACCGGGAAGCATGTAAATGCATCGCGCGCGTCGAGATGCGATACCAGTCTGAGCGATTTCCTGAGGTAAGACACGTCCATCGGCAAAGCCTCGGTGAACAGATCGGCAGTATCGGCTTCGACTTGCCGGTAACGGCCGCCAGCTTCCATATTGCTGTCGAATGAACGCATTCTGGGCAATGCTGCGTAATAGGTCACTTCCTGCTCGCCTATGGGCACGCCGGAAAGGTCCACGGCGGGCGGCAGATCGTCTTCTTTAGGTGCCTCAATCAGCTCTCCGTCCGGACAGATCAGTGAAATATGCTCAACGCTGAGGCGATTGTTCGCCAGATCCTCGTTGCACCACCGCACGGACCGCAGCCCCCAGAGATTTGCGTTGAGCGCCGATGCAATCCGCTGCAGTCGCACCTCATGGTAACGGTCCTGCTGCTGGAATTGCTGGGGTCCTAAAGTCAGCCCTTCTGCCCACAAAATTTTCGACGCAGGTCCCATTCATGTGTCTCCCGTGTTTATGACGAAGCGTTGGTGTTCTTCAAGAGCATGACGAATGAACGACCACATCAGTTGATCGTCATCAAGGAAAACGCACGGTGCGGATTAGCCACACCCAGGGTTGGGTTTGAGCCAGATCAATCTTGCGTGAGGGAACAATTCGATAATGCAAGCTGATTCAACGGAGGCTACATGGCAGAGCAGTTTGGCGCAATGAACGACCTGTTTGCCCATTTCGAACGCGAACTTGCCGCGCTGCGCCAGCTGAGTGGTGAATTCGCAAGACGTTATCCTAAGGTGGCGGGCAATTTGCACATGGTCGGGGAAACGTGTGACGACCCTCATGTGAAGCGTCTCATTCAGTCGGTGGCATTGCTCGGAGCGCGTATTTCGAAGCAGCTTGACGACAACTATCCTAAATTCACGCAGGCGTTATTGAATGCCTTGCTTCCACACTACCTGCGCCCGTTTCCTTCCTGCTCGATCGCCCGCTTTGTTCGCAGTGACGTTTCGGCTGAGAGCGGTACAGTAAAACGCGGAACCTATCTGAAAACCAGTCCGGCGCAGGGCCAGCCGTGCACCTTTGCCAGCACGTACGACGTCGTGCTCGACGCCATTGAACTTGCCCACGCCAGGTTTGAGCCGCTGCTTCAGGCGCCAAACGGCACATCGATTCCCACAGGTGCCACATCAAGCCTGAGCATGACGATCCGCGGCATGCGGTCTGCATCGCTCGACAGCCTGCGGGTCTATATTGACGGTGAACCATCCTTCTGCGCCGCTGTACGGGATGCATTATTCATGCGCACGATCCGCGCCTATGTTCAACATGATGGCTCGGCCTGGCAGCCCTGTTCGGCCATCCCCATTAATCCGGTCGGGTTTGACGTTTGCGATACCTTGATTCCGTTTACCGACGCGCGCTCGCAGTTGGCTTACTGCGTGCTGACGGAATATTTTGGGTTTCCGGAGAAATTCAACTTCTTCGATATTAATCTGCGCGCAATCCGCAACATGCTCCCTGGCGACTGCGATGAGTTCACCGTGCATTTTGCGATGAAGGGGCGAGCCAACTCCGTCGAAGCACGCGCGCTATCTGGCTTGAACGCCAGGAATCTCGTGCTCGGCTGCACCCCGGTTTGCAATCTGTTCAAACAAAGTGGCGTGCCAATTGCTCTTCACCAGCGCACCGCCGATTACACGGTCCTGGCACACCACACTCACCCCGCCGCGTTCGACATCTATTCGGTGGACCGGGTCAGCATGCTGCGCCAGCGCGGCGCGAACGAAACCTTCACTGAATTTCACCCCTTGTATACATCGCGCTTCGGCACCGATAGCGCGCAACAAGGCGGCTATTACACGTTGCACCGCGATGAAACCCTTGCGCAGATCAGTCCCGGTCACGAAACCAGCATCGCGCTGGTCGATTCTCAATTTGACCCTGCGTTGGTAGAAAAAAGCCATCTTTCGCTGGAACTGACTTGTACCAACCGCGATCTTCCCAGCTTGCTCAAATATGGCCAGCCGGGTGGCGACCTGTTTAGTGCCGGCGCCTCCGGGCACTCTATCAAGTTCCTCAGGCGCCCTACTCCCCCCTGCCGCATCACCGGCGGCACCGATACGCATTGGCGCCTGATTTCTCACCTCGCATTAAATCATCACGCCTTGAGCAACGAGGGCCTTCAGGGACTGCGCGAGATGCTGACCCTCTACGACGTGCCGCAGTCGCCGACTTCGCAGCGGCAAATCGGCGGCATCGTGGCGCTCGAAACCGCCGACACCGTCGCATGGATGCGTAGCAAACGCGGTAGCTCGCTTGTCCACGGCGTCGAAGTTCGGATGACGCTCGATGAGGACGCGTTCATCGGCGCCAGCATTCACCTGTTCATCCAGGTGATCGAACGTTTCCTCAGCCTCTATGTCCAGGTCAACGGCTTCATCGAGCTCGTCATCTTGTCGCACCTGTCCGGGAAGGAGGTCTTTCGATGCGAACCACGCAGCGGAACGACACGCTTAGTCTGATCGAACGCCTATTCAAGGCGCCGCACCGATTCGAATTTCCGCAGGCGATACGCATCCTGGTGCGTTGGCTGGAGCAGCAAGGAGTATCCGAGCGGGACGCCTTCGATCAGATCTTACGCTTCCGAAACAGTACTTCACTGGCGTTCCCGGCCAGCGAGATCGAAGCACTGACTGTCAATGACGGGCCGGCAAACGGCGGCGACCTTGCGCGCAAGCTGAAGTACAAGGAACCGGCCGAGCTCGCAATCACGCCGGCATTCTTCGGTCTGCTCGGGACCACCGGCGCACTCCCCTTGCACTATACCGAGCAGTTTGTGGCGTTCGAGCGGGAGGCGAACGATGAAAGTGTGCGGGCATTCATCGACGTGCTTTCGCACCGCATGGTGGCGCATTTTTACCGCGCATGCAGCAAGTACCGCTTCGATCATCCGGAGTCAAGCGCCGCAGGCGCGCGTTTCAAGTCGATATTGCAAGCGCTCGGCGGCCAGCGCGCCGGTGCTGAGTTCGACAGGTTCGGGGCGTTTCACGCCGCGCAGTTGCGCACGCGCCCCATATCGGCCGCGACTATCGGCGACATCCTGAGCGGATACTTCGACGTCCCGATCTCGGTCGAGGAATTCGTTGGGGCATGGGACCCGATCCCGCCCAGGCGACGCAGCACGCTCGGCGTCACCATGCCCAAGCTTGGCGTCAGCGCTGCGCTGGGCACCCGCATGTGGCGGCACGATCTGCGGGTGCGTCTGAACATCGGCCCGTTGGACGAGGCGGGAATGCTCAAGTTTTTACCCAAGGGGAAGGCGGCTCTCGCCCTGCAAAGCTTGCTCGGTACCCTTGCGGTTCCATCCTTGCAGTATGAGGCCAGACTGCTACCGAGCCCGCCGGTGATCGAGCCACTGGTTCTCCGGACCGCCGACCGGAACGCGATGAAGCGGCTTGGGTGGAATGCGTTCCTGACCACCCGCCCCGGCCAGGCGCGAAGGCCAGAAATACGGTACATGCTGCATCCCAC
>CAMLFK010000284.1 GCA_946479255.1 uncultured Oxalobacteraceae bacterium
GCCGTGTTGATCACGTATCCCGAGTACGAAGAACTGGACAAGGTATTCAAATGACGTCGATTACGGAACACTACAACTATTCGGCCGTGCCGGACCAGGCCTACCGGGTTTGCACCCGCTGCATCATGAACACGGCGGCGGACCGCAGTATCAGCTTCGATGAAATGGGCCTGTGCAGTCACTGTCAGCGCTACGACCGGCTGGTGAGCGCGCGCCGGCTGCAGGGCGAGCAGGGGCGCGAAGCGTTGCAGGCGCTGGTCGAGCGCATCAAGGCAGCCGGCCGCCGACGCGAGTACGACTGTATCGTTGGCGTCAGCGGCGGCGTGGACAGTACCTACGTGGCCTGGCTGGTCAAGCAGCACGGGCTGCGCCCGCTGGCGGTACACTTCGACAATGGCTGGAATTCCGAACTGGCGACCAGGAACATCGAGCTGGTGCTGCGCAATCTCGGCATCGACCTGCATACCCATGTCGTCGACTGGGAAGAGTTCCGCGACCTGCAGCTCGCCTTCCTCAAGGCGTCGACGCCGGATGGGGAGATCCCGACCGACCATGCGATCGGCGCCTTGCTGTGGAAACAGGCGGCATCGCGGGGCATCAAGTACATCATATCGGGGATGAATTTCGCCACCGAATCGATCAGCGTGCCGGAATGGTCGTACGGGCATTCCGACTGGCGCTTCATCAAGGACATCCATCGCCGCTTCGGCAGCGTAAAGCTGAAGACCTACCCGCGCTTCAGTCTGTTCTACCTGTTTTACGCCAACGTCCTGCGCGGCACGCGCATCGTGTCCATCCTCAACTACGTCGATTACGACAAGGACGAGGCCATGGCTTTGCTGAGCAGCCAGCTTGGCTGGAAGGGCTACGGGGGCAAGCACCACGAATCGATCTACACGCGCTTCTACCAGGGCTATATCCTGCCGCGCAAATTCGGCGTCGACAAACGGTATGGCCACCTGTCGGACCTGATCAATGCCGGACAGATCAGCCGGGCGCAGGCGCTCGCGGAAATGCAGCGGCCGCCCTACCCGGAAGAGCTGCAGCAGCAAGACCTGGCCTATGTGGCGAAGAAGCTGCGCCTGTCGACAGAGCAGTTTGCGGAAATCATGGGTGCGCCGGTCAAGTCATTCAGGGACTATCGCAACCTGTACGGTGTGGTGCAGTTCCTGCGTAATGCGGTCAATGCGCTGCGCAAGCGCCACCTTTACCCACGCTAGGCAGGGACGGCGCTTGCCATGACGCTCGGAATCGGCGTCCCGACTAGGCGTCGTTGTCCTCGGTCGAGGTTTCCAGCCGAACTTCGCCGAGGCCGATGACCTGGCCTGTCGGACCCTGTTCACCGTCAACCCGTACAAACGAGACGGACAGCAGGCCGATCCTGGACGCCGCTCCGGCAAATACGGCGCGTCTGATCCGGTAACGCAACCGGGCAGGATTCCCATGGTGCGCGGCGCCGCTGATTTCGAAGGCGCCGAGGGTACCGATGGCAATGGACTGCGATTTGCTGGAAGCGTCCGGCGAGAGGTTCAGGATGACCCGATAGTAGTAGCCGCCCAGTTTTCCAGCGTCGGTGATCACGACGTTATCGAGAACAACCTGGACGGAACGATAGCGTTGCGGGCTGGCGCGCAGGGAGGTGGCGGCCCCGGTCCCGATTTGCGCCAGGGCCCGCATGTGTTCCGAGTCTACCGGCAACTGCACACTGATCGACCTGTCATCAAGGCTGACATCGAGCGCGCCGCCGATCGCGAACGTCTGATCGCTCGTCTGCCGTGACGGCGATATCCTGAATGAACCGAGCGGCGGCTGCGTTCCCACGGCTTCGTTCGGCGTCGCCTGCACGAGATCGGGGGACGAGAGCGCGGATCGGGCCGACGGCAGCCTGGTCGGGAAGCTCTCGTTCTGGTAGCGGTATCCCAAAGTCGTCCGCGTGCCGTAGGTGGACGACCGCGGCATCGTCAACGAACTCGTGTAGATATGCGACCCGGACCAGTAAGCGCTGCCGAGGGCCGGCATCTTCCGTCCGTTGCCGGCACTCACCCAGGCCACCCAGAGCCGGTCGACATTGGCATGGTGCAGCCAGAAAATCGGGTCCGTCGGCGACAGCATATCGGACATCACGCCGCCAATGATGTTGTGGACCAGGTTGTGAGGTGCCGATTCGAAACTGGGCTCGAATGCATTGGCGCTATTCGTCGGGAAGTTAATGAGGCTTGAAGAAAACGGCGCCATGCTCAGGGCTTGCCGTACATTATTGTTGACACGGGAAACGTAGAGTGGATTGCCCCCGTTCGGATTCGTGAATTCGGCTGGCAATGTTGGGTTCGTATAGTAATCCCAATACGGGAGAACAAGTTGAGAGTCGCCCGAAACTGCGCGTATCTGGCGCTCGAAATAATAGATGTAGCCACGGTGCCATGCGAAGAAATACGGAATGGAATGCGGGCAACGGTTCAGGTGAATGTTCGTCCAGAAAGACCAGCTCTTGGGATCGGTGGCCGTCGTGTTGCTTTTCATAAGCTTCACCGCTCGCAGGAATGCATCATAATGCGGCGTCGTCTTGAACGCCTGCCATTCCGGGCGAACCATTAATGTCGTCTGGCCAAATGCCTTTGGGAGTATTGTCGATGCGCCGAGCAACATCACGGATCGCTGCATAAAATTTCTTCTGCCCATCAGATCATGCCTCATCATGAGCTCCTTGAAATACCTACAGATCTCGAATTGCCTCGCCCTTTGCAAAATTATTGGCAATATATTTCCGCCAATTGCATATCATTTCTACTGAAATGCAATCTTTACGTTATTCTCACTATTTGCGGATTTTTTGATTGGCTTCATGTGTTCCAGAAGCGTGATATGACTTGATGAATTGCGTGCTTGTGCACTTCGAATTCCGATTACACTGACGTTTTTTCGCAATTCACGAAAGCCATATGAAAACACCCTACGAGCCTGGGCTTCGTAGGGTGTGACAATAGAGCGGTCCCGACAGGTTTAGTTGGCGTTCGTCTCGTAGGCGCCCATATCGATGCGATAGCCACGGGCCTTGCCGTCGAAGTCGGTCTGGGGCGCGTAGGTGGTCTGGCCCCTGTTGATGGCCGGCGACGTGGTCTTCAGGCGATAGTTGCCGCCACCGTTGGAGAGGTAGCTGACGAACTGCGGATCGGTGCCGATGATGCCGGTCCTGGTGGCGCTGCTCGGGCTGGCCAGGTCGAAGTTCGTGCGGTTCGCATAGACCAGGTTGTTGGCGACGCTGTTGCCGACGTCTTCGGACGCGATCGGACCCTGGATGCCGCCGCCGTTCGCATAGATGATGTTGTTGTGGATCTGGATGCCGCGGGTCGGGCAGCCGTTGTTGTACGCTTCCTTGCAGCCGCCGAAATACACGCCGTAGCCGCTGTTGGCGAACAGGGTGTTATTCATGACCAGGATGTTGTGGTCGTCATGGCCCATGTTGATGCCCTGGCTGGTGCCGTTGACCACGTTGTTGATGATCTTGCCCGACGACGAGTGGTAGATGCCCTGGATCCAGCCGCAGCCACCGCCGACATTGTTCACCCTGTTGCCGATGATGTCATAGTTGCTGTAGGCCTTACCGCGGCCCTGGTCGGCGACGATGCCGCCGCCCCCGCGGTTGTCGCAGCCGGAGGCCATCGCAACGTCGTGGATCCAGCTGTTCTTGACCGACGAATTGCCGCCATTCAGATAGATGCCGACACGCGCGGTGCTGCTGCCGGCGCCATTGAACTGGAAGCCGTCGATATCCGTATAGCCGCCCCGGGCGGTCCACATCGTATAGGCGCTGCCGGCCGGACGCAGGATCGCGCCGTACTTCGTGTCCGAAACGAAGCGGATGCGCGCGGACGAAGTGCCATTCACGGTCGAGGTGATGGTCTCCGTGTAGGTGCCGGGCGCCACGTGGACCGTATAGCCGGGTCGTGCCAGGTTGGCGGCGCGCTGGATGGTGCGCAGCGGGGCGCTGCTCGACGTGCCGGTGTTCGTGTCCCTGCCTGCGGTCGACACATAGAGGTCGGCGGCCGAGGCGACGGTACAAGTCATCATTGCGACTGCAAAACCAGTCAGCAGGGGGGCGGTCAATGCGCTGTTTGCGAACGAAAAAGTTTTCAAGGGAAAGCCACTCATCAATAAACGAAGGAGTAACTTTGACGAGGGGAAACTGCCAAAGTTCAACGTTTCGCGAAATAAATTTCCCTCAGTAATAGTTTTTCTACAGAAGTTTCTCGTGCGTTATATGTGTGGTCTGATCAAAAACTTGGATGGCCCTGACGCCGTGTTCGACAACAGCGGCGTTCTTTTGAACCGGCGAGCATGGCGCTGATTGACAATCGATAAAGGCCGCGCTGGCGAAGGTCGGGAAAATAGGTGAGGTTCCCAGCTTCGGATCATTTGTCGGAATGTACATGGCTCACCACACTGAATCGACTCGCATTCAATTGCAAGGCAGAATCGCCACTTGGCTGAGACGACCGTTCGCCCATAAGCTGCGTTCGCTTTCGAACAAGACAGCGGGTGGAGTGAACTGGATGGAGGACCAGCTGTTCGAAAAATGGCATGGCCTCGACTGCAGCGGTTTTATCGATGGGCACGAACTCGAAACCAGTCATTCGTCGGCGCGCGCGCACTCACGGGCCTACCAGGCCGTTACCTGCGTGGCGATTCGGACATTGCTCAATGAGGCAATGAAGACCGGCATCGTATTCGACCAGTTCATCGATCTCGGCTCGGGCAAGGGAAAGGCGTGCTTTTATGCTGCCGCCAACTACCGGTTTCGACGGCTCGTCGGCGTCGAGTTTTCGGAGCCGCTGGTGCAGGCGGCGGACCGTAACGTCGGGAAATTTGGCGCCGATAATATCTGCTTCGTCAACGCCGACGCAGCCAGTTTCTCACTTCCGGCCGGAAATAATCTGGTCTACCTGTTCAACCCATTTGGCGAGGCGATTCTGCTCGAATTCCTGAAAAACAATATGGACAAGTTCAGGCGGAGCCAGTCGATCATCGCGTACGCCAACGACAAGCACCGGTTGTGCCTCGCAAAAGCCGGTTTTGTCACGCTCTTCAGGAACCAGGATTCCCAGAGCTCGCTGCACCAATACCTGTAAAGCAAAAGCGGCCTCGACGTTGTCGGCCCCCGGCGCGCCGAACGCCTGCTGCTTGAGAACGTGCAACTGGTCGCGTACCTGCGCCGCCTTTTCGTACCCGAGGTTCTTCGCGTGGCCGACCATGAGTTTTTCGAGGCGCTTGGTCTCTTTCGATGCAGCACGGCCACGAGCGACACCTCCGGCAAGTCGAGACCCTCGCGCAGCAGGTTGATGCCGACGACGACGTCGAACGTGCCCAGGCGCAGGTCGCGCAGGATTTCCACCCGCTCCACCGTGTCGATGTCGCTGTGCAGGTAGCGCACCTTGAGCAGTAAACGGTTGAGTGACCCCGCCTTGCTATAAATATGCATTTTATTTGCATATTTAAAACGATCGGGCTACACTTCCTGTATAGATATTTCCTAACGGCATTAATCCGGTTCTGGTTTCAGGAGTTCCATGATGAATATCGACAAGTTCAAGCACCAGCATGTAGCTATCCTCGATGGCATCGCGCGTTTGCGCGAGGCCGTGCAGGCGGGCATCGCGGGCAACGCCGACGACATTGCCACGGGCATCGTCAAGATCAGCGGCGTGATCAAACTGCATCTCGCTATCGAGGACAAGGTGCTGTATCCCGCCGTCGCCGAGAGCGCCGACCGCAAGCTCGCGCGGCTGGGCGAGTCCTACCAGCGCGAGATGAACGGCATCGCCGGCGAGTATTTCGCGTTCGCGTCGCGCTGGAACCTGCCGGCACGGTTGAAGGCCGATCCCGAAGGTTTCCGCGCCGACGCGAACCGCGTTCTGCGCGTCCTGTTCGATCGCATGCGGCGCGAGGACACCGAGTTCTATCCGGCGATCGACGCGGCCGCAGGGGCCATCTGAGCCACAGTGATTGCGGCGGTCCCAGGCATGAAAAAACGGCTCCGCAGAGCCGTTTCGCTGGATACCGGGCGCAAGCCCTTACTTGCCAAGGATAGACACGACGTTGTCCGCCCCCGGCGCCCCGAATGCCTGCTGCTTGAGCACGTGCAACTGGTCGCGTACCTGCGCCGCCTTTTCGAACTCGAGGTTCTTCGCGTGGTCGACCATGAGTTTTTCGAGGCGCTTGATCTCTTTCGAAATCTGCTTCT
>CAMLFK010000285.1 GCA_946479255.1 uncultured Oxalobacteraceae bacterium
CTATGCTGAGGTGAATGGCCGTGTGCGGCCCAGAGCTGTCGATCGTCTTGCGGCTGCGACCGTCGGCTCAAGACTGATCTATGTCGTGTGGGGGGCCGTCCCAGAAGGTTGCCATTTGTCGCTCTCTGGATCCACAGATCACTGAGGCGACTGGAACTGCCTTGCAATCTCTGCGTTTCAGGCCCACCGTTCAGGTGGGCAGGGTTCCCGGAATGCTTCGCGAGCATATCGAGCCTGGTTGCGTCGGCAAGGGATCGCGGCACGGATCGCGCGCTACGGCGTGGAGTCACGCGAGAGGCTGGGCCGATGGCGATGGGTCGTTGAGCGAACCCTCGGGTGGCTCCACCGATTTCGCAGGCTGCGCATCCGCCATGAGCGTCGAGCCGACATCCACCAGGCGTTCCTCTCGCTGGCCTGCTCTCTGATCTGCTGGAGGTACGTCGAGAGGTTTTGTTAGGCGCTCTTAGTGAAAAATCCGGAGAAGCGGCGCACGCGCGCCGGCAAAGTAGTCCGCTGCGACAAGGAACAGCGCCAGCGCCACGCTGACGATGACGGCCAGTGCCACAACACGCGCAACTCTGGGCATGCGGGACCAGAACGGTAGGCTTAAGAAGGCCGTGCCGGCGTACTCCAGCACGATCATCGCCGCGAGCCCGGTCGGAATCCCGATTGACGCCGCGAGGACGCGGCGCCCGAATGTCGCGGCGAGCCCTGGGAACAAGGCAGCCACGACAAGCACTAAGCCAAGATAGGCGAGCAGGCAGACGCCAATGACTTTCATCGTGCGTCGGCGCGGCAACATATTGCGACGCTTACGGCGCCGGCCGCGGCGGCTCGAGCGGCGGCGCGTCGGGCGCAGGCGCCGGCATCGGCACGGTAATGGGCGCGCCATGCGCAACCGGCGCCTGCTTGAGCGCGACCAGCCCGCCGGCCGGCAGCAGCGGCACCAGCAGCAGCGCGACAATGTTGATGATCTTGATGAGCGGGTTGATCGCCGGGCCGGCGGTGTCCTTGTACGGGTCGCCCACGGTGTCGCCGGTCACGGCCGCCTTGTGCGCTTCCGAGCCCTTGCCACCGAAGTTATCGTCTTCGATGTACTTCTTGGCGTTGTCCCAGGCGCCGCCGCCGGTGGTCATGGAGATCGCCACGAACAGGCCGGTGATGATGGTCCCCATCAGCACGCCGCCAAGCGCGGCCGGCCCGAGGATCATCCCGACCAGTACCGGCACCACCACCGGCAGCAGCGACGGCAGGATCATTTCCTTGATGGCCGAGGCAGTGAGCATGTCGACCGCCTTGTCGTACTCCGGTTTGGCCGTGCCTTCCATGATGCCCTTGATGTCGCGGAACTGGCGGCGCACCTCGACCACCACCGCGCCGGCCGCGCGCCCCACCGCTTCCATCGCCATGGCGCCGAACAGGTAAGGCACCAGGCCGCCGATGAACAGGCCGACGATCACCATCGGGTCGGACAGGTCGAAACGGATCGAGGTGCCGACCGATTCGAGCGCGTGGGTGTAGTCGGCGAACAGCACCAGCGCGGCCAGGCCGGCCGAGCCGATCGCATAGCCTTTGGTGACGGCCTTGGTGGTGTTACCGACCGCATCGAGCGGGTCGGTAATGGCGCGCACCGAGTCCGGCAGGCCGGACATCTCGGCGATGCCGCCGGCATTGTCGGTGATCGGGCCATAGGCGTCCAACGCGACGATGATGCCGGCCATCGACAGCATGGACGTGGCGGCGATCGCGATGCCGTACAGGCCGTGCAGCTGGTACGAAGCCAGGATGGCCACGCACACGGCCAGCACCGGGTAAGCGGTCGACTTCATCGACACGCCCAGGCCGGCGATGATGTTGGTGCCGTGGCCCGTGGTGGAAGCTGCGGCGATGTGGCGCACCGGCTTGAATTCGGTGCCCGTATAGTATTCGGTGATGTAGACCATCAGGCCGGTGAGGATGATGCCGACCAGCGCGCAGCCCATCATCTGGATGCGCATATTGGGGTCGGTCCAGACCAGCCAGGTGACGGCGGCAAAGCCGATCAGCGACAGGCCGGCGGCCCACCACAGGCCCGTGTACAGGGCCGACATGATCTTCCTGCCCGGCTTGGCCTTGACCAACGAGCAGCCGACGATGGAGCCGATGATCGACACGGCGCCCAGCAGCAGCGGATAGACGATCGGCACCGCGCCGGCATTGGTGATCATCAGGGCGCCCAGCAGCATGGTGGCGATCAGCGTGACGACATAGGTTTCGAACAGGTCGGCGGCCATGCCGGCGCAGTCGCCGACGTTGTCGCCCACGTTATCGGCGATCACGGCGGGGTTGCGCGGATCGTCTTCGGGGATGCCGGCTTCGACCTTGCCGACCAGGTCGGCGCCGACGTCGGCGCCCTTGGTAAAGATGCCGCCGCCGAGGCGGGCGAAGATCGAGATCAGCGAGGCGCCGAAGGCCAGGCCGATCAGCGGCTTGATGAGGTCATGCGGGGACAGGCCGCCGGCGCCGCTGGTGACCAGGTACCAGTAGAACAAGGTCACGCCCAGGAGGCCCAGGCCGACCACCAGCATGCCGGTAATCGCCCCGCCCTTGAAGGCGACGTCGAGCGCCTCGTTCATGCCCTTGGTGGCCGCCTGCGCGGTGCGCACGTTGGCGCGCACGGAGACGTTCATGCCGATGAAACCGCAGGCGCCGGAGAGCACCGCGCCGATCAGGAATCCGATGGCGGTGTGCAGGTCGAGCAGCACGCCGATGGCGATCAGGAGGACCACGCCGACAATGGCGATGGTGCGGTACTGGCGCGCCAGGTAGGCGGCGGCGCCTTCCTGGATGGCCTGGGCGATTTCCTGCATCCTGGCGTTGCCAGGGTCGTGCCGCAGGATCCAGCTGCGCGTCAGCAGCCCATAGATGACGGCAATGACGCCGCACGCGACTGCAAAAATGAGATAGCTTGATGGCATATCATCCCCTCCGTTTCTAAATCAGGTTACTAACAAAACACACTCGACAGACCACTCACCTGCGTGAAGCAATCAACCTACCTGCGTACTGCAAAACCGTGAAAACCAAAACTTGGGGACGCAAGCCAATAAAGGCGCGCCTTAACAAAAAGCGGACACCCGGTCCGCTCTTGTTTGAATGCTGTTGCCGTTTAGTCGGCGAGCGCCGCGAATGCCGCTTCGCGGATTTGCTCGACCGGGCCGACGCCGCTGATGCGGCGGTATTTCGGCGCGCCTGGCAGGCCCGACTGAGCCCATTTGTCGTAATAACCGAGCAGCACTTCGGTCTGGTTATGATACACAGACAGGCGCTTCATCACGGTTTCAGGCTTGTCGTCGTCGCGCTGCACCAGCGGCTCGCCGGTGAGGTCGTCGACGTTGTCCACCTTGGGTGGATTGAATTTGATGTGGTACACGCGGCCCGAGGCCGGGTGCGAACGGCGACCGCTCATGCGTTCGACGATTGCTTCGTCGGGCACGGCGATTTCCAGTACATAGTCGACATTGATGCCGGCGTCTTTCATGGCGTCGGCCTGCGCGATGGTGCGCGGGAAGCCGTCGAACAGATAGCCATTCTTGCAGTCGTCCGCCTGCAGGCGGTCCTTGACCAGGCCGATCATGATGTCGTCGGAAACCAGGCCACCTGCGTCCATTACTTTTTTCGCTGCCATGCCAAGTTCAGTGCCCGCTTTGATCGCCGCGCGCAGCATGTCGCCAGTGGAAATTTGCGGAATATTGTATTTTTCCTTGATGAAGTTAGCCTGGGTACCCTTGCCGGCACCGGGAGCTCCTAACAGAATGAGACGCATGAAAAGTCCTAAAGCGATTTTAAAATTTGGGGGTAATGCATATCTGGCTACCTTGACACGAAACTTACCACAAAAGTGCGCCAAAACGCCAATCCGGGGAGGAATTGCCATTTTTTTGCTTGATCCAGCACAGGCCTGGTGCGGATTGTTGTTTGACAATTCGCGATGAATTGCGAACCGTTAAAACCGGCATACTTCCGTCGATAAAACCAATACCTATCGATAATGCTCACGCACCCGCGCAAGATCGTCCGGCGTATCCACGCCGGCGGCCGGAGCATGCGGCGTGATGTGCACCGCGATCGGATAACCGTGCCACAGCACGCGCAACTGTTCGAGTGCTTCAAGCTGTTCCAGCGGCGCCGGTTCAAGGCCCGGATACGCCTGCAGGAAGGCATTGCTGTACGCGTACAGGCCGATATGGCGCAGCGGCACATAGCCGGCCGGCAGCGTCTCGCGGCTCTGCGCGAAACCATCGCGGTGCCATGGAATGGTGGCGCGCGAAAAATACATGGCGTTCCCAAGCCGGTCCAGCACCACCTTGACCACGTTGGGATTAAAGGCATCGGCGGCGTCGTGCAGGAAGTGCGCGCAGGTGGCCATCGGCACGCCCGGCACGATGCGCGCCGCGCACGAAGCCAGCAGGCTCGGGTCGATCAGCGGCTCGTCGCCCTGCAGGTTGACCACCACGGCATCCGGCGCCAACCCTAGCGCGCGCGCCACTTCGGCGATGCGGTCGGTGCCGGACGGATGGTCGGCGCGCGTCATGTGGACTTCGATGCCGTGCGCGGCGCAGGCGGCGGCTATTCTCCCGTGGTCGGTCGCGACGATGACCCGCGCCGCGCCCGAGGCGGCCGCGCGTTCGGCCACGCGCACCACCATCGGTTTGCCGCCCAGGTCGGCCAGCGGTTTATTGGGCAGGCGGGTCGAGGCCAGCCGCGCCGGGATGATGACGACAAATTCCATTATTGCGTCCATTACTGGGGATCGACCTTGCGCGCCTCGTCCACCCACATGATGGGGATGCCGTCGCGGATCGGGAATGCCAGGCGGTCGCCGCGGCAGATCAGTTCCTGGGCCTTTTTGTCATGGTCGAGCGGCCCTTTGCACACAGGGCAAACCAGAATATCAAGCAGTCGAGCGTCCACGACATTTCTCCACAATTTGTTCAGCCAGCGCGGCGTCGAGCTGCGCCGTCACGGGCACGACCCACAGGCGCGGATCGTGTTTGAGTTTTTCAATTTGTGCACATTTTACTGCATCCTTCTCGGTGATCAGGATGATCTCGGCGTCGACGCCGTCGAAAGGCTGGTCGAGGAAGTCGTGATGGTCGGGCAGCGGCAGTTCGCCGATCTCAAGGCCGGCGGCGCGCAGCATGCCGAAGAAGCGGCCCGGATTGCCGATGCCGGCGGCGGCCACGATGCGTTTGCCGGCCAGCGCACCCAAAGCCAGCTGCTCGTGCGGCGCGGCCAGGCGCTCGGCCACCTGTCCCAAGAGGCGCATCTGGAAAGGCTGGCCGCCCACGTTCGCGCGCAAGGCTGGGCTAAGTTCGGCCGCATTGACCACCGTGAAATCGCGCCGGCGCGTGGGCGGCTCGCGCAAGGGTCCGGCCGGCAGCAGCCAGCCATTGCCGGCACCGCGTGCGTCGAACAGCATGATCTCGATGTCGCGCGCCAGCGCATAGTGCTGCAAGCCGTCGTCGGCGATCAGTACATTGACTTCAGGGTGTGCGGCAAGCAGTGCGCGCCCGGCTGCCGCGCGTGCACGCCCGACCATCACCGGGCAGCCGGTACGGCGCGCGATCAGGAGCGGCTCGTCGCCCACTTCGGCGGCGCTGGAGCCGGGCCCTACCTGCTGGGCGGCGCTGTCGCTGCGGCCATGGCCGCGCGAGATGATGCCGGGCTTAAAGCCGGCTTCAAGCAGCGCAGTGGCCAGCCAGATCGTGAGCGGGGTTTTGCCGGTGCCGCCGATGAAGATGTTCCCGACCACGATGACCGGTACCGGCAAGCGTTCGGATTTTTTCAGGCCGGCCCGATACAGGCCGGCGCGCACCGCCGACAAGCCGCGGAAGAGCATCGAGACGGGCCACAGCGCACAGGCCAGCGGCCCGCGCCGCAGCCACGCACGGGTTAAGGTGGTTTCGAGCGAGGTTGCGAAAGACACGCCTTACTTCTGCGATCCGGTCTGGGCGGCGAAGGTCAGCTTGTCGTAGCCGGCCATGCGGGCCGCTTCGAGCACGTTGATGACCATCTGGTGCATCGCGAACTGGTCGGCGTTGACGATCACCACCGGGCCTTTGGCGCCGGTCGGCGGTTCCTGGCCGTTATTGGCGGCGCGCGCGGCGCGCTTTAATTCCTCGGCCAGGTCGGCCGGGCTGCGGAACGAGAC
>CAMLFK010000286.1 GCA_946479255.1 uncultured Oxalobacteraceae bacterium
CGCGTCGAGCTGGCGCTGGATGGCGGCGATGCGGTCGGCCAGCGGCAACACGTCGATTTCCTGCCATTGCAGGTTGACCAGGGTCTGGCATTGCAACAGGCGCGCGGCGCGCGTCTGGCGCTGTTCGCGCAATGCCCGCAATTGGGTGTCGAGCCGGGCTTCGCGTTCTCGCAATTGCCGGGCCTCCTCCTCGTATAGAGCAAGCTTGGTGCGGTTGTCGAAACCGAGCACCCAGTACTGGCGCGCCTCGACGCTGGTGCGATCGTCCTTTTCGTGGCGTGACCGGTTGTGCTTGATTTGGCCTTCGCGCGTGAGCGCGCGCTCGCGCGCGGCACGGAACGCCCGCAGTGTATCGACGCAGTCGTAGTCGAAGCGTTGCCGCAATTCGTTCTGCAGCCAGCCGGAAAATCCATTTTCCTTGACGTTCAGCTTCAGCACCAGCGATTGCGTTTGCAGCGGCCGCGCCGGTTGGTCGCCACGCACCGTGCGGTAATAGACCAGCTTGCGTCCGAGGTCGGTGTCGTTGACGTAGGCGGACACGGCGGCGTACTGGTCTTCCTGCACGAGGATCGACAGCGCAAACCCGTGCAGCACGCCGTTGCTTCAACAGGGTCTACACCCGGCAGCTTGCGCGAGGGAAATGAGGTACAGAACTCAGCAGGCGGGATTTGGCAGGTGCGACTTATACGCGAAGACTGTGTGACACCTCTACCAAGGTCGGTCGTAGGACACTCATGCAAGTTGTGCCGGTGCAATTCTTGCCTCAGTGCATCGACGGTTTTGTCGTCATGGACACCTTTGGTCGCTCTTGCGGAACTTTCGCGCGCGAAAGTCTGTAGATCGAGAGATCTACAGCCGATTTGTGGAGCCAGTCTCTGACGCAGTACCGAACGGTGTTTGAGGTAGTTTGCCATGTAGTTACGGCGAGGTCTGGATTGATGGCGCCACCATCCACGCGCTGAACGATCAGGAAGCCAAGCTGTTCATCAAGAGCTGGCTGCAGTTGTGTCACACTGATAAAATGAAGAACTTATACCAAGTCGATCAGGACATCCGAGATGAAGCGCTGCGTCGTCGGTATTCGCCGTCCCAGTGATCCGGAATCGCCTCCGGGCAAAGAAACGCCGACAGTCTGGTTTCCCTCGATGGCCACGATGGCGGCGGTGCTGTCTGAGGACAACCAGTCCTTGCTTCGCCTCATCCGCGACCGGCGACCCAAATCGTTGACCGAGCTGGCCGCACTGACCGGACGGCAGGTACCCAACCTGTCACGCACGCTGCGAATGATGGAGGGGTACGGGTTGGTCGAGTTGAACAAGAACGTGCGCGAGATCGAACCTATCGCGCTAGCAACCAGTTTCAAGATCCTGATTGACTAAGGGACGACACGATGGGAGGGGAGTCAATGCGAGAAGGCGTGATCACCGAAGCGGATACCTGCCGCGAATTCGTCACACCCCGTTTGGTGGAGGCCGGCTGGGGTGCAGCACCCCACGCCATCGGCGAACAGCGCACATTTACCAATGGGCGAATCATCGTTGCAGGTGGCAAGGTACGGCGCGGCAAGCAAAAGCGAGCTGACTACCTCCTGTACTACCGCCGTGACTATCCCTTGGCCGTGGTCGAAGCCAAGGAAATCGGCCTCCCCGCCGAGACCGGCGTACAGCAGGCGCGTGAGTATGCCGAGATTCTCGGCCTCAAGTTCGCCTACGCCACCAACGGCCACCGCATCATCGAGATCGACTACACCTTCGGCACCGAGCGCGAGGTGGATCGCTACGCTACGCCCGAAGAGTTGTTCGCCAGGCTGACCGCCGCCACGCAATTGCCACCAGCGACGGCCAACCACCTGCTGGAACCTTTCAATCTTGTCTCTGGCAAGGTGCCGCGCTACTACCAGCAGATCGCGATCAACCGGGTGATCGAGTCCATCCTGCTCGGGCAGAAACGCATCCTTGCCACACTGGCCACCGGTACAGGCAAGACATGCGTCGCCTTCCAGATTTGCTGGAAGCTGTGGAGCAGCCGCTGGAACCGAACAGGCGAGCATCGCCGCCCCAAGATTCTGTTCCTGGCCGACCGCAACATCCTGGTGGATGACCCGATGGCCAAGATGTTCGCGCCCTTTGGTGATGCCCGGCACAAGATTGCAGGCGGGGACACCAGCCAAAGCCGCGACATGTATTTCGGTATCTACCAAGCGCTGACCACAGCCAGCGCTGACGTGTTCCGTCAGTACCGCCCGGATTTCTTCGACCTGATCATCATCGACGAGTGCCATCGCGGCTCCAGCCGCAATGAAAGCGCCTGGCGCGCCGTGCTCGATTACTTCGAGCCGGCTGTGCAATTCGGCATGACGGCCACACCCTTGCGCGAAGAGTCCCGCGACAGCTACGAATACTTCGGGAATCCGGTTTACACCTACAGCTTTCGCCAGGGCATCGAGGATGGCTTCCTCGCCCCCTATCGGGTGCATCGCGTCATCACCACGGTCGATGCTGCCGGCTGGCGCCCCAGCAAAGATGAGCTGGACCGCTACGGCCGCGAAGTGCCCGACGAGGAATACCAGACCAAAGACTTCGAGCGCGTGGTGGCCCTGCGCTCCCGCACGCGGGCCATGGCCAAGCACCTGACCGATCTGCTCAAGGGCACCGACCGTTTCGCCAAAACCCTCGTGTTCTGCGTCGATCAGGAACACGCGGCCGAGATGCGCCAGGAACTGCTCAACCTGAACGGCGACCTCGTCAAGCAGTATCCCGACTACGTCTGCCGTGTCACCGCCGATGAGGGCGCGATTGGCCTCACCCATTTGTCGCACTTCCAGGACGTGGACAAGCCCACGCCCGTCATCCTCACCACATCCCAGTTGCTGACCACAGGCGTCGATGCCGAGATGGTCAAGAACGTGGTGCTGGCGCGGGTGGTGGGCTCACGCTCCGAGTTCAAGCAGATCGTCGGTCGCGGCACGCGGCTGAAGGTCGATTACGGCAAGGAATACTTCAACATTATCGACTTCACCGGCACGGCCACGCGCCATTTTGCAGACCCGGATTTCGATGGCGATCCGGCGCGAATCGAAGAGGTGACGGTCGATGAAGCCGGCGACATGGTCGAGACCGCTGCTGAAGAGGTTCCCGGCGTCGCCGAGTCCGAAGCCGAGTACGTGATCGAGCCAGAACAGGGCGGCGAAACGGGAGGCGGCGAAATCATCTCTGACCCACCGACCGAGCCGCGCAAGTTCTACATCGACGGCGGGGAAGTGGAAGTCATCGGCCATCTGGTCTATGACCTCGATACCGATGGCAAGAAGTTGCAGGTGGTCAAGTACACCGAATACTCCGGTCGCGCCGTCCGCACGCTCTACCCGACACGCGAGGCCTTGCAGTCGGCCTGGGCCGACCCCGACACCCGCGCCGAAGTGCTTCGCGAGCTGACCGAGCGCGGCATCAGCTTTGAAGAACTGGCTTCCAGCAGCGAACAGCCCGACGCCGATCCGTTCGACCTGCTATGCCATTTGGCTTGGAATGCGCCCTTGCTCACCCGCCGCCAGCGCGCGGAAGCGGCCAGGCGCAAAGCCCAAGACCTGTTCGCCCAACACGGCCAATACAGTGAAGTCGCCCGCGAAATCCTGACGCTGCTGCTCGACCGCTACATCGAGCGCGGCATCCTGCAATTCAATGCGCTGTCCGAGCTGATGAAGGTGCAACCCTTTGACCGCTTCGGTAGTCCTTCCGAGATCGCCACCCGCCACTTCGGCGGCGTGCGTGGCATGAAGGAGGCCATATCCCGGCTCCATACCGCGCTCTACCAATAACGAGAACCCGATTCAATGGCCAAGACCACGACGCCGACAGGCGAGAAGAAGACCCGAGCACCGCGCAAAGCCAAGGCACCGCTCACTACCCGTGAAAACCTCTCGGCACTGATCGGCACTGCCCGCAAGATTCTGCGCAAGGACAAGGGGCTCAATGGCGACGTGGACCGCCTGCCGCTGCTGACCTGGGTGATGTTCCTCAAGTTCCTCGACGACCTCGAAATCGTGCACGAGGAAGAGGCCGAACTCGACGGCAAGCGCTATCAGCCCATCATCGAAGCGCCCTACCGCTGGCGCGACTGGGCGGCCAGAGAAGATGGCATCAGCGGCGACGAATTGCTGGCCTTTATCAGCCAGGAATTCGCTGTGCGCGCTGACGGCAATGCCGGCAAAGGTCTGTTCGCCTATCTGCGTGGCCTGGCGGGCGATGGCGAGAAGGGCAGCCAACGCGAAGTCATCGCCAACGTGTTCAAGGGCGTACAGAACCGCATGGTCAGCGGCTACTTGCTGCGTGACATCATCAACAAGATCAACGGCATCCACTTCTCCGCCAGCGAGGAAATTCACACCCTCTCGCACCTGTACGAATCCATGCTGCGCGAGATGCGTGACGCAGCGGGTGATGCCGGCGAGTTCTACACCCCACGCCCAGTCGTGCGCTTTATGGTGCAGGTCACCGATCCACGCTTGGGCGAAACGGTGCTCGACCCGGCTTGCGGCACGGGCGGTTTCCTGGTCGAGGCCTACGACCATATCGCACCGCAGGTCGCCACGCCGGACCAGCGCCGCGCCCTGCAGCGCGACACCCTCTATGGGCAGGAAGCCAAGCCGCTGCCCTACATGCTGGTGCAGATGAACCTGCTGCTGCATGGCCTGGAAGCCCCGCAGATCGCCTATGGCAACACGCTGGAGCGGCGGATCAACGAGATCGGCCACAGCGAGCGCGTGGACGTCATCCTTACTAATCCCCCCTTTGGCGGCGAGGAAGAGGTCGGCATCAAGGCCAACTTCCCGCCCAATATGCAGACGGCGGAAACGGCGCTGCTGTTCTTGCAGTACATCATGCGCAAGTTGCGCGTGGCTGGCGCTCCCGTGCCGGGCGGCAAGCCGGCTGCACGCGGTGGCCGTGCTGCTGTGGTCGTACCCAATGGCACCTTGTTTGGCGATGGCATCAGCGCCGTCATCAAGGAGGAGATGCTCAAGGAATTCAAGCTGCACACCATCGTGCGCCTGCCGCAGGGTGTGTTCGCGCCCTATACCGACATTCCGGCCAACCTTCTGTTCTTTGAGCGTGGCGGCCCGACGGACACCATCTGGTACTACGAGCTGCCGCTGCCCGAAGGCCGCAAGAAGTACAGCAAGACGGCCCCCTTGCAGTTCGAGGAATTCGCCCCGGCCCAGGCTTGGTGGAACAACCGCGAGGAAGGCCCGCAGGCCTGGAAGGTGGACTTCGCCGCCAAACGCGCTACTGCCGTCGAGGCCGCGACGCCGCATTGGCAAAAAGCCGAGGCCGCGCGCAATGCCGCTATCGCCTTGGGCAAGCCCATCCGCGAGCTGGAGCAAAGCATCCAGGCGGCCACGAATGGCAGCAAGGCGGCCCTGCAAGATCAAGTGCGCGCCATGAAGGCCGAGCAGCAAGCCCATGAGCAGACGGCCAAGCTGGCGCAGGCCGAAGGTGACAGCCTGTACTGGCCCATTTACAACCTGGACCTCAAGAACCCCAACGCCCGCGCCGGACTGGAGCATGCCGATCCGAAAGACCTGATTGCTGCCATGCGCAGCCACGAGGCCGAGGTCATGCGCCTGCTGGGCGAGATCGAGGCCTTGGTCGCCGAGGTGCAGGCATGACAGCCCCCACCGTGCCGACGCCCCCGAATCAGGCCGACTACGTCGCTGTCCACACCGACATCGTCGCGCTGCTGGAAGCTGCGCGTCATGCTGCCGCCCGCAGCGTCAATGCGCTGATGACCGCCTCTTATTGGGAAATCGGGCGGCGCATCGTCGAATTCGAGCAAGGCGGGCAGGAGCGGGCTGCCTATGGGGATGCGCTGATCGAGCGCCTGGCTTTCGATCTTGGCAGCCGGTTTGGTCGAGGCTTCAGCCGACAGAACCTGCAGCAAATGCGCCTGTTCTACCTGGCCTGGTCACCAGAGCACATGTCGCAGACAGCGTCTGCGAAATTGCCCGTCCCCAACATTCGCCAGACGCTGTCTGGCGAATTGGCGGCAAGCCCGCTGCCCGACACACGCCGGCACTCCAGCGACCTCGCGGCGCTGGCACAGGCCTTCCCGCTGCCGTGGTCGGCCTACGTGCGCTTGCTCTCGGTCAAGAACCCGCAGGCCCGCGCCTTCTAT
>CAMLFK010000287.1 GCA_946479255.1 uncultured Oxalobacteraceae bacterium
AGCGCTCGGCGTTCTTCAGCGTTTGACGGCGGCGATAGTCGTCCGGCACCTTGTCGGTCTGGCCGTGCGTGACCTCGATGTAAAAGCCGTGCACCTTGTTGTACTCGACGCGCAGGTTGGCAATCCCGGTGCGGGCGCGCTCGCGCGTTTCCAGCTCCACCAGGAACTGGCCGGCGTTCTCGGACAGCCCGCGCAGTTCGTCCAGTTCGGCGTCAAAGCCGCGCGCAAACACGCCGCCATCGCGCACCATGGCCGAAGGTTCCGGCGCCACCGCGCGTACGAGCAGGTCGAGGCAGATGGCCGGCGTGGCCAGGGCATCGTGAATGTCCGACAGCAGGCACGGGTCGCCGGGGGTATAGGCTTCCTGCACACTGGCGCGCAGCGCCGGCAGCTGGCGCAGACCGTCGCGCAGGCTGGCCAGGTCGCGCGGGCGCGCGGTCAGCAGGGCGATGCGGGTGGTGATGCGTTCGATGTCCGGCACGTCGTTCAGCGTGGCCGACAGCGCGCCGCTGGTGTCGCTGTGGGCCAGGGAGCCGATCGCCGCATGGCGCAAGCGCGCCACGTTCTGGTCGCGCCGCGCGTGGTGCAGCCAATGACGCAGCAGGCGCGAGCCCATCGCGGTGCGGCAGTGATCCAGCAGCGAGAACAAGGTTGGGGACTCTTGCCCGCGGATGGTTTCGGTCAGTTCCAGGTTGCGGCGGGTAGCGGCGTCCAGGCCGATGAATTCGGTCTCGGTTTCGGTCGACAGGGTGCGCACATGCTGCAGGCCACGGCCCTGCGTGGACTGGGCGTAGCGCAGCAGCGCGCCGGCCGCGCCGAATGCCGCGCCCAGGCCATCGGCGCCAAAGCCGGTCAGGGTGGCGACGCCCAGCTGTTCGAGCAGCGCGCGGTGGCCGCCGACAACGTCGAAGTGCCAGTCGGGCACGGTCTGTGTGTGGGCGCCGGTGTCGTGCTGTTCGAACAGATCGGCGGTATCGGCGCGCAGGATCTCGGCCGGGGCAATGCGTTCCAGTTCCTGGCGCAGGCGCGTGCCGATGGTGGCGGCCGAGCCGGAGAACTCCATCAATTTGAGCGCGCCGGATGCCAATGACAGCCACGCCAGGCCGACCGTGACGACCTTGCGCTGGCTGATGGTGCACAGCGAGAGCAGGGCGCGTTCGGCTTTTTCGGGCAGCAGGTCGGCATCGGTCAGGGTGCCCGGCGTGACCACCCGCACCACCTTGCGCTCGACCGGGCCTTTGCTGGTGGCCGGGTCGCCGATCTGTTCGCAGATCGCGCACGATTCGCCCAGCTTGACCAGCTTGGCCAGGTACGGGTCCAGCGAATGGAAGGGCACGCCGCACATCTTGATCGGGTTGCCGTTGGAGGTGCCGCGCGCGGTCAGCGTGATGCCGAGGATGCGCGCGGCCTTTTCGGCGTCTTCATGGAATAGTTCATAGAAATCGCCCATGCGGTAAAAGACCAGCATGGTCGGGTAATCGGCCTTAATGCGCAGATATTGCTGCATCATCGGCGTGACTTTTTCGGTAGCGCCTGCCTTGGCGGCGCCGGCGTCGATTTCTTTTGGAACGATGGTCATTGATGTACTTAGTGGGGCGGGCAACGTGCAGGCAGCATTTTACCGCCTCGTGCGAGTTGACGGGAGTCATGGACTGCTGTAATCGGGGCGCCGGCCGTGTTTTCGCCATGGCGGCCGCTGGCCACCCGATCGATTTTCAAGTGCTGGACTTTACGGAAATGAGCACGATCCTGCTCGGTATGTTGGGCCTGTCCGGGATGCGCACTATTGAAAACGTCAAGGACGTCTCTTAGCAGCAGTCCACGCGGCGCCCGGCGCTGATTTGCCCTGGCACCGCAAGGCACAAGCTACTACCGTTTTTCAGAAGTGCAGGCTGCCACGGCCGATTCGATTCCGCCAAATTTCGATTTCGCGAACCGCACGGTGCACTCGGTTGCAGCGTCATCCAGTCGCTTGGAAATTTGGATCGCGATCGAACCGTCATACCGGCAGTACAGCCACTTCTCGGGGACCTCGGGAAAAATCCACGTGTTGACGCTTCCGCCGCGGTAACTCCTTTGCTTGAATGGCTTAAGGTAGGAATAGGACTCCGGCGGCCCGGCCATGATGCCAGCGTAGCTTAGGGGCATCGTTGAGGGCGAATATCCGGTCCAGCCAGCAGGCGCGCGCACAGTCAAGGCCTCGGCGGGCAGCGACGCCGGGCAGGAGGTTTCAGTTCCGCCAAGCGCTGCAATCGGCAGCAAGGCAAGAGTTAGCAAGTAGGTGCGCATTTACGTAGCTCGATCAGTGAATATGCCCCAGCACTGTTGCTTGGTTCAGCGTAGGTGCCGTTTGGCATGGGGTTGCGATGATGAATGAGGCGTTTCTCAACTTTGTCCCTATGCTTGTCATCCGGCCACTGATCTACAACCCAGATTGAGGCGCCCGCATAGGCAAGAAAGAATGCAGCATGGTTGCCGGTTTTCTGGCGCGGGTACTTCCCATTCACGAAGGTGGCGATTGCGGTCCCTGGCGCCAAGCCGGTCGATCCTACCACCTTGACGCCGGGCTCCCAATTGGGCGTGCTGATTCCCTTAAGGCCGGGGGCGTAAAGTTTGACCAGGTCGACGCAGCTTCCGTTGCCCTGCAGCGGTTTGTCGATGAGACTTCTAACTGGACCATATACGAATGGCATAGCGGCTCCACATTTAGTTGATGAGCCTTTACTTTGCCTTTCACGATTGTGAACGCTTTGCTATAAGGCAACGCCGTTTGGCATTTCCGCATCGCTAGGCCGACGCCTTGATGCCGAATCGAGCGTGCGGACTATCACGCTGAACGGAACGCCCAGCTTTGCCATATGCCGGGCCGCGGCGTGGCGACGGGTGATGCAGGCCGTTGGTCGGGCACATGTTGCAGACGGCATTTTGGTCACCCAAGGCGCGCACTTCTGATTTTGAGCAGTTGGCCAGGCGGATGCGCACCTATTCTCGATGCATATCAGGTCGCGGTTCGTGGTCATGTATCCAAACGCCTCACATCGTCCAAGGAGAATTTCATGCCGTTCAGCATACGCTCTGTATTACTGGCCTGTGCCGCCGCCCTGGCGCTGGCACCTGCCGCCCATGCCGCTCCGCGCTACAGCGTCAACGTGGTCGGCGGGGCCGGCAGCGTGGGGTTTGACATCAACAACAGCGGCCAGGTGGTGGGGCGCTTCGTGGACACGGGCGGCATTGAGCGCGCCTTTCTCCATTCCGGCAGCGGCATGGTCGACCTGGGCACGCTAGGCGGTGCGTTCGCCACCGCTTACGCCATCAACGACGCCGGCACCATCGTCGGCTACGCGGCCACCAGTAGCGGGCTGCAGCACGCGTTCCGCTATGCCGGTGGCAGCATGAGCGACCTGGGTACTTTGGGCGGCGAATCGAGCACCGCGTTTGCCATCAACCGCGCCGGGCATATCGCCGGTGGCTCGTCCACCAATAATGAGGTCGATGGCGTGCTGTATAAGGCATGGGTGCAGAAAGGCGGCGCGATGACCCCGATCGGCACGCTGCCGGACGGCGACATGAGCTACGCGCTCGGAATCAACAATTCCGGAGCCATCACCGGCGTATCTACGATCAGCACCGGTGGCGCACCGGAACATCCATCGCAGGGTTTCGTCTACATGGATGGGGTGTTTACGGATATCCCGACACTGGGCGGCTTGTACAGCACCGGCCAGGCCATCAACGACGACGGCTGGGTGGTGGGCGATGCCAGCACGACGATCGACTTCGGCAGCGGCCATACGACGCGTCATGCCATCCTGTTCCGCGATGGCGTCGTTACCGATCTGGGCACCTTCGGCGGCCTGTACAGCGGCAGCGAAGCGCATGACATCAATGGCCTCGGACAGATCGTCGGCTGGGCTTCGGACGCACTGGACACTTCGCGTGCCTTCCTGTTCGAAGCCGGTGCGCTGCTTGACCTGAATACCCTGATCGATCCCACACTCGGCTGGACGCTGGAGGAAGCGTATGCCATCAACGACAGCCAGCAGATTGCCGTTACCGGATGCAAGGCAGGGGGGTGCTACGCCTTGCGGCTGGACCTGGTGACTGCTGTACCGGAACCGGGCACGTATCTCATGCTGCTGGCCGGGATGGCGCTGGTAGCGGGCGCTACGCGCCGCCGGCAGGCATAAAAGTCTGGCGATCAGCCTTCGGCGATGCGCTTGGCGATATGCGCCAGCGCTTCTTCAACCTGGTCGATCAGGATCAGGCACAGATCGCCTTCGCGCAGGCGCCCAAGCGCGCGGTCGATGGCGATGAACTCGCCGTTGATCTCGTCCACGTGGGTGGTGCGGGTGGCGCCCTGCAAGCCCTGGCGCAGCAGGGCCACCACTTCGCCGTCGGCGCGTCCGCGCTGGCACTGGTCCTGGTACAGCAGCACGTCGTCAAAAGCCCCGCCCAGGATCTCGGTCTGCTGGCGGATATCCTCATCGCGCCGGTCGCCGGCGCCGCTGATCACCACCGAACGCCGTTTGGCAGGCATGCCCTCGACCGCGCGCACCAGCGCCAGGATGGCATCCGGGTTGTGGCCGTAGTCGGCAATCACGGTGGCGCCGCGATAGTCGAACACATTGAAGCGGCCCGGCGCGTTGTCGCCCTCGTTGGCAAAGGACTTGAGGCCGGCGCGGATGTGCTCCCAGCCGATTCCCACTCCCCACGCCGCCGCCACCGAGGCCATCACGTTCTCGACCTGGAAGCCGATGCTGCCGCTGCGGGTGATCGGCACATCGGCCAGCGCCAACTTGTGGCTGTGCTTGCCCTGCGCCGCGACCAGCATGCCGTCTTCGATGTAGACCACGCGCTGGCCCTGGGCACGGTGGGTCACCATGACCGGGTTCTCGGCGTCGGCCGCAAAGAAGGTGACGCTGCCGCGGCAGTTGTTCGCCATCGTCACCACCACCGGATCGGCGGCGTTGAGCACGGCCACGCCGCCGTCGGCGACGTTCTGCACGATCACGCGTTTTAAAACCGCCAGCTCGTCGACGGTATTAATGTAGTTCATGCCCAGGTGGTCGCCCGCGCCGATGTTGGTCACCACCGCGACCTGGCAGCGGTCGAAAGCCAGGCCTTCGCGCAGCAGGCCGCCGCGCGCGGTTTCGAACACGGCCGCATCGACGTCGGGGTGCAGCAGCACGTTGCGCGCACTGCGCGGGCCGCTGCAGTCGCCGCTGTCGATCTGGCGCCCTTCGATGTAGACGCCGTCGGTATTGGTCATGCCGGTGCGCAGGCCGGCGGCCGTGAGCAGGTGGGCGATCAGGCGGGTGGTGGTAGTCTTGCCGTTGGTGCCGGTGACGGCCACCACGGGAATGCGGCCATCGTCGCCATTCTTGAACAGGGTAGAGACGATCGCTTCGCCGACGTCGCGGCCCTTGCCGAAGGAAGGCGACAGGTGCATGCGCAGGCCCGGCGCGGCGTTCACTTCGACGATGCCGCCATGCTGTTCTTCGATCGGGCGCAGCACGCTGTCGCACACCAGGTCGACGCCGCAGATGTCCAGGCCGACCATGTGCGCCGCGGCGACGGCGCGCGCCGCCACTTCCGGATGCACGTCGTCGGTGACGTCGGTGGCCGCGCCGCCGGTGGACAGGTTGGCGTTGTTGCGCAGGATGACGCGCGAGCCTTTGGACGGCACCGACTCGGCCACATAGCCCTGTTTGGCCAGGCTGGCGAGAGCAATGTCGTCGAAGCGGATCTTGGTCAGCGAGGTCGCGTGGCCGTTGCCGCGCCGTGGATCGAGGTTGACCTGGTCGACCAGCTGGCGCACCGTGTGCACGCCGTCGCCGACCACGATGGGCGGGTCGCGCCGCGCCGCGGCCACCAGCTTGTCGCCAATGACCAGCAGGCGGAAGTCGTTACCCGGCAGGTAGCGCTCGACCAGGATATCGTCGCGGAACTCGCAAGCCGCGGCGAAGCCGGCGTCGAGTTGCGCGCGGGTGGTGACGTTGACGGTCACGCCCTTGCCCTGGTTGCCGTCCTTGGGCTTGACCACCACCGGCAGGCCGATCTCCTGGGCAGCGGCCCAGGCGTCGTCCGGGTCCACCGCCACGCGGCCGAGCGGCACCGGCACGCCGGCCGCGTGCAGCAGGCGCTTGGTCAGTTCCTTGTCCT
>CAMLFK010000288.1 GCA_946479255.1 uncultured Oxalobacteraceae bacterium
TGGCGCGCGAAGGCGCTTATTTCCGGCTGTACGAGGCGCAGGCGCGCAACGTCGATACGGATATGGACGACAAGGATGGCGAATGAAGGATTTTGAACCGGGCTTTCAACTGCGGCGCAACAGCTTCGGCAAACTGATCCTCACCACGGCCGACGGCCAGGTGCATGAAGGCGTGGCCCCGGTGCGCGCCTTCCCGATCCAGACGCCGAGCAAGGCCATCTCTCTGGTGCTGTCGGACGGCAAGGAAGTCGCATGGATCGACGACCTCGCGCACTTGCCGATGGATATGCGCAACCTGGTGCAGGACGAGCTGGAAGGGCGCGAATTCATGCCCGAGATTTCCCACATCGTCAGCGTCAGCAGCTTCGCCACGCCGTGCACCTGGCATGTGCAAACCGACCGCGGCGACACCGCCTTCACGCTCAAGGGCGAGGAAGACATCCGCCGCATCGGCGAGACTTCGCTGCTCATTTCCGACAACCACGGCATCCATTTCCTGATCCGCGACATGTTCACCATCGATAAACACAGCCGCAAGATCCTCGACCGCTTTCTTTAACTTTTGGAGAACCCATGCATTTTCTGATGATCTACTCGCTGTCCGACGACTATCTCGAACGCCGCGGCGAGTACCGCAGCGAACACCTCAAGCTGGGCTGGGAAGCCCATGCGCGCGGTGAACTGATCGTTGCCGGCGCGATGAGCGATCCGGCCGACATGTCGGCGCTGATGTTTTCCGGCGACTCGCCCGAAGTGGCCGAGCGCTTCGCCAAGGGCGACCCTTATGTGATCAACGGCCTGGTGACGCGCTATGTGATCCGGCCGTGGAATACCGCGATCGGCGACATCGCTTTTACGCCTATCCGTCCAGAGTAAGTTATCTAAATCGATACCGGCGAGATTCGGGCGACGTTCTGTTCGCGCCGCAGTGAGGCGCCCGGCCATGAGTTCTTTGGCCTGCCGTGCTGGACGATCCCGATGCGATACGTATATTGACATCGAAAACTGTAAAAAATTGATTGGATTGATCTTAGCCCCATCACCTAACATTGGTACGCAGCACGTTGTGCCGAATAAAGCATTAGTTATAAAGCTACAAATCCCAAGCGGAGAGACTCCCTGACCACGCGCATGGCGATTGCCGGCGGCATCGTGGGCGCGCTGCTGACTTGTTTCCAGTAGGCGCCGAGCCAGGCGCAAACGCCGCTGGCCCTGTCCGCATTGCCCTGACGCTGACGATTATCCCTGGCTATAACAGTTTTACCGTGTCAGAAGATGGTGAAGGCGTCATGCTGGTTTATCATGCTCGTACTTATACAGAGATTATTGGCGGTCCACGATGGAACCCGGATCGCCACACCTGCGTCAAAACACGCTGGGATGAGCACGGGATGCCCGTGTTCGGCCAGCCCTCGATTGCCTGACCGAGGATTATCAAAAGGAATATAGTGCAAGCAAGTATCACCACTTCGCCATTCGGAACCCTGCCGGATGGCCGGCCTGTCACCCTGTACACGCTGACCAACCCAAGCGGCCTGGTCGTCAAGGTCTCGGATTTCGGCGGCATCATTACCGAGATCCACACGCCTGACCGCGACGGCCAGCTGGCCGACATCGCGCTCGGCTACGACACCTTGCAGCCGTACACCGAAGACTCGCCTTACTTCGGCGCCTTGATCGGGCGCTATGGCAACCGCATCGCCAGCGGCCAGTTCGAACTGGACGGCAAGGCAGTGCAGCTGTCGGTCAACAACGACGGCAATCACCTGCACGGCGGCACGGCCGGCTTCGACCGCAAGCTGTGGCGCGCCGTGCCTTTCCAGGAAGGCGACTCGGTCGGGCTGACGCTCATGTACCGCAGCCCGGACGGCGAGGAAGGCTATCCCGGCAACCTGGACGTGACGGTCGTGTACGAGCTGACCGCCGCCGGCGAACTGGTGATGGCGTTTGACGCCGTCACCGACCAGGCTACCCCGGTCAACCTGACCCAGCACGCTTACTTCAACCTGGCCGGGCAGGGCGACATCCTGGGCCACCAGCTGACCATCCACGCCGACAGCTTTACGCCGGTGTCGGAAAAACTGATACCGACCGGTGAACTGCGCCCGGTCGAGGGCACGGCCTTCGACTTCCGCCAGCCAAGCGCGATCGGTGCGCGCATCGGGCAAGATGACGAGCAGCTGCGCTTCGGCAAGGGTTACGACCACAACTTCGTGCTGCGCAAACAAGCGGCCCCGCGCGCCAGCGTACTGGCCGCGCGCGTGGTCGAGCCGGTCTCGGGCCGGGTGCTGGAGCTGTACACGGAAGAGCCGGGTGTGCAGTTCTACAGCGGTAACTTCCTCAACGGCAGCAATGTCGGCAAGGGCAAGGCTTACCAGTTCCGCAGCGGCCTGTGCCTGGAGCCCCAGCATTTCCCGAATTCGCCCAATACGCCGGCCTTCCCCAGCACTATCCTTCGTCCGGGGGAGGAATATGCGACCGTGTCGCGCTTTAAATTCAGCGTGGAGCCTTAATCCAGATGCTTGAAAAGATCGTCGATGCCCAAAACCAGCTGGGCGAATGCGTGCTGTGGTGCGATTCGACCCAGCGCGTGCTGTGGACCGATATCCTCGGTTCCACCCTGTACGCCCACCATCCGGCCACGCACAGCACCTCCAGCTGGCCGATGCCGGAACGGCTGGCCAGCTTCGCGCTGACCGGCAACGACGACCGCCTGCTGCTGGGCCTGGCTTCGCAGCTGGCTTTCTTTGAGTTTTCGTCTGGTAAAGTGACGCCGATCTGCGCAGTGGAAGAGGGCTTGACGACGCGCCTGAACGACGGCCGCTGCGACCGCCAGGGCAATTTTGTGTTCGGTACCTTCAATGAAGTCGAACCGCGCGCGCCGATCGGCTCCTTCTACCGGCTCAACGCCGAAGGTTTGAGCCTGGAGCGCCTGGCCTTGAAAAACGTGGCGATCGCCAACAGCATCTGCTTTTCGCCCGACGGCGCCACCATGTACTACTGCGATTCGCCCGACAAGGCGATCCGCCGCTGCGACTATCCCTCGCTGGCCAAGGACCGCGTGTTCGCCCAGTGCGAAGGCGAGGGCGAGCCGGACGGTTCCTGCATCGACGCCGAGGGCTTTCTGTGGAATGCCCAGTGGGGCGGCTATAAGGTGGTGCGTTACGCGCCGGACGGTTCGATCGACATGCTGGTCGACACGCCGGCGGCTCAGCCGAGCTGCACGGCGATTGGCGGCTTTCATCTCGATACGCTCTACACCAGCAGTGCGCGGGTCGGCCTGGCGGAAGCGGCGGCGGATGATGGCGCATTGCTGGGAGCTGAGATTTCCGGTTTGCGCGGACTGCCGGAAAGCCGATTTGCCGGATAGTACGACGGTAAGTCTGAAGTGTTGTTTTTAGGCAGCGCGCATAAGCAGTACATACAGCGCTACCCATGAGCGATGCTCAGAGCTAAAACGGGTCAAAAGCACCCGAAAACAGCGCAAAAAAGCGCTGGCGCACGTGGTTTGCTTGGCAAGCCACAGCGCCAGCGCTTTTTTCATGCTGACATATCAAAAAAAATATCGATAATGCCGAAAAATTGATTGGAAAGGCATTACGGGAATCTTTACTATTTCGTTCAAGCGTTGCCGGGATTACGACATGAGTCCGCGTCAACAATCAGAACAACTAGGAGGGAAACCATGTCCGAGACGAAAAAGACGAAGCTGCGTTCTGCCGAATGGTTCGGCACCAATGACAAGAACGGCTTCATGTACCGCAGCTGGATGAAGAATCAGGGCATTCCCGATCACGAATTCCAAGGCAAGCCGATCATCGGCATCTGCAACACCTGGTCGGAACTGACCCCGTGTAACGCCCACTTCCGCAAGCTGGCCGAACACGTCAAGATGGGCATCCTGGAAGCCGGTGGCTATCCGGTCGAGTTCCCTGTCTTCTCGAATGGCGAATCGAACCTGCGTCCGACCGCGATGCTGACCCGTAACCTGGCGTCGATGGACGTCGAGGAATCGATCCGCGGCAATCCGATGGACGCCGTCGTGCTGCTGGTCGGCTGCGACAAGACCACCCCGGCCCTGCTGATGGGCGCCGCTTCGGTCGACCTGCCGACGATCGTCGTCACCGGCGGCCCGATGCTCAACGGTAAGCTGAACGGCAAGAACATCGGTTCCGGCACCGCCGTGTGGCAACTGCACGAGCAGGTCAAGGCCGGCGCCATCACCATGCACGATTTCATCGCCGCCGAAGCCGGCCACTCGCGCTCGGCCGGTACCTGCAACACCATGGGCACCGCGTCGACCATGGCCTGCATGGCCGAGTCGCTCGGCACCTCGCTGCCGCACAATGCCGCGATCCCTGCCGTCGATGCGCGCCGCTACGTGCTGGCCCATATGTCGGGCATCCGCATCGTCGAGATGGTCCACGAAGACCTGAAGCTGTCCAAGATCCTGACCAAGCAAGCCTTCGAGAACGCGATCCGCACCAATGCGGCCATCGGCGGCTCGACCAATGCCGTGATCCACCTGAAGGCCATCGCCGGCCGCATCGGCGTGGACCTGGAACTGGAAGACTGGACCCGCATCGGCCGCGGCACCCCGACCATCGTCGACCTGCTGCCATCGGGCCGCTTCCTGATGGAAGAGTTTTACTACGCCGGCGGCCTGCCGGGCGCACTGCGCCGCCTGGGCGACGGCAACCTGCTGCCGCACAAGGACGCGCTGACCGTCAACGGCAAGACCATCTGGGAAAACGTCCAGGACGCGCCGATCTACGACGATGAAGTGATTCGTCCGCTGGACAAGCCGCTGATCGCCGACGGTGGCATCTGCATCCTGCGCGGCAACCTGTCGCCGCGCGGCGCCGTGTTGAAGCCTTCGGCCGCCACCCCGCGCCTGATGCAGCACACCGGCAAGGCCGTGGTGTTCGAAGACTTCGACCACTACAAGACCCGCATCCTCGACCCTGAACTGGACGTCGACGAGAACTCGGTGCTGGTGATGAAGAACTGCGGTCCCAAGGGCTACCCCGGCATGGCCGAAGTGGGCAATATGGGCCTGCCGCCGAAGCTCTTGGCCAAGGGCGTGACCGACATGGTGCGCATTTCGGACGCGCGCATGAGCGGCACCGCCTACGGCACCGTGGTGCTGCACGTGGCGCCTGAAGCGATGGCCGGCGGCCCGCTGGGCATCGTGCAGGACGGCGACATGATTTCGCTGGACTGTGCCAACAACAGCCTGAACCTGAACATCTCGGATGAAGAGATGGCGGCCCGCCTGGCCAAGCGCGCCGAGAACCAGCCGCCAACCGCCAAGTCCGGTTACCAGCAGCTGTATATTGAGCACGTTCTGCAGGCGGACCAGGGTTGCGACTTCGACTTCCTGGTCGGCAGCCGCGGTTCGGCCGTTCCACGCCACTCGCACTAATTTATCGCTGGCACCCGGCCGCGCCGCCTGTCACCAGGCCGCGCGGCCGCGCCGCTCAAGCAGGACACCTTTTTCGGAGATCCCATGTTAATCGTTCAATTCACCAATTATGCAGGCGCCCGCCGTATCGGCGTGCTTGAGCAAGACACTATCCGCGAAATCGATGGCTTCGAGACCACCTACGCCCTGGCGCAGGAAGCGATCCGCAGCAAGATTTCGCTCGCTGAACTGGCCGCCAGCAAGATTGGCAGCACCACCCACACCTACGCCAGCGTGGCCGAAGCCGGCCAGCTGCTGCCGCCGCTGGACCATGCCGACCCTGCCCACACCTATGTGACCGGCACCGGCCTGACCCACCTCGGCAGCGCCGACGCGCGCGATGCCATGCACAAGAAAATCGGCGGTGAAGTCGCTTCCCTGTCGGACTCGATGAAGATGTTCCGCATGGGTGTCGAAGGCGGCAAGCCTGCCGAAGGCAGCCGCGGCGTGCAGCCGGAATGGTTCTACAAGGGCGACGGTTCGATCGTGCGCGCCGCCGGCCAGGACCTGCCGATGCCCGAGTTCGCGCTCGACGGCGGTGAAGAGCCGGAAATCGCCGGCCTGTACGTGATCGGCGACGATGGCCAGCCTTACCGCGTCGGCTACGCCATCGGCAACGAATTCTCGGACCACATCACCGAACGCCAGAACTACCTGTACCTGGCCCACTCCAAGCTGCGCGCCTGCAGCGTCGGCC
>CAMLFK010000289.1 GCA_946479255.1 uncultured Oxalobacteraceae bacterium
GGTGCTCGCGCACGCCAGCCAGGTCAAGAACGTCTGGATTCCATACGGCGTCTGATCCATCAATTCTGAGGAACCCATGTTTTTGAACCAAGAAATCATCCGCAAGAAGCGCGATGGCGGCGTCCTGAGCGCCGATGAGATCCAGTTTTTCGTGCGCGGCATCGTGGACGCCAGCGTGACCGAAGGGCAGATCGCGGCGCTCGCCATGGCGGTGTATTTCAACGACATGAACATGGACGAGCGGGTCGCCTTCACGCTGGCCATGCGCGATTCCGGCCAGGTGCTGGAATGGCGTTCGCTCGGCCTGCCCGGCCCGGTGCTGGACAAGCACTCCACCGGCGGCGTGGGCGACGTGGTCTCGCTGATGCTGGGGCCGATGGTCGCCGCGTGCGGCGGCTTCGTGCCGATGATCTCTGGCCGCGGCCTGGGCCACACCGGCGGCACGCTCGACAAATTCGATTCCATCCCCGGCTACTGCACCGTGCCCGATCCTGAACTGTTCCGCACCGTCGTCAAGGACATCGGCGTGGCCATCATCGGCCAGACCGCGCAGCTGGCGCCAGCCGACAAGCGCTTCTACAGTATCCGCGACACCACCGCGACCGTCGAATCGGTGGCCATGATCACCGGCTCCATCCTCTCCAAGAAGCTGTCGGCCGGCCTCGATGCGCTGGTGATGGACGTGAAGGTCGGCTCCGGCGCCTTCATGCCGACCTACGACAAATCGGTGGAGCTGGCCGAGAGCATTGTCACGGTCGGCAATGGCGCCGGCACGCGCACTTCAGCACTCCTGACCGAGATGAACGAGTCGCTCGGCCCCGTGGCCGGCAATGCGCTGGAAGTGCGCCTGGCGATGGACTACCTGACCGGCCGTTCGCGCCCGGCGCGCCTGCACGAAGTGACGATGGCGCTGTGCGCCGAGATGCTGGTGCTGGGCGGCCTGGCGCCGGATGAAGCAAACGCGCACATCAAGCTGCAGAGCGCGCTCGACAGCGGCGAAGCGGCCGAACGATTTTCCCGCATGGTGTATGCGCTGGGCGGCCCGGAAGACCTGATCGAACGGCCCGATGCGTATCTGGAGAAGGCGCCGATCGTGGTGCCCGTGCCTTCGCTGGGCGTAGGTTACGCCAGCGCGGTCGATACCCGTGCGCTTGGACTGGCGGTGGTCAGCCTGGGCGGTGGACGGCGCCGTCCGCAAGACCCGATCGACTTTGCGGTCGGCCTGACCGGCCTGGCGGAACTGGGCGACGAGATCGCTCCGGGCCAGCCGCTGGCCATGGTCCACGCCCGCACTGAAGCGGCTGCCGAGCAGGCTGTGCGCGAAGTGCAGGCCGCATATCGCATCGGCGGCACGCGCAGCCCGGCCAACCCTATCATTTACCGCACCATCCGCTAAGACAGGACAAGCATGAAGTATCAAGCACTGATCGACGAAGCGACAGCCGCGCGCTTGCTGGCCTATACGCCTTACTCCAACTTCAAGGTCGGCGCCGCGCTCGAGTGCAAGGATGGCCGTATCTTCCGCGGCTGTAACGTCGAGAACGCCTCCTACGGCCTGTGCAACTGCGCCGAACGCACCGCTTTCTTCAGCGCCGTGGCGCATGGTTACCAGCCGGGCGACTTCACCGCGCTGGCGGTGATCGGCGAGACCGACGGCCCGATCGCACCGTGCGGAGCCTGCCGCCAGGTGATCCTGGAACTGGGCGGGAATGATCTGCCGGTGGTGCTCACCAACCTCAAGGGCGACCTGCTGGAAACGACGGCGGCCCAGCAGCTGCCGAACGCGTTCGGTGGCTGGGACTTGAAGAAGTAAGTGCGCAAGAAGATCATCGACATCCAGGCGGCAGCGGCCCTTGTGGCCGGCGTCGCCATCTCCGCCAGGGAGCAGGGCACCTATGGTGTCGGGGGGCTGCTGCTCGATTCGCAGGGTAATCTGCTGCACTCGATCGGCAACGACGTGGTGCGCGATGGCGTGATTCACGACCCCACCGCGCACGGCGAGCGCCAGCTGGTCGACTGGTATTTTGCGGAGCTCGCCAAAGGCACGGCACTGCCGCAGCCGGAGGAAATCACCGTCGTCACCTCGCTCGATCCCTGCGCCATGTGCACTGGCGCGATTGTCGCGGCGGGCTTCAACGTGGTGGTGGCCGCGCGCGACCCCAAGGCTGGCATCAACTACGATGCAGGCGTCGACTTCGCGGCATTGCCCGAAGCGCTGCGCGGCGCGGCAGCCAGCCGTTTTTATTATCCCGCGGTGCTCGGCATCTCAAGTTTTGCGCGCCCAAGCGCGGGCGCGGCGCCCAAGTCTTTCTTCATCGGTAAAACCATCGCCGAACCGACCATGGCCCTGTGCTCGCTGGTGTTCGAGGCGAACTCCGACAAGGTGCAAGCGCTGGTCAATGCCGATTTGCCCCAGCATCAGCTGCGCGATCCCGCCACGCTGGCAGCCGATCACGTTCTCGTCCGGGAGCTGAAAAAGGTGTATCCGGACGCGCTGGCATATCGCGGCACGCCACATGCGCCCAATGCCGCGCTGGCGCCGTTCCTGCGCGCGGCGATGGAAGAGGACCGCAAGCACGGCGGTGAGGGCGATGCCGTGGCGCTGCTGGATATCTTCGGCAATCTGCTGCTGTGCGTGCCCGGCCGGCGCACCCAGTCGGCCATCCGCACTGCGTTCATGGAGTGCACCCGCAAATATGCGCAGCTGCGCTATCGGCTGATCAAAGGTGCCGATGCCGACATGCAGGACCAGGTACGCCGCTACCTTGCGCATCCGAAGGAAGGCACATTCGTGTTCGCGCGCGGGCCGGATGAAAGTGCTCTCAGCTTCATGAACCTGGGCGCCTATGGGTCGACCATGGAGGGCCCGCTGCCGGTTAATAATCCGGCGCAGTTCCAGTATGTGCTGCCGTCGATTGAGCAGGCCGGGCTGGACGCGATGTGCGCGCGCATGCCGCCTTTGTACCGCGATGAGATTCAGATCCGTCCAGTGCAGGTGCTTGACTTGGAACTGGTGGCCGCGCTGTAAAATGGCGGCATGGGCACCCATACCACCACATCATTGCTGACTGAAGCGGTCGGATTCCACCAGAAGGGCAAGTTTGACGCCGCCAAAGTGCTGTACCGGCGCGTGCTCGACATGGATCCGCGCCAGTCCGACGCGCTGCACCTGCTCGGCGTCGTTGCGCGCCAGCAGGGCGATGCCGAACTGGCGGTGAAGCTGATCTCGGATGCGATTGCCATCAACGCCGGCCAGGCTCCCCCGCACTGCAACCTCGGTGCGGCGCTGCAGGATCTGGGCCGTCCGCAAGACGCGCTGGCCAGCTACGAACGTGCCATTGCGCTTGATCCACAGTACGCACTGGCCTTGAGCAATCGCGGCAACGCGCTGCGCATGCTTGGGCGGCTGATTGATGCGGTGGCCAGCTACGACCGGGCGCTCGCCGTCAGGCCAAACTACCCCGAGGCCTGGTGCAATCGCGCTATCGCCTTCAATGATCTGGACCGGCCGGACGATGCCTTGGCCAGCGCGGACAAGGCGCTCGCGGCGAGGCAGGCTTATCCCGAGGCATGGTGTGCCCGCGCCAACGCGCTGCAGGCGCTGGGCCGCTTTGCCGAATCCGTCGAGAGCTATGACCGTGCCATTGCCATCAAGTCCAACGACGGTGCAACGCACTGCGCACGCGGAACCGCCTTGCAGCGCCTTCAGCAATATAGCGCTGCATTGGCCGCCTACGAGCGCGCTATTGAACTGAGACCAGGCCATCCGCTGGCCTATCAATACCGCGCCAATACATTGCGCGCGCTGGGACGGACGGAGGACGCGATCGCGTCGTACCGCGAAGCGCTGGGGCTGGGGGGCGAGCGCACCCACATCGAGTTTGCGCTGGCGGCGCTCGGAGTCGGCAGTGCGCCGGATTCGTCGCCGGCTAGCTATGTGAAGGCGCTGTTCGACCAGTACGCCGGCCACTTCGACGAGCATCTGGTCGGGCAACTGGAGTACCGGACGCCGGCTTATCTGGATCAAGCCTTACGCAGGCTGCAATTGGCTGACGTGGATGTGCTGGACCTGGGCTGCGGTACCGGCCTGTGCGCGCCATATCTGGCCAGGTATGCGCGGCGCTTGCTTGGCGTCGACTTGTCCAGCAAGATGCTGGAGAAGGCTCGCGAGCGGGGGCTGTACGACGAAGTAGCGTGTGAAGATATCGCACAGTATCTGGCCGGTCGGAGCAATGAATTCGACTTGATCGTTGCTGCTGACGTTTTTGTGTATTTCGGCGACCTGGCGCCGGTGTTCGCCCAGGTTCATGCTGCGCTCAGGCCTGCCGGGTATTTCAGCTTTTCAGTTGAAGAGAGCGCGAATGCGGACTTTGTACTGACGGCGACTAACCGCTATAGGCATTCGCTGCGCTATCTCCAGCATCTCGCCGACACCATTGGCTTCACGATGATCGAAGCGGTCGCGCGCCCCTTGCGCACTGAACGCAATACCGAGGTCAGAGGCTATGTAGTGTTGATGCGCAGAGTTCAATAGCGGCTGGGCCGTCGTCGTCCGCGCGTACAAGCCGACGGCGCCAAGCTTGTCGGTGCTGCATTTGAGCAATTTTATGCCAATTACAAAGGCGGGGATATCACGTCCAATGGTGCGAGCTGTGCAAGCAAGACCAAATGTTCGACTGCCTTGAGCTTCCGCAGATGATCTATCGTAGCAGGGCCACCCAATGCCAAAGCAGGAACGAAGCCGTACATCTCATCACATTTTAAGCGGCCTAGTTTCTTTAATGCTGGGTCGAAAAGCATTTTTCCGTTCACATCAGAAAAATCGCAAGCTCGTCGGTTTTGCGTTCCGAAGAACGCTTGTACACTCGCATTCAAGTCAAGCGTGTTTTCTTGCAACGGCATCATTTTCGAGTCCGGCGCGATGATGTGAAGGTCTCGTCCAGAATTGCCGCCGAAAAGGTAAATGTCGCCGAAAGCGCTTCGTGCGATAACGTAGAAGGCATCTTGTTCCATCAATGGTGTGTCACCGATCCATGCTTCTAAAACAGGCTCATACTCTTGAGGATTCACTGTCCAGAACAGGCCGTCCGCATAGCCGCACCAGCCATGTTCCTTCCAGTAGGCCAAGAGTTGATCTGGCAGATGTCCGCGGTAGCGCTCGATGCTAGATGGCGGTACAGGCCGCTTGTCGATGGCCGGTCCCATCTTCTCCAGAAAATACGTAAAGTCTTCATCCATTTTTTTCACCCCTATTTGCACCGTTCAAGTTTCGCGTTCATTTTCGTGCTCCCCCGCATAGACTCCGGAATCTGACTTGCCGCCCTGTCCAGTTCGGTCAATCGTCCTCCCTTATTCCACTGTGCGCCAATACGTGAATTAATATTGCGACACCCGAAATCGCAAATTGCATCCTTGCCCCCGGCTACCATGTCCGGATTGTGCAACGCTGCTAACGTCTTCATTTTTGCAGCTGCGAGTTCTGCGGCTTTTTCGTCAGCCTGTCTCGACGATAGTCCTTGTCCCCGTAGAGTTCTAGCCAGATCTTTCGTCATCTTGGCTTCATAATCTGCTCTCGCATTTCGTGCCACATTTGGATGGCGCAAGGATTCCTTTGCATCAAATGCCGCACGCCCTTTGACATACTCCTCAACCGTCATGTTGTTGATGCCCGTCTCCTGGCCGGTGAGCTGGCGGTCAAACTCGGGCACGCTGCCTTGAGGGAGACCGTTAGCCTTGAAACACGGCACCGTCTTCTTCGGCATGCCGCTGGGCCGTGGGCGCTCCGGCTCGCTCTCTGGGCCGCGCCGACGTGGCGGCGGCGGCGGTTCTGCGTGGGCCATCCCCCCGCCGCCGCCGCGTGGCCGGAGTAGGGGATGGTGACTCAACTTGCCTTCGTTCTGCTCGATCCACTGCGCCACTTTCGGCCCCAGGCGCGGACTCTGGCTGATCTCTTTTAGCGCCGCAGCCTTGTCGCCCTTGCCTCTGGTGACGTAAGCCAGCAGTACGGAAAGGATGGTGGTGACCATGATAACGTGGCCTTGGGCCAGGTAGAACGCCCCCGAGGATGGGCTGCCCCCTGCAGTCATGCCGAAATGCGACAGGCGATCCTGCCGGGTCGGCCCCCACGCCTCCCGGAA
>CAMLFK010000290.1 GCA_946479255.1 uncultured Oxalobacteraceae bacterium
GTGTGCACGCCCATCGGGTCGAGGTTCTCGATCGAGCAGACGATGATGCAGTTGTCCTTGCGGTCGCGCACCACCTCCATCTCGAACTCCTTCCAGCCGAGCAGCGACTCCTCGATCAGCAGCTCGCTGGTGGGTGAAAGCTCCAGGCCGCGCGCGCAGATGGTGGTGAACTGCTGCGCATCGTAGGCGATGCCGCCGCCGCTGCCGCCCATCGTGAAGGAGGGACGGATGATGACCGGAAAGCCGAGCTCCTGCTGGGCCGCCCATGCCTCGGCCATGCTGTGGGCCACGCCCGAGCGCGCCGAGCCCAGGCCGATCTTGGTCATCGCATCCTTGAACTTGGAGCGGTCTTCGGCCTTGTCGATGGCTTCCGGGGTGGCGCCGATCAGCTCGACGCCGTGGCGCGCCAGCACACCGTGGCGGTGCAGGTCGAGCGCGCAGTTGAGCGCGGTCTGGCCGCCCATGGTCGGCAGGATCGCGTCCGGCCGTTCAGTCTCGATGATGCGCGCCACCACTTCCCATTGGATCGGTTCGATGTAGGTGACGTCGGCCATGTCCGGATCGGTCATGATGGTGGCCGGATTGCTGTTGACCAGGATAACCTTGTAGCCCTCCTCGCGCAGGGCCTTGCAGGCCTGGGCGCCGGAATAGTCGAACTCGCAGGCTTGGCCGATGACGATCGGCCCGGCGCCGATGATCAGGATGGATTGAATGTCGGTACGTTTAGGCATTGCGGGCCTCCATCAGGCTGATGAAACGGTCGAACAGCGGCGCCAGGTCGTGCGGGCCGGGCGAGGCTTCAGGATGTCCCTGGAAGCAGAAGGCCGGCTTGTCGAGGCGCGCGAAGCCCTGCAGCGAACCGTCGAACAGCGATACGTGGGTCACCCGGCAGTTGGCCGGCAGCGAGTCGGGATCGACCGCGAAGCCATGGTTTTGCGAGGTGATCATCACCTGTCCGCTGTCGAGGTCCTGGACCGGATGGTTGGCCCCGTGGTGTCCGAATTTCATTTTGAGTGTCCGCGCGCCCGATGCGAGCGCCATGATTTGATGTCCGAGGCAGATGCCGAAGGTCGGAATGCCATGCTCGATGATGGCTTGGGTGGCGGCGATGGCGTAGTCGCACGGGCCGGGGTCGCCGGGGCCGTTGGACAGGAACACCCCGTCCGGCGCCAGCGCGAGCGCCTCGGCGGCACTGGCCTGGGCCGGCAGCACCGTGACCTTGCAGCCGCGTTCGGCGAGCATACGCAAGATGTTCGACTTCACGCCGTAGTCGTAGGCGACCACGTGAAAGCGCGGCGCGTCCTGGCTGCCATAGCCCGAGCCCAGTTTCCATTCGGTTTCGCGCCACTCGTAGGCCTCCTTGACCGAGACCACCCTGGCCAGGTCCAGGCCGTTCAAGCCTTCGAAGGAGCGCGCCAGCGCGAGTGCCTCGCCGGCATCCATGCCGACGGCGATGGCGCCGCTCTGCGCCCCTTTCTCGCGCAGCAGGCGGGTCAGGCGGCGCGTGTCGATGCCGGCGATCGCCACCACGCCCTGCTCGCGCAGGCAATCGGACAGCGACTGGCTGGAGCGGAAGTTCGACGCCAGCAGGGGCAGGTCTTTGATGACCAGGCCGGCCGCGTGGATGCGGCATGACTCGCCGTCCTCGTGGTTGATGCCGGTGTTGCCGATATGCGGATAAGTCAGGGTAACGATCTGGCGGGTGTAGCTGGGGTCGGTCAGGATTTCCTGGTACCCGGTCATCGAGGTGTTAAAAACGACTTCGCCGGATGTGTGACCGGCTGCGCCGATCGAGTATCCGTTGAAAATACTGCCGTCGGCCAGGGCGAGAACCGCAGGGGTTTCGGTGCCGGCGCGGCGTTCAAGGGGGTGTTTCATCGGGTATCTCCTGGATACGGAATGGCGACGCTGATGCTCGCCCGTTGACTCGGGGCGCGCTTGCCATGGAGCAATTAGTGCCATGGGGCAACGCGAGTGCAAACGATACCGTGAAACATCTAAATTTAGTAAGCGGTTTTTGAACGGAATGGAGAAAACAGCGAAAAAGTGTGTAATTTTTGCGAATCCTCACACATTGTCACGAGGGCAAAGCAACACTAATGGTAGCAAAACGTTAAATACTGCCCGGAAGCGCACCGGAACGGGGCATGACAGGCGCTCGCCGGCCCCGGCAAATCGGCCGCCCTGCGCACCGGCCAAGTGTGCGCCAGCCGGGTCGGCTTGTAGATACTCTAACAAAAGTTTTTTTCCCGGATCGCGGGTATTTCTGCGAAAATCCGCTACTCATTTTTTCGGTGCCGTGAGCGGCGTCCCGCCCGCATGGGCGCGGGCTGCCCTCACGGCGCTTCGCTTTGGAGAGTTCCATGAAATTCCGTTTCCCCATCGTCATCATCGACGAGGACTACCGTTCCGAGAACACCTCCGGCCTGGGTATCCGCGCCCTCGCCGCCGCCATGGAAAAAGAAGGCATGGAAGTGCTCGGCGTGACCAGCTACGGCGACCTGTCGCAGTTCGCCCAGCAGCAGTCGCGCGCCTCGGCCTTTGTGCTGTCGATCGACGACGAGGAATTCGGCGAAGGCTCGGCCGAAGAAACCGACCACGCGCTGACCGCCCTGCGCGCTTTTGTGGCCGAGATCCGCCACAAGAATTCGGACATCCCGATCTACATCTACGGCGAGACCCGCACCTCGCGCCACATCCCCAACGATATCCTGCGCGAGCTGCACGGCTTCATCCACATGTTCGAGGACACCCCGGAGTTCGTGGCGCGCCACATCATCCGCGAAGCCAAGTCCTACCTCGATTCGCTGGCGCCGCCGTTCTTCCGCGCGCTGGTCAACTACGCCAACGACGGCTCGTATTCGTGGCACTGCCCCGGCCACTCGGGCGGCGTGGCCTTCCTGAAGTCGCCGATCGGCCAGATGTTCCACCAGTTCTTCGGCGAGAACATGCTGCGCGCCGACGTCTGCAACGCCGTCGAGGAACTGGGCCAGCTGCTGGACCATACCGGTCCGGTCGCCAAGTCGGAACGCAACGCCGCGCGCATCTTCAACGCCGACCATTGCTACTTCGTCACCAACGGCACTTCGACCTCCAACAAGATGGTCTGGCACTCGACCGTGGCGCCGGGCGACATCGTCGTGGTCGACCGTAACTGCCACAAGTCGATCCTCCATTCGATCATCATGTGCGGCGCCATCCCCGTCTTCCTGATGCCGACCCGGAACCACCTCGGCATCATCGGCCCGATCCCGCTCGAAGAGTTTACCCCCGAGTCGATCGCCCGCAAGATCGAAGCCAACCCCTTCGCCCGCGAAGCGAAGAACAAGAAGCCGCGCATCCTGACCATCACCCAGTCGACCTACGACGGCGTGGTGTACAACGTCGAGGTGCTGCGCGAAATGCTGGACGGCAAGATCGACACCCTGCACTTCGACGAAGCCTGGCTGCCGCACGCCACCTTCCACGATTTCTACAAGAACATGCACGCGATCGGCCGCGACCGCCCGCGCGCCAAGGAGTCGATGATCTTCTCGACCCAGTCGACCCACAAGCTGCTGGCCGGCCTGTCGCAGGCCTCGCAGGTGCTGGTGCGCGAATCGGAAACCGTCAAGCTGGACCAGGATGCCTTCAACGAGGCCTACCTGATGCACACCTCGACCTCGCCGCAGTACTCGATCATCGCCTCGTGCGACGTCGCCGCCGCGATGATGGAAGCGCCGGGCGGCACCGCCCTGGTGGAAGAATCGATTTTCGAGGCGCTCGACTTCCGCCGCGCCATGAAGAAGGTCGACGAGGAATGGGGCCAGGACTGGTGGTTCAAGGTCTGGGGCCCGGACAGCTTCTCGGAAGAAGGCATCGGCACCCAGGAAGACTGGATGATCCGCGCCGAGGATGACTGGCACGGCTTCGGCAACCTGGCCGAAGGCTTCAACATGCTGGACCCGATCAAGGCCACCGTGGTCACCCCGGGCCTGTCGCTCAATGGCCAGTTCGGCGAGTCCGGCATTCCGGCCTCGATCGTGACCAAGTACCTGGCCGAGCATGGCGTGATCATCGAGAAGTGCGGCCTGTACTCCTTCTTCATCATGTTCACCATCGGGATCACCAAGGGCCGCTGGAACACGCTGGTGACGGCACTGCAGCAGTTCAAGGACGACTACGACAAGAACCAGCCGATGTGGCGCATCCTGCCGGAGTTCGCGGCCACCAACCCGCGCTACGAAGCGATGGGCCTGCGCGACCTGTGCCAGTCGATCCACGACTTCTACAAGCAGTACGACGTGGCGCGCCTGACCACCGAGATGTACCTGTCCGACATGATCCCGGCGATGAAGCCGTCGGACGCATTCGCCAAGATGGCGCACCGCGAAATCGAGCGCGTGGCGATCGAGGACCTGGAAGGCCGCATCACGGCGATCCTGCTGACGCCTTACCCGCCGGGCATCCCGCTGCTGATCCCGGGCGAGCGCTTCAACAAGACCATCGTCGACTACCTGCGCTTCGCACGCGACTTCAACGAGCGCTTCCCCGGCTTCGAGACCGACGTGCACGGCCTGGTCAAGCGCGAGGTGAATGGCAAGCGGGGCTACTTCGTGGACTGCGTCAAACAGTAAGAACCGGAGCACCCATTAAAAAAAGGAAGCGCGAGCTTCCTTTTTTTATGCCTTGGCTTCATCGGCCTCCAAGGCCGGCGGGTCCCCCCGATTCAATCGGCCCGCCTGCCCCGGAAACCTGAAGCCGCCTTACAAACTACAGCTTACGACTTACGACGACGCATGAAGCCCAGGCCCGCCACGCCCAGCAGCATCAGCGCCAGCGATGCCGGCTCCGGTACTTCGCGGATTTCGGAGCCGATCTTGGTCTTCACCACGGCGTCGAAATCGGAAAAGCTGCCTGCCGGCAGTACGAAGGCGCCTGGGCCACCCTTGACGTTATCGTTGTAGAAGTCCAGCAGGCCGCCTTCGCCGAGGATCGGCAAGCCATTGATGGCATCGACGCCGGCTGCCAGTGCCTGGTCGCGCGCGGTCGAAGTCAGGATGCTGCTGTCGTTGTCGGCGCCGTCGCCCGAAACGTCGATGATCTGGCGCAGGCCTTCGAAGCCGTTGGTGGCAAATTGCGGCGTGATGTAGCGAATCGCGCTGCCCACGGCGGTGTTGCCGGCGAAGGCGCGGCTCGATGCCTCGATGGCGTCGGCGAAAGCAATGGCGCTGGCTGCGCCGGTGATGTGGAACCAGTTGACCAGCTGGGACTGCTGGTTGTTGCTGGCCCATTCCACATACGTCACGGCGATGCCGCCGGTCAGGGTGGCGATGTTGGCGTGCAGCGTAGCATCGCGGAAGGCGTTGATATAGCCGGTCTTCTGCAATGCGTACTCGCTAGAATCCACACTGCCCGACACGTCGACCAGCAGGGCCAGTTCGGTGGCGACAGGAATCGCGTAGGTGTTGGCGCCGGCCAGCATGGCGACGGCGCTGAAAGCCGCTACTGCACAGTTCTTCAATTTCATAGGATTACCTTTCAGGATTTCCGGTTATCAGGAGTGGCGCGATCCGCGTCGCGATGGACGCTGTCGCAACTCTGGTGCAATGCAATATTGACTGCGCAGTCAACTTAGCAATAACCGAGCCAGAAATGTAAAAATATTAAAATTGTCTTTTAAACCAATCGCTTACGTGTTGATATTGTGAAATTGTTGGGGGCGGACTTGAGATAAAGTAAACGAAGTGTAAATATTATCGACAAGTTAATTCTGAATTGCGAACTATCAATATGTTAATTGCGGAAATTAAAAAGGCGCACCGAACGGCGCGCCAGGCAGGAATCAAACCGAAACGGCGGAAAATCAGGTCTTCGGCAGCGTCACGCCGTGCTGGCCCTGGTACTTACCGCCACGGTCTTTGTACGAGGTTTCGCACACTTCGTCGCTCTCAAAAAACAGCACCTGGGCGCAGCCCTCGCCCGCATAAATCTTCGCCGGCAGCGGCGTGGTATTGGAGAACTCCAGGGTCACATAGCCTTCCCACTCCGGCTCGAACGGCGTGACATTGACGATGATGCCGCAACGCGCGTAGGTCGATTTACCCAGGCAGACCGTCAGCACGTTACGCGGAATGCGGAAGTACTCGATG
>CAMLFK010000291.1 GCA_946479255.1 uncultured Oxalobacteraceae bacterium
GCGAGGACTCGGCTTGTTCGATGGATTTACGTTTGATGAGCATGGGCTATTATCGTTGCACGCCCGATGCTCAGGCAAGCACTAGTATTCGTCCGGCGTGACGGAAACCCTCAGGCGTACCCGCTCGCCGGGATCGCGCTGCATCATGGTGGTGTAGCTGCGGCCCCGGTAGTCGTAAGTGACGTCATAGCCAATGGTGCGTGACTCGTAGGCATCGACCACGCGGCACTGGCGCACGGCTTGCTCTTGGTAACCCGATGGGACATTGTCTTGCGGGCGGTTGCCAACCTTGTCGCCGACCACCGCGCCGGCCAGCACGCCGGCCGCCGTGGCGGCCGCGCGGCCACTGCCGCCGCCGACCTGGTTGCCGATAATGCCACCGGCGATGGCGCCAACAATTGATCCAGCGGCGCTGCGGGGCTGCGCCTGCTGGACCGGAACTTGTACGTAGTCAGTCTTGCATTCCTCGCGAGGCTGGCGGATCTGCTCGACTCGGGGTTGCACACGGACGACACGGCCGTAATCTTCGAAGTCAGCGGCGTGCGCCACCGGGAAGGTCGCGGCGGCCGCAGTTGCCAGCATTAAGTGGATTGTCCTCATGGAAAACCTCATTTTCGTGACGGAGTTAGACGGAATGGAGAAGCGCATGACTCCATGGTATGCGGGTAAACAGGAGGGTTGCGATCCGCGTGGCAACAAAATGTAACAGCTGTGCAGCTCGCCAGCGAGTGCGCACAGAATGAAAAAACGCGAACAAAAGCCGGTTTTCTCGATTATTGGTCGGAATTTTTTACAAAACTGCCTTGTGGAAGCACATACGGGTTGATTCAGATACCACAAAACGTTACCCTTATAAGATTAGGGGGTATATTGGCGGGTGGCAATGACTGATCAACGGCATACAGAAGGCGGCGTAGTACATCCGACCATACCAGGACCACTTGAGGGAAAAATGAGTTTGTTGATAACAGTTCCGCCCAACCTTGTGCAGTCCATTCGCGCTTTCCGTGTCGTCGAGCTCCAGGAAGAAGCCGCCAGCCTTGGCCAACATTTTTTGTATGCTCACTGCGCCGACACGCTGACCAAGCAGCAAGTCTGCGCGCGGATCGGAGAAAGTTTTCACTTTCCTAAGCCGTACAGTAAGAATTTCGACGCCTTGCGCGAGTCGCTGACCGAGACCGTCAATAAGGCCGGCCCCCAGCCGGGCTTCATCGTCGTCATCGAGCAATTGCCGAACACCCAGAAGTTCGACAAGGAAGCTCGTGAAACCCTGCTCGACGTGTTCCGCGATGCCGCCGATTACTGGGCGGAGAAGAAGGTCCCGTTCCGGGTGTTTTACTCCTTCGAGTAAGCCCAAGCAGCGGCTGCTGCGCCGCAACAATTCTAGCCCGTATTGTTGGTTGCCCTTGCGGCACAGGGTACAATTGCGGCCTATGAAAAATATTGTGATCCTCATCTCCGGCCGTGGCAGCAACATGGAAGCGCTAGTGCGCGCCGCCGCCGCCGAACAGTGGCCCGCCCGCATTGCCGCAGTTATCAGTAACAAAGCCGACGCCAAAGGGCTGGAGTTTGCCGCCGCCCACAGCATCCCGACCGCGGTCGTTCCCAACAAGGACTACCCGAGCCGCGATGCTTTCGATGCCGCGCTGATGGAAACCATCGACCGCTATGCCCCCGACCTGGTGGTGCTGGCCGGCTTCATGCGCATCCTGACCCCGGCTTTTGTGGAGCACTACACCGGCCGCCTGCTCAATATCCACCCCTCGCTGCTGCCCTTGTACCCGGGCCTGCATACGCACCAGCAGGCGCTCGACGCGGGCGACTTGCGCCATGGCGCCACCGTGCACTTCGTCACCGCCGAACTGGACCATGGTCCGGTGGTGGCCAAGGCCGAGATCGACGTGCTGCCGGGCGATACGCCGGACACCCTGGCCCAGCGCCTGCTGGTCGAGGAGCACAAGCTGTACCCGTACGCGGTGCGCCTGTTTGTCGAAGGCCGCCTCTCCATCGTGGGCGACCTTGTTCAGATCGCCGACGCGCAATAATAAGTTCATCAGTTTAATCAGTCATCAGTAACCAAGGAATTTCATGAGATTGCCTCCAGCGATCCTCGGCAATACGGAAGAAGTATTGCGCGAGATTTTGCGTTTCACGGCGCCAGCCGACACCACCCTGTCGCGCTACTTCAAAGACCACCCGCGCCTGGGTTCGCGCGAGCGCGGCGCCGTTGCCGAAGGCATCTATGCGATTCTGCGTAATAAGTCCTTCTTCACCGACTTCGCCGAAGCCGGCACCGCGCCGACCATGCGCCGCCTGACCATCATGGGCCTGGCCGAAGCCGTGGGCGCCGATTCGCTGGGCGGCCTGACCGAAGAAGAAACCGCGTTCCTGGAACGTATCGCCCAGATCGACCGTTCGCTGATGCCGGCGCAGATGCGCTCGAACCTGCCGAAGTGGCTGTTCGAGAAATTCGTGGCGCAGTACGGCGAAGCGGAAACACTGGCGCTGGCCGACGCCCTCAACCAGCCGGCCCCGCTCGATTTGCGCGTCAATTCCATCAAGGCCAACCGCGATGAAGTCATGGCCGAACTGGCCAAGGCGCCGATCGCCGCCGAGCCGATGCCGTATGCGCCGCTGGGCCTGCGCGTACTGAAAAAGCCTGCGCTGCAAAACCTGCCGCTGTTCAAGAGCGGCGCGATTGAAGTGCAGGACGAAGGCAGCCAGGTGCTGTCGCAAATCGTCGGCGCCAAGCGCGGCGAGATGGTGGTGGACTTCTGCGCCGGCGCCGGCGGCAAGACCCTGGCACTGGGTGCGCTGATGCGCAACACCGGCCGCCTGTACGCTTTCGACGTCTCGGAAAAGCGCCTCGCCAAACTGAAGCCGCGCATGGCGCGCAGCGGTTTGTCGAACGTCCATCCGGTGCAGATCGCGCATGAGCGCGATGCCAAAATCAAGCGCCTGGCCGGCAAGATCGATCGCGTGCTGGTCGATGCCCCGTGCAGCGGCCTGGGTACCCTGCGCCGCAATCCTGACGTCAAGTGGCGCCAGAAGCCGGATTCCGTGACCGAGATGCACGACAAGCAGCTGGCCATCCTGGACGGCGCCGCGCGCCTGCTCAAGGGCGGCGGGCGCCTGGTGTATGCCACCTGCAGCCTGCTGGACGAGGAAAACGACCAGGTGGTCGAGCAGTTCCTGGCCGCGCACGAGGACTTCGTGCTGGTGCCGATGAACAAGGTGCTGGCCGAACAAAAGATCGAGCTGGAGATGGGCGACTACCTCAAGCTGCTGCCGCACAAGCACCATACGGATGGCTTCTTCGCCGCCGTGCTGGAACGCAAACCAATGCCGCCGAAGCCGGCCAAGGTGAAAGCCGAGGACGCGGACGCCGACACCGAAACCGACGCTGAATAAGAGACCCTACGATGCCGCTAAATAACCTGCTCAAGGAGCTGATCGCCGATTTCCGTGATCCGGGCTTCTTGTGGCAGGTTGGGGCGGTGGTCGGGGCGATCGCTCTGGGTTGGTGGCTGGCGCGCCTGCTGCGCAATGCCGTGGTGGCGCGCCGCAATAACGGCGTGGTGCCGCCGATGGGCCCCGACAGTTTCGCGCGGGTGCTCAGCCCGGTCCTGACCCTGGGCTTCCTGGCCATTGCCCGCTATGCGATGGGCAGCATGCAGCCGGTACACCTGCTCAAGGTGGCGCTGCCGCTGGCGGCATCCTACGCCGTGATCCGGATTGCCTTCTACCTGCTGCGGCGGGTATTCGCCCGCCGCGGTCCGCTCGGCGCGGCCTTTGTCACCTTCGAAAAGATCTTCGCGCTGCTGGTGTGGCTGGGCGTGGCCTTGTATATCACCGGCGTGTGGCCGGATGTGATGGCCTTCCTGGAAGACACCACCGTGCCGCTGGGCCGCAACAAGGCGTCGATCGCGGCCATCCTGCAAGGGGCGGTGTCGGTGGCGGTGCTGCTGATGCTGGCGTTGTGGGCCGGGGCCGCGCTGGAAGAGCGCCTGATGGGCGTGCAAGGACTGCACAGCTCGCTGCGAGTGGTGATGGCGCGCATGAGCCGCGCGGTTTTCATCGTCGTTTCGGTACTGCTGAGCCTATCGATGGTGGGCATCGACCTGACCGTGCTGTCGGTCTTCGGCGGCGCGCTGGGTGTCGGTCTCGGTCTGGGTATGCAAAAGATCGCCAGCAACTATGTGTCCGGTTTCGTGATCCTGCTGGAACGCAGCCTGACCATCGGCGACATGATCTCGGTCGATAAGTATTCCGGCAAGGTTACCAACATCAATACCCGCTACACCGTCCTGCAGGGACTCGATGGGGTGGAAACCGTCTTGCCGAACGAGATGCTCATTTCCGGCCCGGTCCAGAACCAGTCGCTGACCAGCCGCACGATCCGCGTGTCGACCGTGTTCACCCTGGCCTACGACAGCGATCTCGACACGGTTATTCCCTTACTCGAAAAGCTGCCGGTGGGCGTGCCGCGCGTGCTTGAGCAGCCCGGTCCGGGCGTGTCGCTGAACCGCTTCACCAACGATGGTTATGAAGTCGATCTTGGCTTTTGGATATCGGATCCGGAAAACGGCCGCGGCGGCGTGGTATCGGAAGTGAACAAGAAAGTGTATGCCTTGGCCAAGTCCGGCCAGATCAAGCTGGCATTCCCCGGCCGCGATGCGCGTCTCATTGACGCACAGATTCTGACGCATCTGGCCGACAGGCGCATAGATCAGTGAAATGATTGGATAGATTCGTGCCGTGTGGTATTGGAAGCGCGTAAAATGGAAGACTCAGCCGTTCAGCTTTGCAGATTGTCGAAACGGCCCTTCACATTGGAGAAATGACATTGTTTAGCAGCATTTTGCATTCTGTATTAGATTTCCTGGATGGCGGACTGATCGGTCTCGGCGCCTGGGAAGTTGTGGTTTATACCTTGATCGTGACACACATTACGATCGCCAGCGTTACCATTTATTTGCATCGCCACCAAGCGCACCGCGCGCTGGAGCTGCACGCCATTCCAAGTCATTTCTTCCGTTTCTGGCTGTGGCTGACGACCGGCCAAGTCACCAAGGAATGGGCTGCGGTACACCGCAAGCACCATGCCAAGTGCGAAACCGAGGACGATCCGCATAGCCCGGTTACCCGCGGCATCAAGAAAGTTTTGTTCGAAGGTGCGGAACTGTACCGCATCGAGTCGAAGAACCAGGAAACCATGGACAAGTACGGCCATGGCACCCCGACCGACTGGATCGAGCGCAACCTGTACACCCGCTTCAGCTGGTCCGGCGTAGTGCTGCTGTTCATCGTGAACTTCGTGCTGTTCGGCGTGATCGGTATTTCGATCTGGGCCGTGCAGATGGCCTGGATTCCCATTACCGCCGCCGGCATCATCAACGGCATCGGCCACTACTGGGGCTATCGCAACTACGACTGCGCCGACGCTGCGTGCAACATCCTGCCGTTTGGCATCCTGATCGGCGGCGAAGAGCTGCACAATAACCATCACACCTTTGCCACCTCGGCCAAGCTGTCGAACAAATGGTATGAGTTCGATATCGGCTGGCTGTATATCCGCGTCCTGGAAACCCTGGGCCTGGCCAAGGTAAAGAAAGTCGCGCCCAAGCCGGCTTTCCAGCACGGCAAAGCGGTGGCGGACTTCGACACCCTGCAATCCGTGATCGCCAACCGCTACGACGTGATGGCCAAGTACGCCGCCTCGGTCAAACATGCATGGCATGAAGAGTTTGAGCACCTCAAGCACAAGGCCGAGCTGGAAAAGGGTTTGCTGAAGTCCTCGCGCAAACTCTTGCAGCGCGAGCCGGCCAAGCTGGAAGCCTCGCACAAGCAGCAATTGGTTGAGCTGTTCCAGCATAGCAAGGCACTTGAGACCATGCACCACATGCGCGTGGAACTGGGCGCGATCTGGGAGCGTTCGCACTTCACCCGCGACCAGCTGCTGCATCAATTGCAAGACTGGTGCGTGCGCGCCGAAGCGTCCGGCATCAAGTCGCTGCAGGACTTCTCGATGCGCCTGCGTAGCTACGCGTAAGTTCGGCAAG
>CAMLFK010000292.1 GCA_946479255.1 uncultured Oxalobacteraceae bacterium
GTCATCGTCGAAGTCGACCCGGCCTACTTCACCAGCGGCTACGAGCGCTCGCGCCAGGGAGAAATGGGGTCAATCGGCATGTACGGGGCCGACGGCGTGTTCCGCGCCCTGCGCATCGGCGACAACGTCTCCTGGGGCCAGGCCGCACCAGCGTTCGGGCCCGGCCAGGGCCATGGCGAACCGATGGTCAGCAGCTGGGACGGGGTGCGCCGCTATACCAGCATGCGCCGCCTGCATGGATTCCCTCTCACCGCGGTGGTCGGCCTGGCCGAGCATGAGCAAATGGCCGCCTTCCATCACAACCGCCGCAACTACCTGTGGGTAGCCGGCAGCGGCAGCGCGCTGCTGGTCATCATCGTCACCCTGGTGTGCGTATGGTCGTGGCAGATCACCCGCACGCGCCGGCGCGTGCGGCGCGCCCAGGAAACCTACGCCGCGGCTTCCGAGGCCAGCCTGGATGCCTTCTTCGTGCTGCGCAGCGTCAGCGATGCCAACGGCACCATCCACGAATTCATCATCGAAGGCACCAACTCGCGCGCCGAAAAGATGGTACGCAAGAGCAAGCAGCAGCTGCGCGGCATGACCCTGACGCAGGTGCTGCCGGCCTACCGCAGCAATGGCATCTTCGAAGACCTGGTCAAGGTCACCCTGGTGGGCGGCGTCCACGAAGCCGAGTGGCAGGCGTCGGCGCCGCCACACCGCGAACAGTGGCTGCACCGTCAGGTGGTGGCTGTCGAAGGCGGCCTGGTGGCGATCGTGCGCGACATCACCGAGCGCAAGGTCACCGAGGAACGCATCCGCCACATGGCGCACCACGACGAACTCACCAGCCTGCCCAACCGCAGCCTGATCCGCGACCGCCTGCACCAGGCCATCCACCATGCCGAACGGCGCGGGCGCAGCGTGGCGGTGGCCTTCATCGACCTGGACGGCTTCAAGCTGGTCAACGATGGCCTTGGCCATAATGCCGGCGACGAGCTGCTCAAGGTGGTTGGCGAGCGCATGTCCCGCTGCGTGCGCCGCGAAGACACCCTCGGCCGCTTCGGCGGCGATGAATTCGTGGTCATCCTGGCCGACCAGGGCAACGACCCGCTGCTGCTCACTCCCATGCTGGAAAAGATCCGCCAGGCCGTCAACGAGCCGATGCAGGTCGAGGGCCAGGAAGTCCAGGTGAGCTGCAGCATGGGCGTGGTGATGTATCCGCGCGACGGCACCGATCCCAACACCCTGATGATGAACGCCGATGCGGCCATGTACCGCGCCAAGGACCTGGGCAACAACAACTTCCAGTTCTACACGCGCGAAATGAACGCCAGCGTCGAAGAAAAACTGCTGCTGCTCGAAGGCCTGCGCAACGCGCTCGACGAAGGCCAGTTCCACTTGCTGTACCAGCCCAAGGTCGACCTGCGCAGTGGGCTGATCTTCGGCGTCGAAGCGCTGATCCGCTGGCAGCATCCCGAGCACGGCATCGTCTCGCCGCTGCGCTTTATCAGCCTGGCCGAGGAAAGCGGCTTGATAGTCGCCATCGGCGAGTGGGTGCTGCAGACTGCCTGCCGCCAGAACAAAGCCTGGCAAGACGCCGGCCTGGCGCCGATCACGGTCTCGGTCAACGTCTCGCCGCGCCAGTTCGAAGAAAAGCGCCTGGTCGAGCGCGTGGCCCAGGCCCTGCGCGAGTCCGGCATGCCGCCCACTTCGCTGGAAGTGGAAGTGACCGAAAGCCTGATCATGCGCGACCTGGCGCAATCGGTCGGCAAGATGCGCGAACTCGAAGCCATGGGCGTGTCGCTGTCGATCGACGACTTCGGCACCGGCTACTCCAGCCTGTCGGCGCTCAAGTCCTTCCCGATCAGCACACTCAAGATCGACAAGTCGTTTGTCAGCGAACTGGCCGACAATCCGGACGACCAGGCCATTGCCATGGCGGTGATCTCGCTGGGCCACAAGCTGAACCTGCGGGTGATCGCCGAAGGCGTCGAGACCGAGCAGCAGTGCAGCTTCCTGCGCGATAACGACTGCGACGAGATGCAGGGCTACCTGTTCAGCCGTCCGGTGCCGGCCGACCGCATCGAAGCCATGTTGAGCGAGCAGGCGCGCTTGCTGGCCGAATGTCACCAGGCCGGTGCCGTCGTGGCGGGACGTATCGACCCTGTCCGTGCGAACGCCAATGCCGCCTGCTTGTACCGTTAGCTTTAAAACCGTCATCCCCGCGCAGCAAGGATGACGGTTTAGCGGCTAACTAATCGATCCAGCAGCGCATCAGGCGTCGTCTCCACCATCATCAGGGCGGCGTGCGCCTCCTTGATGAATCCCTCGCATCTCGCGTGTCCAATGAAGCCCACCAACGCATCATAAAACCCTGCCACATTGAGCACACCCACTGGCTTGCAGTGAATCCCCAGCTGCGACCAGGTCAGCATCTCGAACAGCTCTTCCAGGGTCCCCATCCCGCCCGGCATGGCGATAAAACCGTCGGCCAGCGCGGCCATCTTGGCTTTGCGCTCATGCATGTCCGCCACCACAAACAGCTCGGTGAGCCCGGTATGGCCCACCTCGCGTGCCATCAGCGCCTGCGGAATAACCCCGCGAACCTCGCCGCCCAGGCGCAGCACCTCGTCGGCGATCACGCCCATCAGGCCGACGTTACCGCCCCCATAGACCAGCGCGATCCCACGCGCCACCATGGCACGCGCCAATGCGCACGCCGCTTCGGCATACACCGGTGAGCACCCCGGATTGGCGCCGCAATAGACTGCAATTGACTTCATGATCTTTTACTTGAGTTGTTTGAGGTATTCCTCGGACAGCTTCTCGAACAGCAGGTGCGTGTCGCCGCGCAGGAAGGGGCCGATCAGCGACAGCACCTGGTAGCAGCCGCGCGCCAGCGCGTCGGCCATGGCCTGCTGCTCGCTGTATTTGCGCGGATTACGCACATACTCGTACGACAGCCAGTAAGTCGCCACCACCACCATATTGGTCGCCATCGCATCGATTTGCGCATCGTTCGCTTCGAGCGACTTCTCGCGCCGCAAGTCCTCGCACAGCTGCTTGGCCACGCTGATCTTGTGCGCCAGGATCTGCTTGAAGTGCAGCTCCAGCTTGCGGTTGCGCGACAAGAGGTCGTTCAGGTCGCGGTAAAAGAAGCGGTAGCGCCAGATCAGTTCGAACATATAGTGCAGGTAGAGCCACACGTCTTCGATGTTCGAGCTGCGCCCGGCCGGCACCTTGAGAATGCGCTCGATCTCGGCCTCGAACTGGACGAAGATCGAATTGACGATGTCGTCCTTGTTGCGGAAGTGGTAGTACAGGTTGCCTGGCGAGATATTCATCTCTTCGGCGATCACCGTGGTGGTGATATTCGGTTCGCCAAACTCGTTGAACAGGCGAAGGGACAGTTCGAGAATGCGTTCGCGGGTGCGGCGCGGCGCTTTTTGCTGCGACTGCGGTGGCGCTTTTTCTTCCATGTCGGCGGTTCTTGTCGTTTATTCTGGTCTTAGCATAACACCGATGCCGGCGCCGCCTGAACGTACTTGCTTATGCCGCACGCTTACGCGCGGGCTTCTTGGATTCAGTCTTTTTAACGGCTGCCTTCTTCGCCGCCGGCTTCTTCACCTTGGCGCCGCTGAGGGCCGCCACGGTGCGCTGCAGCGCTTCCACCTGTTCGCGCAGGTCTTGCAGGTCGTGATGGGTCGGCACGTCCATCGCCGCCAGCGCCCGCGCCACGCGGTCTTCGAAGATCTGCTCGAGCTTGTGCCACGAGGCCGGCGCCTCCGGATCGTTCTCGCGATGCTGCGCGCGCGTGCGCGCCTGCAGTTCGCTGCCTTCGTTCACCAGCCGGCTGAACGCGCGGTCGCCCTCTTCCTGCGCCTTGACGAAGGCGCCCAGCCCCGCCTGCCAGATCTGCTGCGGCGAAATGCGCGCGGCGTCGGCCAGTTGCGGGTCGGGTGTGGCGGTGGTCTTGGGTTTCCTTGGCATGGCGGGCTCCGGCGTGGTCGATGCGGCCATTCTAGGCCGCAAAAATAGAGATCGGATTCTAAAGCAGGGGCGCGGGCGATGCAGTGCAGCCAACATTCCAGCCATCGAGCCCGCTGCTGCCGCGCCGCACCCACACATTCAGGATCGCATCCTTGTCGCTGCGGTACACCAGCTGCGCCATCTCTTCATTGCCGGAGCCGGACGGGCCCACGTCGATCGCCTTCAGGGCGAAGGGCGAGGAACGCAGCGCCGCGCAGCTGCTGTTACCGGCCATGATCAGGCGCGCGCGCTGCAGCAGCTGGGCCTCGCGTTCGAGCAGGGCCAGCACGTCGATGTCCGGCATGCGCTGGCGCAGTTCCACGGGATTGACGCTGGCGCGGCAGGCCGCGCGGTCGAGCCACACGTACTGGCGCGGCGCCTCCACCGTGGTCCAGGCGCGCGCATGGCGAAACTCGACGCGCCGCGTGCGGCACAAGGTGCGCAGGCCGCGCCGCGGCGCCGTCTCGACCACGGCTTCGATGCGCCAGGGCGCCTTGCGGTCGGCGCGCGTCACGCTGAAGGTGGGCGATGCGCCGGGCTCGTTGGGGAAGCGCTGCTGGAAGTAAGCATGGAAGGCGGCCACTTCCTGCGCGCTCGGCGCGCGTGTCTCGGCATGGGCCAGGCCGCATAGCAGCAGCAGGCCGGGAAAAATCGGTCTGATCATGTGCCCATTATACGGAGCGCCTGGGAAGGAGCGCGAGCATGCCCTTGGCGGTATAGACGACGATCAGGGTTCCCATCAGGTCTCCGGCGATCATCACGGCCAGGCCGCCAAGCACGTTCTCGCGCCCGTCGTGCAACCAGAACCACAGGTGATGCAGCAAGGGGCTGGCGATGGAATACGCCACGATGCAAGCGAACAGACGACGCGGCGTCAGGTTCGACAGGGATGATTTCAGGCCATAGACGCGCACGGCCAGCAGGTACACCAGGTATGGCGCTGCGGTGGCGAGGATACCGCCGATAAAGGAGCGCAAGAGATCGTCGGGAAAGAAGTACAGGTAGCACACCGCCCACGACACGATCAGCAGGCCGACCGCGCCGGCACCACCGAACAAGAGCGTGCACAACAGACGCATTCCGGCCGGCAGGTAGATCCAGTTGATGCCGGGGGGCGAACTCAAGCGAACGGAACAGGGCTTCGTTTACACCGAGCGTGGCAGAAAATAAGACGATGGTCGCTACCACCATGCCGAGATTCAGTTTAAATTGCGTCACGGAACCCTCGTGTAGAATGGACGCGGAGGGCAGGCACACCCTCGCCTACCGATTAGAGTAGCTTACCTGCAACTACCGTGTCCATGTAACTTATTGTCGATGAAGAAGATCACCCGTCCAGCAGATATCTACCTGCGCTTCCTCCACCTGGCGGAAGCGTTGCGTGGCCTGCCGTCGCCGCCGCCGCTCGATCCGCTCGAAGAACGCATTCTCGCGCTGATCGCCCGTGCCGGTGCCGACCAGGAACGGCTGTCGGTGCGCGACATGATGGCCAAGCAGGAGTTCGGCGCCCCGGCCACCGTCCATGCGCGCCTGAAATCCATGCGCGAAAAAGGCTGGATCATGCTCAGCGATACGGATGACGCCCGCCGCAAGCAGATCGAACTGACCCAGGCGGCGCTGCACTACTTCGACCGCCTGTCCAACTGTCTCGTGCAAGCCGCAAAAGACGGCGCTTAAGCCCGCATGCAAATTCTTATGCATGTTGGTTACATTGCATTCCCTTAACGCTCTATAATTTAGAACAATTTAGTTGCCGCCAGGATTAGCCACTATGCATGCTCGCCTGCCATACGCCAAGCTTCGCTTGTCGACCGCGATCGAACGATTCATGAGCGCAACCGACCGCCAGGAAAAAGCGATGGCGGCGCGCTGGGTCAGTGCCTGGGCCCAACTAGCGGAATGCTGCACCTGCGACCCCGAACCCCGCCCTAACGAGGGAGCGGAGCCACGCTCGCCTTGAAAACTTGCTCTTCGACCACGCTGATGCGTGTGTTCAGCCTTCCTGAAACAATCGCCACGGCAATCCACACATTG
>CAMLFK010000293.1 GCA_946479255.1 uncultured Oxalobacteraceae bacterium
GGCGCGACAGCACCACGTTGTTGCGCTTGCGGTCGAGCTTGATGACCTTGAATTCCAGGGTCTTGCCTTCGAACGGGGTGGTGTCCTTGACTGGACGGGTGTCGACCAGCGAACCCGGCAGGAATGCGCGGATGCCGTTGGTCAGCACGGTCAGGCCGCCCTTGACCTTGCCATTGACGGTACCGACAACGATCTCGCCCGATTCCATGGCTTTTTCCAGAGCCAGCCACGACGCCAGGCGCTTGGCCTTGTCGCGCGACAGGATGGTGTCGCCGAAGCCGTTTTCCAGCGACTCAATCGCTACGGAAACGAAATCGCCGACTTGAACTTCCAGTTCGCCCTGGTCGTTCTTGAATTCTTCGATAGGAATGAAAGCTTCGGATTTGAGGCCAGCGTTCACGATCACGAAATTGTGGTCGAGGCGCACGACTTCAGCGGAAATGACTTCGCCGGAGCGCATATCTTGACGCGACAACGACTCTTCGAAGAGCGCTGCGAAACTTTCCATACCGGTTGCTTCAGTTGTTGCTGTAGACATAGGATTTACTTTGTGAGCCAGCAGAGATCGCACGATGCGACTTAAACTGGGTTAGGTTGAACCAACGCCAATGCCCGGCCGAATTGCCGGGTCATGGCACCTCTTACAACTGCTACTGGGTTACTACTTAACCTTTAAACTTTAACCTGCGCATACTGCCTGAGCACTTCGTCGATGGCCTGATCGGCCGTCATGTTCGAGGTATCGAGGATGAACGCGCCCTCTGCGGGGATCAGCGGGGCGATGGCGCGATTGGTATCGCGGTCGTCGCGCGCCTGCAAATCGGACAGGAGGTCTTGCATACTAGCAGAAAATCCCTTGTCAATCAATTGCTTATATCTGCGTTGTGCGCGCGCCTCAACACTTGCGGTGAGGAATACTTTCAGGCGGGCGTGAGGAAAGATTACGGTGCCCATATCGCGCCCGTCGGCCACCAGGCCGGGCGGCTTGCGGAAACCCAGCTGTAAGGAAAACAGGGCCTGGCGCACGGCCGGCAAAGCGGCGATTTTCGATGCCATGTTACCCACCTCTTCCGCGCGGATGGCGTGGGTGACGTTTTCGTTAGCCAGCAGGATTTCGCCGCCGGTGAAACTGGCGGGCAGGTGCTCGGCGATCTTGGCCAGGGCGTGTTCGTCGGCCAGCGGGGTGTCGCGGCGCAGCGCCATCAGCGCGGTCAGGCGGTACAGCGCGCCCGAGTCGAGGTAATGGAAGCCGAGACGGTCGGCCACCTTGTGTGCAACCGTGCCCTTGCCGGAGGCAGTCGGGCCGTCGATGGCGATGACGGGGATGTTTGTGTTTGGCATAAGCGTCCGGTACGGCACCAAATTTTGTGGTGTTAGAACAGTTCCTTACGCGCGATACCGGCAAACGCTTCGAAGAAATCAGGGAAGGTCTTGGCCACGCACTTCGGATCGTTTATGCGCATTGTATTACCGCGGCGCGCTTTGCCGTCCAACGTAGCGAGCGAAAAACACATCGCCATGCGGTGATCGTCATACGTGTCGATCGTGGCGGCGGCGATTTCCGCCGGCGGGGTCACCGAAATATAGTCGGCGCCCTCTTCCACCGTCGCGCCAAGTTTGCGCAACTCGGTCGCCATGGCCGACAGGCGGTCGGTCTCTTTTACGCGCCAGCTGGCGATATTGCGCAGTGTGCTGGTGCCTTCGGCGTACAGCGCCGCGACCGCAATCGTCATGGCCGCATCGGGAATATGATTGAAGTCGGCGTCGATAGCTTTCAAGGGGCCGTTCGAACTGGCTTCGATCCAGTTGTCGCCACGGGTGATGGTCGCGCCCATCTGCTCGAGCGCTTCGGCGAAACGCACGTCGCCCTGGATGCTGTCACGGCCCACGCCTTCAACCCGCACCGGACCGCCGCCGATCGCGCCGGCTGCCAAAAAGTACGAGGCCGACGAGGCATCGCCTTCAACGTGGATGGTGCCGGGGCTGGCGTACTTCTGCCCCGGCTGCACGGTGAACGAGGCCCAACCGTCCTGCTCGACCTGCACACCGAAGCGGCGCATCAGGTTCAGGGTGATTTCGATATACGGCTTGGAGATCAGTTCGCCGACGACCTCGATGGTCATCGGATGGGTCTTGGCCATCAGCGGCGCGGCCATCAGCACGGCGGTCAGGAACTGGCTCGACACGTTGCCGCGCACCGACAGGCGGTCCGCGTGGATGTGGCCACGGCGGATGCGCAGCGGCGGATAGCCTTCCACGCCGGTGTACTCGATCTGCGCGCCGATGGCGTTCAGTGCGTCGACCAGGTCGCCGATCGGACGCTCGTGCATGCGCGAGACGCCATGCAGCGAGTAGTCGCCACCAATGACGGCCAGCGCGGCGGTCAGCGGACGGATCGCGGTGCCGGCGTTACCCATGAACAGGTCGGCCTCGTGGATCGGCAGCACGCCGCCGGCGCCATGAACCAGGTGCGTACGGTCATCAACCTCTTCCCACTTGATGCCCAGCGAGCGCAGCGCGCCCAGCATGACCAGGGTGTCGTCCGACGCCAGCAGGTCAACGATAGTGGTGCTGCCCTCGGACAGCGCGGCCAGCAGCAAGGTGCGGTTGGAGATGCTCTTGGAGCCGGGAAGGCGGACCGTGCCCTCGACCTGCATCACGGGAGCCAGATCGAGATGGTGCGGATACTGCTTTTGCTGCGACATGCGGATTCCTTGTTTGCTTTATTCTTCAGTCGATGGCGCGCGCGGCGCCTCGGCGGTTTCAATGGTTTCGATCCAGCGGCTGCGCGCGTCGCGGGCCTTGGTGTACACCGCTTGCAGCGATTCGCCGTCGCCGCCTGCCAGCATGGCGCGCATGCGGGTCAATTGTGCCAGATAGTCATCCAGCTCGGACAAGAGCGCGCCCTGGTTGGCCAGGCTGATATCGCGCCACATCTCGGGCGAGGAGCCGGCGATGCGGGTAAAGTCGCGGAAACCGCTGGCCGCGTACTGGAACAGCAGCGCCGAATGCGGTTTGGCGGCCACGTCGTCGACCAGGGCATAGGCCAGCAAGTGCGGCAGGTGGCTGACCGAGGCGAATACCTTGTCGTGATCTTGCGGCGAGAGGCGATGAATCAGTGCGCCGCAAGCGGTCCAGGCGGCGGCCACCTTGTCCACGTCCGCCGGCGCGTTTTCCGGCAGCGCCGTCAGCACCACCTTCTTGCCGCGGTACAGGTCGACGATGGCGGCATCCGGCCCGTTGGTTTCGCGCCCGGCGATCGGGTGGCCGGGCACGAACTGCGCGGCGCGCATGCCGAGCGCCGCATAGGCCGCCGCTACCACGTCCGACTTGGTGCTGCCGGCGTCGGTGATGATGGTGCCCTCTTCCAGGTACGGCAGCAGGGACGCGAGGATGGCGCCGGTCTGGCCGACCGGTGCGGCGATCAGCACCAGGTCGGCACCCAGCATGGCCGCCTGCGGCGATTCGGCGATTTCGTCGATGATGCCCAGTTCCAGGGCGCGCGCCATCGATGTGCGCGAGCGGCCCAGCCCTGCGATGCAGGCGGCCGCGCCGGCGGCCTTGAGGGCCAGCGCGAATGAACCGCCGATCAAGCCGGCGCCGACGATGACGACTTTGTTAAACAGCTGCTTGCTCACGTCAGGCCAGCGCCTTTCTCAAGGCGGAGAGGAACACGGCATTCTCCTTCGGCAGACCGATGGAGATGCGCAGCCACTGCGGCAGCCCGTAGTTGCCGACCGGTCGCACGATCACGCCTTGCTTGAGCAGTTCCAGGTTGACGCGCGCACCGGCGCCATCGTCGTCGCCAACCTTGACGAGCACGAAGTTACCGAACGACGGCACGTACTCCAGGCCCATCTCTTTGAATGCTTCCACGAACTGCTGGTAACCGGCGGCGTTATTGCGCGCGCCGCGCTCAAGGAATTCGCGGTCGTTCAGCGCAGCCACTGCCGCGGCCTGGGCCAGCGAATTGACGTTGAAAGGCTGGCGGATGCGGTTCATCAGGTCGGTCAATGCCGGCTGGGCGATCGCAAAGCCCACACGCAGGCCGGCCAGGCCATAGGCTTTGGAGAAGGTGCGCGACACCACCAGGTTGGAATACTTGCGCACCCACTGGCTCGACTCGAACTGGTGTTCAGGCGCCAGGTATTCGTTATAGGCTTCGTCCAGCACCACCACCACATTGGCCGGCACTTTGTTCAAAAACGCTTCGATCTGCACGGCCGGAATAAAGGTGCCGGTCGGGTTGTTCGGGTTGGCGATGAACACCAGGCGGGTATCGGCATCGATGGCGGCTGCCATGGCGTCCAAGTCGTGACCATAATCCTTGGCCGCGACGACGATGGCGCGCGCGCCCACGCCTTGCGTGGCCAGCGCGTACACGGCGAACGAGTACTGCGCGTACACCACCGCCTGGTCCTTCTGCACAAATGCATGGGCGGCGATTTCAAGGATGTCGTTGCTGCCGTTACCAAGCGTGATCCAGTCGGCCGGCACGTCGTAGCGCTTGGCCAGCGCGGCCTTCAGTTCAAAGCCGTTGGCGTCCGGGTAGCGCCCCAGTTCGGCGACGGCGGCGATCATCGCCTGGCGGCTCGACTCGGGCAGGCCGAACGGGTTTTCGTTGGATGCCAGTTTGACGATATGGGCTTCTTCCAGGCCGAATTCGCGCGCCACTTCGGCGATCGGTTTGCCTGCCTGGTAAGGCGCGATGGCGCGCACATAGTCCGGACCGAATTGCTGGGACATGGAGAACCTCTTAAATATGAATTACAGGTGCACCGGGTAGGAACCCAGCACCTTGAAAAATGCCGCATTATCCTTGAGCTCATCGAGCGCCTTGGCGACCGATGGGTTCTGCACGTGGCCTTCGATGTCGACGTAGAAGTAATACTCCCAGGTGCCGATGCGCGCCGGGCGCGACTCGAAACGGGTCATCGAGACCTTATTGGTCGCCAGGGGGGCGAGCAGGTTGTACACCGCGCCAGCCTTGTTCGGCACCGCCAGCACCAGCGAGGTCTGGTCCAGGCCCGACGGATTGGTGTGCAGGTGGCCGATCACGGCAAAGCGGGTGCGGTTGTGCGGGTCGTCCTGGATGTGGCCCTTGACCACGCCCAGCTTGTACTGCTCGCCCGCCATCTCGCTGGCGATTGCCGCGATGGTGGCGTCATTGCTGGCCATAACCGCGGCTTCAGCGTTGGAAGCCACCGCGCGCCGTTCGACGTCCGGATAGTTCTGGTTCAGCCAGCCCTGGCACTGCGCCAGCGCCTGCGAATGGGCGCAGACCACGGTCACGCCGTCCATGCTGCCGGTCTTGCTCATCAGGCTGTGGTGCACCGGGATCGAAATCTCGCCGCTGATGGTGGTGGTGGTGGCAAGCATCAGGTCGAGGGTGCGGTTGATCGCGCCTTCGGACGAATTCTCGACCGGGACCACGCCGAAGTCGGCGGTGCCGGCTTCGGTGGCGCGGAACACCTCGTCGATCGACACGCACGGCAAGCCTTCGACGGCGCTGCCGAACTGCTGGTACACGGCCTGCTCGCTGAAGGTGCCCGACGGCCCCAGGTAAGCCACGGTGACACGCTTCTCCAGCGAACGGCAGGACGACATGATCTCGCGGAAAATGGTCTGCACTTCGCGGTCCTTGAGCGGACCCGGGTTGCGCTCGGCCACGCCGCGCAGCACCTGCGCTTCACGCTCGGGACGGAACACCGGCGCGTTGGTTTCGGCTTTCACGTGGCCGACTTCCACCGCCAGCGCCGCGCGCCGGGAAAGGAGGTCGAGGATCTGCGCGTCGATCGCATCGATCTGCTCGCGCAAGGGTTTCAGTTTGTCGGTCATTGGAAGAAGCTACTTTGTCTCGGTGGGCAGCACCGGCGCTGGTGGTCAGCGGCCGGCGAACTCGTTCAGATAATCGACCAGGGCTTGCACACCCTCGATCGGCATCGCATTGTAGATCGATGCTCGCATACCGCCGACGGACTTGTGGCCCTTCAGTTGCAGCAGGCCGCGCGCTTTTGCACCGGCCAGGAATTTGTCGTT
>CAMLFK010000294.1 GCA_946479255.1 uncultured Oxalobacteraceae bacterium
GTCCAGGAAAAGCGCGTCATCGAAGGCGAGAGCATCACCATTCACGCCGATGTATTCGGCAACGTGATGTCACGCGGCGGCACCATCATGCTCAACCGCAATCTGGTCGGCGGCACCGCTCACAACCAGCGCGGCGACATCAAGGTCCAGGGCGTCTGCTCGGGCGCGGTGATCCAGTCGCGCCAGGGCGAAGTGGTGCTGCACCGTGCCGAGAGCTGCATCATTTCCGGCACCCGCGTGACCATCGAGCACGCCGCCAACTGCGAGATCATGGCCGACGAGGTGTTCATCAAGCGGGCCGAAGGCTGCGCAATTGCCGCGCGCCGGATCCAGGTGGAATCGGCCGGGCCGCGCAGGCAGAGCGAGATGGCCATTCACGTGCTGCAGCCGGACAGGGCGCGCATCGACGAGGTGATCACGGCGATCAGCGAGCGGGTCGACCAGTTCCGCGCCCTGGTGGCGCAGCGCAAGGCCGAGATGGACGGCATGACCAGCCAGCCGGATGTGCGCAAGTACGTGATGCTCGCGTCCAAGATCCGCAAAAAGGAAATCACGCTCACGGCCGAGCAGGTGCCACAGTTCCAGAAGATGGCGACGGCACTGGGTCCGGCGCTCAAGGCCATCGCCAAGGTGTCGCTGGACGTCAAGGCGGCCGAAACCGAACAGCAAGCCGGCGAGGCCCTGGTTGCCCAGCTGATGCAGCAACGCAGCGACAGCGAAGGCGTGTCGCTGGTGCGGGTGGCGATGCTGACAGGCGACACCGTGGTGCGCCTGATGAAGTTCCAGCCGGACGGCAGCGCGACCTACGATGTGCCTGCCAAGGACATCAAGGCGCGCCTGCGTACCGATGCCGGCAACGGCCCGGTGATCGCGGCCCGTGCCAGCGGCGCCGTCGAGTGGTGCAGCGAATAGCAGCGCCTTACACCGGCGCTGCCGGTGCTTGTTTCTTGCCCGTCAGGAAGCGTGCCGCCATCATGGCGCTGGCCAGGCCCACCACGATTGCAGTGGTGCTGCCGGAAAATCCCACAGCGGTATTGGCGGCAATCTTGCCGGCTTTCGGCTTGAGCAGCTGCAGACGGCGCTTGGTCATCTGCGCGCCCAGTTCGTTCAGGCGCTCGGCGCTGAGCAGGCGCTCGGCCATCGGCAGCAGCTTGGTTTCCTCATCGGCCACGTGGTGCATCACGTCGCGCATCAGTTCGTGCAGCAGCCCGTCGTAGCGGGTATCGTTGGCCGAGGTGGTACGCAGTTCGGCGATCATGCGGCGCATTTCGTCGTGTTCCGGCTGGCTCTTTTGCAAGACCGGATCGGCCGCGTCGATCTGGCGCAAGGTCGGGTAGAAGATTTCTTCTTCCAGCGTGGCATGGATTTCCAGCGCGTCGCAGATGGTTTCGACCAGTGCTTTCTTGACCGTGGGCTTCTTGGTCGCGACGTACTGGTGGAAGGTCACCAGGACATGGGAATGGTCGAAGCGGATCATGTCGGTAATCGACGGGCTCAGCTGCTTCAAAGAGAATTTGGACGAAGACACCTTGGACGAAGAAAACTTGGACGAATACATAGCTCACCTCACTGGTTAGTATGTTTACATCATAGTTTTGCTTCGATCCGTTCGCCGTAGGACGATGCCGCGCCGGCCTGTCGGCGGGGTACTGGACTCAGAGTTTGTTGAAAACTTCCTCAGCCGGGGCAAACTTCCAGCCCTCGCTTGCCAGCACCCCGATCAGCTCGTCGAGCCACAGGGCGTTGGCCAGGTTATGGTGCAGCAGCATGACACGCACCTCATCCATGGGCGGCTTGCCCGGTCCCAGGCTGGCTTGCGCATTGCGGCGCACAGCCTCCAGGTAAGCCTGCTTGATCGGCGTGATGTCGGCGTTCGGCTTGGCTTTCAGGGCCGCCATCAGATTGTCGTCCACGGTCCAGTCGGCCACATCGAAACTGACTGGTGCATCGCGGTAACCCTGTTTCTTCAGGAAGGCCTGCATGCCCTCGCGTTTGGCCGCGGTATTGCCTTCGTTGAGGTAGGTGTAGCGGAACCATTTGCGGTAGCCGGGCAGGGACTTGATCAACGTATCGCAGTCCAGGATTTCCTTCTGATACTTTTCCAGGCTGACCTGATCGCTGTTCAGGTCCGGGTGCGTCATGGTGTGGTTGCCCACCAGGTGACCGGCGTCGCCCCAGGCACGGGCCAGGGCGCGGCCTTGCGGCTTGATACTGCCATTGGCGGCGGTTACAAACAACACCGATTTGACCTTGTGTCTGGCCAGCGCATCGAGCATCGCCTGGTTGCGCTGCTCCGGCGAGAGCAGCGGGGTGGCGTCGATGGTGGGGCCGTCATCGAAAGTGAGGGCCACGGTCTGCGCGTGGATGGGGGCGGCAAGCAAGGTGGACAGCATGACGGCGGTGGCCCAGGCAAGGCTCTTGAGTCGTTTCATTGGCAGCGGTATGAGAACGTTCGGAAATTTTTACTCGGTAATTCTACCCCGGGAAGCCTTGATCAGACTACTCCTGGTTTTGGCGTCGAGGCGGCGCCGCTGCGAGGCGCGGGTAGGGCGGGTCGGGCGCCGCACCGCCGGCAGGGTGGCCACGCTGTCGATCATCTCCTGCAGGCGGCGCAGCGCCTCTTCCTTGTTCTGTTCGAGGCTGCGCGACTGCTGCGCCTTGAGCACGATGACGCCTTCGCGCGTGATGCGCTGGTCGCGCAAGGCCAGCAGGCGCTCCTTGATATGCTCGGGCAGCGAGGAGGCCGGCACGTTAAAGCGCATGTGCACCGCGCACGAGACCTTGTTGACGTTCTGGCCGCCGGGGCCCTGGGCGCGGATGGCGGTAAATTCGACCTCGGCCGGATCGGGCGCCACCGTCACGGGGCCGCTTCCTGCGGCGCGTCGGCGCCGATCGCGTCCAGGGAACGGTAGACTTCCTGGACATTGGCGGGCAGGGCCTTGAACAATACCGGATCGTCCGGCGGCACCCGCCCGGCATCGGCCAGCAGGCGCATTTTGCTGAGGTAGTCGGACAGGGTGAGCAAGCGGCCCAGCGGCGATACCGGCGTGCCCTTGCGCCCCCCGGCCTGTTCGGCGATGGCCTGCACCACTGCTTCGGGAAAGTTCCATTCGCGCCCGATGCTGCAGGTGAGCGCGCGGGCGTCGCGCATCAGGCGCGCGCAAAACAGCTCCGAGCCGAGCGTGGTGTCGTCCTTGGCCACCTGGTCCATGATGCGCAAGGTGACGATCAGGCCGACGTTCTGCACCAGCCCGGCCAGGAAGGCGTCGAAGGGATTGATCCCCAGTTGCTCGGCCATCAGGCGGTTGGCCAGCGCGCAGCGTTCCGACTGGTCCCAGATGCGCGGAGCCAGCGTGCGCGTGTAGTAGCCGGAATTCATGTCGATGATGGGCCGGAAAGCCACGCTGGTGATCAGGTGGCGCAAGCCCTCCTGGCCGATCAGGATGACCGCGTGTTCGACGCTGGCGATCTGCGTGCCGCTTCCTTTGAACGAGGTGTTGGCCAGGCGGATGACGGCGGCCACCAGCACCACGTCGCTGGAGATGGTCTTGGCCAGCTGGGCGCCGGAAAAGCTGTCGCTGCGCAGGCTTTGCAGCAGCTGGGGGATCAGGCCGGGCATGCGGCGCACCAGCGCGGCGCCCGATTGCTGGGTGCCGAGGATGGTCGTGACGGCATCGAGCACCTGGTTCTCGGCCGCGCTGATATCGAGGCCGCCGTCGGCGCCGGTATCGAACAGCCATTGCTGGTAGCCGGTGTTGATGGTGTCGCGCTGGTCGAACGGTACCTCAGGCGCGGCGGCGGCCGCCGGTGGCATGGGCGGCTGGACGGGTGCTTGAGCAGGCGCTTGGGCAGGCGGCGGGGGCGGAGCGGTCGCGCGTGGAGGCAGCGCCGGTGCGGCGCTCGGGGAACCCGAAAACAATCGTTGAAGCCATCGGTACATCGTACATCCTCACTGTGGGCGGGCGGCCGCGCGCCTGGTCGTCCATCGCGCAGTGCATTGCTGGACCATTGTAAAGCCTTTCCCCGGCTTTGCAATCGGATGTGGATTCATGGCAATGTTGATGATGATCAATAGTTATCGGCGGCAATTGACTACGATGGGAACTCGTGAGCTCGCCATGCCCCCGCAGAGACGAAAGGAACGCCATGCACTACAACGACATACAATCTGCCCCGAGCGGCAAGATCGAGTTTCTGAGCTTTCAGCTCGGCGGGCTCGACTACGGCGTGGAGTTCCGCAAGGTAAAGGAACTGTGCACCTTCAATTCGCTGGAGCGCTTCGCCGCCGATGGTGAGATGATCGATGGCGTGGCCTTGTCGCGCGGCGTGATCATGCCCATCGTCGACATGCGCGCGGCCTTCGCGGCGCAGCCGAAGCTGGAGGACCTGACCGACGTGATCATCCTGCAGCTGACCGACTGCACCATGGGCATGGTGGTCGATGGCGTGACCGACATCGTGCGCATCTACGCCGACCAGATCACGCCGATTCCAGGCGCCGACAGCGACAACGAGTGCGACTACCTGATCGGGCTGGGGGAGAGCGACGGGCGCCGCCTGATCCTGGTCGATATCGACAAGCTGATGTCGATCCGGCGCGAAGCGGTGACGCAGGCGGCCTAGGGCCCGCGACTTTTGAGCCGTCATTCCGGGCAATGCCCGGAATAACGGAGCTGGCGTTACGGCTTAAATCAAGCCGCAATGCCTTCCAGCTGTTCCTGCAATTCCAGCCATTCACCTTCCAGCTGCGCCAGGTCCTTGGTGTAGAACGCCTGGTCCGCCAGCAGCGTTTTCAGCTTGGCCTTGTTGGCCGCCTCGTAGATCCCCGCATCACCCAGCTTGGCATCGACTTCCGCCTTCTGCTCGTTGCGTTTTGCGATCTGCTCTTCCAGGCGCTTGACCTTCTGCTCGATCGGTTTGCGCAAGGCAGCCACGCGCTGGCGCTGCTCCGCGTCCTGGCGCTTCTGGTCCTTCTTGTCGACCACCGGCGCGCTGGGCGCCGACACCACCGATGCAGCCGGGAAGGCGGTCTTGTTTTCCTTGCCCGCTGCCGGCAGCACCGTGGTGCCTTTACCCAGCTTGGTCTGGAACAGCCAGTCCTTGTAGTCGTCAAGGTCGCCGTCGAACGGCTGCAATTTGCCGTCGGCGACGATGATGAACTGGTCGGTGGTGGCGCGCAGCAGATGGCGATCGTGCGAAACCACCACCAGGGTGCCTTCGAACTGCGCCAGTGCCATGGTCAGCGCTTCGCGGGTTTCCAGGTCAAGGTGGTTGGTAGGTTCATCGAGCAGCAGCAGGTTAGGGCGCTGCCAGACGATCAGCGCCAGTGCCAGGCGCGCTTTCTCGCCGCCGGAGAACGGGCGGATCGAGCTGGTCACCATGGTGCCCGGGAAGTTGAAGCCGCCCAGGAAGTTACGCAACTCCTGCTCGCGCACGGTCGGGGCGATCTTTGCCAGGTGCCACAAGGGCGATTCGTCATGGCGCAGCATCTCGACCTGGTGCTGGGCGAAGTAGCCGATCGACAGGCCCTTGCCGACCGTGGCGTCGCCCGACAGCGGCGCGATTTCGCCGGCAATCGTTTTGATCAGCGTGGACTTGCCCGCGCCGTTCACACCCAGCAGGCCAATGCGTTGGCCGATCTGCAGCGAAAACTTGATGTCGTTGACGATGGTCTTGGCGCCGACCTTGTCGCCATGCTCGTTCAGGATCGGGTAGCCGGCATCGACGTCTTCCATCACCAGCAGCGGATTGGGCGCGGCCAGCGGTTCGCGGAACTCGAACGAGAACTCGGCGGCCGCGCGCAGCGGCGCCAGCTCTTCCATCTTGGCCAGCGCCTTCATGCGGCTCTGTGCCTGGCGCGCCTTGGAGGCCTGCGCCTTGAAGCGGTTCACGAAGGACTCCAGGTGCGCGCGCT
>CAMLFK010000295.1 GCA_946479255.1 uncultured Oxalobacteraceae bacterium
GTCGGCCTACGTGCGCTTGCTCTCGGTCAAGAACCCGCAGGCCCGCGCCTTCTATGAAACCGAGACGCTTCGTTGTGGCTGGTCGGTGCGCCAGCTCGACCGCCAGGTCAACAGCCAGTTTTATGAACGTACAGCCCTGTCGCACAACAAGGCGGCGATGCTGGAAAAGGGTGAAGTGGCTGAGCCCGGTGACGCCATCACGCCCGAGCAGGCCATCAAAGACCCCTTCGTGCTGGAGTTCCTCAACCTCAAGGACGAGTATTCCGAATCCGATCTGGAAGACGCGCTGATCCAGCATCTGGCCGACTTCCTGCTGGAGCTGGGTGACGACTTCGCCTTCGTCGGCCGCCAGCGCCGCCTGCGGCTGGATGACACCTGGTTCCGCGTTGACCTGCTGTTCTTCCACCGCCGGCTCAAGTGTCTGCTGATCATCGACCTCAAGATCGGCAAGTTCAGCCATGCCGATGCCGGGCAGATGCACCTGTATCTGAACTACGCCCGCGAGCACTGGATGAAGCCGGGGGAAAACCCACCCGTGGGTCTGATCCTGTGTGCGAGCAAAGGCAGCAACGAGGCCCACTACGCGCTGGAAGGTCTACCCAACAAGGTGCTGGCTGCCGAGTACCAGACCGTGCTGCCGGATGAAAAGCTGCTGGCAGAGGAATTGGACAAGACGCGGCGTGAGTTGGAGGCGCGGCGTGTTGGGCGCAAAGACGATATGGAGGGCGGCGAATGAAAGCGTGGCCCAAAGTTGCTCTGGGCGAGCTGCTACAGCGCTCTGACGAATCCGCTTTGCTTAATCCTGCAGCCGAATACCACGAGGTGACGATCAAGCTCCGAGGCAAAGGTATTGTCAGCCGGGGAAAAGTACGTGGCAGCGATGTCGTCTCAGCGCGCAGAACGGTCAGAGCCAATCAGTTGATTCTGTCCAAGATCGACGCACGTAATGGCGCGATTGGTCTAGTGCCGCCGGAACTCGACGGCGCCATCGTCAGCAACGATTTCCCGTCATTTGGGTTTCGCGACCCGGATCGGTGTGACGCGGCGTTCATGGGCTGGCTGGTCCGCTCATCGCCCTTTGTCGAATTGTGCAAGGCGGCTAGCGAGGGTACGACCAATCGGGTTCGTATCAAGGAAGATCGCTTTCTAGATCAGCAGATCGCGCTGCCGCCGCTGGCGGAACAGCAAGCCATTGTTGCCCGCCTTGATGCGCTGGCTGAGAAAGCCCGGCAGGTCGAATCGCATCTGGATGCTGTGGAGCGGGACGCCGAACACCTGCTGGCACTGCGTTTCCGCGATGCCATTGCTGATGCTCCGCTGCGGCCGATGGCGGACGTTGCGCCGTCCATTCGCCGCACGGTCGCAATCGACATCGATACCCGATACCGCGAGGTGGGCGCACGATCATTTGGCAAGGGGCTGTTTATCAAACCCGATTTCGATGGTGCAGAAGCTACGTGGCAAAAGCCAGTATGGATCAAGGCCGGCGACCTCGTGCTCAGCAACATCAAAGCCTGGGAAGGTGCCATCGGTATAGCCGGCGATGCACATGACGGCTGTATTGCCTCGCACCGTTACATCACCTGCGTGCCTGATCCTGAGCGAGCGACAACCAGCTTTCTTGCTTATTACCTCTTGACTGAGGATGGCTTGGAAAAGATTGGCCTCGCGTCTCCAGGAACTGCGGATCGCAACCGCACGCTGAGTCTGGGCAACCTCGGCAAGATTGAAGTACCAGTACCACCACTTTCTGCGCAGCAGGCCTTCAACCACATGAAAGCGGAGATAGCCGCTCTCAAGGCCAAACATGCTGCTATCCGACAAGCAAACGCCGCACTGCTGCCCGCAACACTGGAACGGGTGTTCAAAGCATAGACAAGGGAGAAGCCGATGGCCGATGACGCACTTTCACAAGCGGATGCCGAAACCCTATTGCGCATGCCTAAAAAGGCTGCGACGACGGACGCTTTCAGCTTTCCCGACCTGGGCGGGCGCATCGAGATTCCGTTGGCCCCGCGCGATGAGCGCGAACGTTTCTCGCTGGACATCAACAGCAAGCGCATTGCATTGACCACGGGGTACCAAGCGCGCGGGCAGCAGGTCGTCGCACTGGCTCGACTCGACTTCGCAGCACCGCATCGCAACCCCGACGGCACCGAAGTTGGCGTGCCGCATTTGCACATCTACCGGGAAGGATTCGGCGATAAATGGGCGGTGGCAATTCCCGATGGCATGCTCAGCAAGCCAGAGGATGCTTGGCAGGTGCTGCACGACTTCATGACCTACGACATCACTCCGATTGTTTGGTCGAAGCGAGAGGAGTTCCGCGAACGTCTGGTGGCATGACGAACGCCAGATGACCAACCCGAATGCGCTCGCCGTTCTCCAGGCCGAGAACGCCCGCCTGATCGCACTGCTCGAAGCCCACGGCATTGAGTGGCGGTTGCCGCAGCCCACCGCAGCTACGGCTCAAGAGCTGGAGCCATCCCGGTTTTCTACTGCTGAGAAGGTGGCGCTGTTTCGGAGGCTGTTTCGCGGTCGTACAGATGTTTATCCCATCCGCTGGGAGAGCAAGACTTCAGGAAAATCAGGCTACACCCCCGCCTGCGCCAACGAATGGCGCGCCGGCATCTGCGAAAAGCCACGCATCAAATGCGGCGATTGCAGCAACCGCCTGCTGATCCCGTTGTCCAATGCGGTGATCTACGACCATTTGGCCGGCGAGCATACGGTGGGCGTCTATCCGCTGCTGGAGGATCACACCTGCCATTTCTTGGCGGTCGATTTTGACGAGGCCGACTGGCGCGACGACGCGCGAGCCTTCGCTCAGTCGTGTGAGGAGCTGGGTGTGCCGGCCGCGCTGGAAGTTTCGAGATCAGGCAAGGGCGCACACGTGTGGGTGTTCTTCGCCAGTCGCGTTTCCGCCCGCGATGCCCGGCGCTTGGGCACGGCCGTGATCAGCCATGCCTGCTCGCGCGCCCGGCAATTGAAGTTGGATTCCTATGACCGCCTGTTTCCCAACCAGGACACCATGCCCAAGGGTGGCTTTGGCAATTTGATCGCCTTACCGCTGCAGAAGTGGTCACGCGAAAGTGGCTGCAGCGTGTTCGTCGATGCGGAGCTGCGGCCGTACCCGGATCAGTGGGCATTCTTGGCGGCCATCCAACCAATGGCCGCGCACGACATCGATCCGACCATCCTGCGGGCCACAGGCGGCGTGCATCCACTGGATGTCAACTTCATCGATGACGAGGACTTGGCCACGCCCTGGAAGCGGGCTAGCACGCCGACAAAAAAGTTGGCCGGGCAAATGCCCAAGTCACTGACCGTGACGCTGGCCAACCTGATCTACTTTGAAAAGGCTCAACTGCCGCAGGCACTGGCTAACCGCCTGATCCGCCTGGCCGCCTTCCAGAACCCCGAGTTCTACAAGGCCCAAGCCATGCGTATGTCGGTGTGGGACAAGCCACGTGTCATCGGTAACGCCGAAAACTATCCACAGCACATCGCCTTGCCTCGCGGATGCCTCGATGCCGCTTTGGACTTGCTACGCAATAACGGCATCGACTACGATCTGCGCGATGAGCGCTTTGGCGGTGAGCCGATTGAGGTCTCCTTCGTCGGCACTTTGCGTCTGGACCAGGAGTCCGCCGTTTCGGGAATGCTGCATCACGACACCGGTGTACTGTGTGCACCGACAGCGTTTGGCAAGACGGTCACTGCCGCCGCGATGATCGCGCGCCGAGGTGTGAACACCCTGGTGCTGGTGCATCGAACCGAATTGCTCAAGCAGTGGCAGGAACGTCTTCAGGCTTTTCTGGGCGTTGGCAAAGGCGTGGTGGGCACTATCGGCGGCGGCAAAGCAAAGCCCACCGGAAAAATTGACATCGCCGTGATGCAATCCGTCTCCCGTCAGGGCGAGGTTAATCCTCTGGTCGAGAACTACGGGCAGGTGATCGTGGACGAGTGCCACCACGTCGGCGCCGTCTCGTTCGACGCCATCCTGAAACGGACCAAAGCTAAATTCGTGCTGGGGCTGACAGCGACACCGATCCGTCGCGATGGCCAGCAGCCGATCATCTTCATGCAATGCGGGCCAATCCGATACACCGCAGCCAAACCGGCCGGCGCGCCCCATGATCTTGAGGTAGTGCCTCGATCACGATTCACTCGGATCGACCTGCCGACCGATGCAGGTATTCAGGAAGTGTTTCGCTATCTCGCCAGTGATCTGGCGCGAACCGAGGCCATTGCGGCAGAAGTCAAAGATGCCTATGAGCAGGGTCGCAAGGTGCTCGTTCTGACAGAACGCACGGAACACCTTGATGCGCTGAGGGCATCCCTCAGCGATCTGACTCCACAGCCCTTCGTGTTACACGGCCGCATGTCCAGAAAGCAGCGGACCGCACTGGTAGCCGACATGAACGGGCTGCCGCCCGATGCGCCGCGCGTGCTTCTGGCAACCGGGAAATTGGTTGGCGAGGGTTTCGATCATCCGCCGCTCGACACGCTGGTGCTGGCCATGCCGGTTTCCTGGAAGGGTACGCTGCAGCAGTACGCCGGGCGCTTGCACCGCGAGCATGCCAGCAAGACCGACGTGCGGATCATCGACTTCGTGGACACTGGCCACACTGCGTTGCTGCGAATGTGGGATAAGCGGCAGCGCGGTTACCGTGCGATGGGATATCGAGTGAATGGCAACGAGGCCGTGGGATGACACCACAAAATCACAGCTACTGTTTGAGATTTCTTCGCAAACTCGCAGCGTTGCTGCAGCAGTGCCATCCAGAGGCCTGTTCCCAGATGGCAACCTACAACTACGAAGGGTAGGCGTCAGGAAAGTCTCTGGAATCCCTTGATCGATCGCCGGGTTCGTCGCTTTTTAGTCTTACGCGCCGCAACCACTGATCCCTAACGCAAACGCCCGGTATAGCCGGGCGTTCTTAATCTTTAGTTGGTAGATTTTTTCACTAACTGCGTCAATGAGTTTTCACTAACTTGTCGAGATTTTCACTTTCTGTGTCATCTGACACGATCAAACGTCGATATTCCCCGCCTGCAGTGCATTCGACTCAATAAAGTGCCGCCGCGGCTCCACGTCATCTCCCATCAGCGTCGTAAAGATCTGATCGGCAGCAATGGCATCCTCGATCTGCACCTTGAGCAGGCGACGCACCGTCGGATCCATGGTCGTCTCCCACAGCTGCTCGGGATTCATCTCGCCCAGACCCTTGTAACGCTGCTTGGACACGCCACGCTCCGCTTCCTCGCGCAGCCATTCCATGGCCTGCTGGAAGTCGCGCACGGCGAATTCCTTCATCTTCTCGCCTTCGCCGCGGCGGATGATGGCGCCTTCGCCCATCAGGCCCTGGAACGTCTCGGCCGAGTTTTCCAGCGTCTTGTAGTCGGCGCCGGCGACGAAGTCGGCGTCGATCGACGTCACTTGCACGTTGCCGTAGTGGATGCGTTCGATGCGCAGGCTGTGCTTGTCCGACAGTTCGTCCGAACGCACGCCCACCTTCACGCTCGTGTCGTGGATCGCGTCGGCCAGCGCCTGCGCCGATTTCTCGGCCGCTTCCTGGGTCGACAGGTCCAGCTTCACGCCGGTCATGATGGCGGACAGGGCGGCGCGGTCGATCACGCGCGACAGGCGCATCATGATCGCGTTCGCCTTGTTGTACTTGTCGACCAGGTCGCCCAGCGCGCCGTCGGTGATCGCCTCCGCGCCTTCCTTCGGCATCAGGGCAGCACCGTTCAGGGCGAAGCGCATCATGTAGCTGGCTTCCTCGACGTCGTCCTTCAGGTAGCGCTCGTCGCGGCCGGCCTTGACCTTGTACAGCGGCGGCTGCGCGATGTAGATGTGGCCGCGCTCGACCAGCTGCGGCATCTGGCGGTAGAACA
>CAMLFK010000296.1 GCA_946479255.1 uncultured Oxalobacteraceae bacterium
ATTGATCGCTGAACCCGCCGCCGCGATTGGTATCGGCGCCTTGCTGGCCGGCGCCATCAAAGTCAGGCCGGATGAAAAAGTCTGCGTCGTATTGAGTGGCGGGAACTGGGATTTGTGCGATCTCGCTGAGATATACAAGATTACTACTTAACTAACCACAAGATTCTTAAGGGGATAACATGAGCGACCAGAAATCAGACATCATCCAGCCCGCACTATCGCGCCGCGACGCACTGCGCACCCTGGCAGCCGGGGGCATGCTGGCCACCAGCGCCGGCGGCCTGCTGGTGTATCCCGGCGCCGCCCTGGCCCAGGCGCCCAAAAAAGGCGGGCGCATCCGCGTCGCCGCCGGTGCCGGCTCGTCCGCGGACACGCTCGATCCGGCCAAGGGCGCCAACATGGCCGACTACGTCCGGCACTATATGTTCTACAGCTGCCTGACCGTGATCGACGCCAAGCTGGTCCCGCAGATGGCGCTGGCCGAATCGATCAGCTCCACGGACGGTGCGCTGTGGACCGTCAAGCTGCGTAAGGATGTGAACTTCCATGACGGCAAACCGCTCACCCCGGCGGACGTGGTGTATTCCCTGCTGCGTCACAAGAATCCCGCGACCGGCTCGAAGGCCAAGGCCCTGGCCGACGAGTTCGAGGAAGTCAAGGCGACCGGCCCGAACGAACTGCAGATCAAACTCAATTCGGCCAATGTCGACTTGCCGGCCCTGCTGGCCACTTCCCATTTCTCGATCATCCGCGACGGTACGGCCGATTTCAGCACCGCGGTCGGCACCGGCCCGTACAAGTGCAAGGAATTCAAGCCTGGCGTGCGCTCGGTCGGCGTGCGCAACGAGGGCTACTGGAAGCCGGGCAAGCCCTACCTCGATGAAATCGAATACTTTGCCATTCCCGACGAGGCGGCGCGCGTGAATGCACTGCTGTCGGGCGATGTGCAGCTGATCAATGGCATCAACCCACGCTCGGCCCGCACCGTGACGGCCGCGCCCGGCTACACCCTGTTCGAGTCGCAGACCGGCCACTACACCGACCTCATCCTGCGCGACAATCTTGGCCCGGTGAAAAATCCTCACTTCGTGCTGGCGATGAAACACCTGCTGGACCGCGACCAGATCCTCAAGGCATCCATGCGCGGCTTCGGCCGCATCGCCAACGACCAGCCGGTCCAGCCGACCAGCCGCTTTTACCTGGCTGGCCTGCCGCAACGCAAGTTCGACCTGGACAAGGCCAAGTTCCACCTGCAGAAGTCCGGCATGGCCGGCATGACCCTGCCGGTGGTGGCGTCGACCGCCGCGGGCGGTTCGGTCGACATGGCGCAGATCATTCAACTGGGGGCGCAAAAGGCCGGCCTGAACCTGGATATCAAGCGCATGCCGACGGACGGCTACTGGTCGACCCACTGGGCCAAGCATCCTATGTCTTTTGGCAACATCGGTCCGCGTCCGACGGTCGACCTGATGTTCTCGCTGTTCTACAAGTCCAGTTCGCCAACCAATGTGTCAGGCTGGAAGAACGAGAAGTTCGACCAGCTGCTCGACCTGGCGCGCGCCGAAACCGACGAGGCCAAGCGCAAGCAGATGTATGGCGACATGCAGGTGCTGGTACACGAACACTGCGGGGTCGGCATTCCGATGTTTATCAACTCGGTCGATGGTTTCACCAACAAGCTCAAGGGCTACAGCAGCCACCCGCTGGGCGGCCTGATGGGCTTTATGTTCGCCGAGCACCTCTGGCTCGAGGCCTGAGGCTCACTTGCCCTTCCAGACCGCCATGATGTCCGGCGAAGCCTGGGCGCGGATGCTGTTGTCGTTCATGACGGCCTCGGTCGCGTCCAGCATGTCCTTGCGGCGCAGGACCAGCGCCTCCGGGGAGCGGCTGTCGAAGACGATCACCACCAGCTCGTCCTTGGCGTCGCGCAGCAGCGTGACCATGTGGGCCAGTGACTTCACCGCCACGCCGCCCACCGACTTGACCACCGTGCCGGCGCGCGCGCTGTAGCCGTTCAGGGCCTTGTGCGCAAACGGCGGCGCGCTGATCATGACCAGTTCCTGGCGCTCCGGCGCCGCGTAGGCGCCGCGCATGGTGATCATGGGGTTCGAGGTCAGGCTCAGGCCGTTGAGCAGCGGGGCGCTGGAGCCCATGAGGTTCAACATATCGCTGCTGACCTGCGTGAAGACGATGGGACCATACAGGAAGTACGACGGCGCCTTGCCGTCCAGGCTGGAGATCAGCAGCTTGCGCTCGTCCTTCACCGGCACCTGTACGGTCAGCGTTTTGCCCGCGCGGACCAGCGTCAGCGGCACCTTGCCTTCCTTGGCCGCCAGCTGCACGGCGTACTGGAAGCGCACGTGCAGATTATGCGAGGTGCGGATCATGCCCTGGTTGTCGATCGGCGTGTCGCCGATTTTGGTGATCACGTCCCACTCCTTGAGCGGATAAGCGGCCGTGTCGAAGGCCGGGCGGCGCACCACGGCGCCGGTCACACCGGCCGGCACCTTGAGGAACTCGCGCATGGTCGGATTTTCCAGCGACTGAACGTCGTCCTGCAGCACCGGCTTGCCGTCGTAGCGGCCATCGGCCACATCGCGCAGGAACAAGGCGATTTCCTCGTTCGGGATGATGTAGCCGATGCTCTGGGAACCGGCGATGATGGCCTTGGACAGGCCGACCAGCTTGTCCTCATCCATCACCGGGCCGCCGCTGTTGCCCGGGTTAAGTGCGGCGTCGATCTGGATGAGCAGTCCGGAAGTCGGATAGTCATAGGTGACGAACTCGATGCGCGAGATGATCCCCTTGGTGATCGACATGGACGAACCGCCGGTCGGAAAGCCGTAGGCGAACACCTGGTCGCGCACCTTTGGCAGCGCGGCCGCCATCTTGACCGGCGGGTGGGTGTCGAAGAAGCTCTTGTCCTCGAGTTCGAGCAGGGCCAGGTCCATGTCGCGCGCGATGGCGACCACCTTGGCCGACACTTTGTCGCCCGAGTTATTGGCCTGGATCTGGATCTGGCTGGCGTACGCCACCACGTGCGCATTGGTCAGGATGCGGTTGCCGTCGATGACCACCCCGGAGCCATTGCCTTCCTGCTGCGTTTGCTTAAGCCATGGCTTGGCCAGGTCCGGCGGCGAGCGGGTCGCAAGCACCTTGACCACGGAGTTCTCGACAACCGGCGCGGCACTGACGGCGGAGGCAGGCACCGTGGTAGACGGCGCGACGGTTTGCTGGGCTTGGGCAGACAGGCTGGCGGAGGCCAGCGCAAACAGGATGGCAATACGGAGTGGGGTCATGGTCTGAGGTCGAAAATCGTGCGCGGATGCGCACCAACCGTAGACTATACACTGCCTGGACAAGCTGAAAATGCGCTAAAAATCACGGCGCGGATCGGTACCCGCCGCGTCTCACGCGGCGGGACCTTGACATTACTTCTTGACGAACTTGAGGGTCATGCGGTCGCTCTCGCCGATCGCGGTGTACTTGTCGCGGTCGACGTCCTGGTTGGCATAGGACGGCGGCAGCGCCCACACGCCTTTGGCATGGTCGGCGGTGTCTTTCGGATTGGCGTTCACTTCAGACTTGGCGGCCAGCTTGAAGCCGGCGCTTTCGATCAGCTTGATCACGTAAGCCTCATGCAGGTAGCCGGCGGTGGCCCCGGCCGGCTTGGATGCCGGCAGGCGGTGGTCCACCACGCCGAACACGCCGCCCGGCTTGAGCGCCGCATGCACGCTGGCCAGCAGCGGCTTGAGCTTGTCGTCGCCGGCTTCGGTCCAGTTGTGCAGGTTGCGGAAGGTGAGCACCATGTCCACGCTGCCCGGCTTGGCGAAGTCGTAGGTGTGGGGCGGGTCGAAGTTCCCGGTCTTGACCTTGCCGAACAGGGCCGGGTTATCGGCCACTTTCTTGGCGAAGCCGGCGGCCGAGCGGCGGCCGTAGTCGGACGGCGACGAGGCCGATGGCAGGGCAGCGATCAGCGTGCCCTTGTCGCGCAGGTAGGGGGCGAGAATCTCGGTGTACCAGCCGCCGCCAGGGGACAGCTCGACCACGGTCATGTTCGGTTTGATGCCGAAGAAGGTCAGGGTTTCGTAAGGGTGGCGGGCGGCATCGCGCGTCACGTTGGCAGGCGTGCGGGCGCTGCTGCCGATGGCTGCCTTGAGCGCGTCGTCGGCGTGCGCATGCACCATGCCGGCGGCCAGCGTCAGTGCCAGGATCAATCGCTTCATCGTTTATCTCCGTGTGGTTGGGTTGACAAGCCTTGGGTGCGCAGATGATCGGCCAAGCCGCCGGGCCGGTCAAGCGGATTCTCGCATATGCATATGCCGATCAGATTGCGTACAGGTGGATGTTCAAGGCGCAAGTTTGCTGGTATGTTGTCGGCTGCATAAAGGCTGTCCGCCTATCCGGCGGACCCGATACCTTCGAAAAAGCGTCCGACACCATCGGCCGCCACAGTCAGGAGAATTCATGGAACGACGTACCTTCCTCAGCATGGGGGGCAGGCTTGCGGCCGGCGGCATGCTGGTTCACATGTCGGGCAGCGCCATCGCGGCCGAACAGCTGCTCGCACCCATGGCGGTCAAATTCAAGAAAGCGCTGGCCGACACCGGCCTGTCCGCCGCGCGCGAAGCCGGCGCCTCCTACTGCGACGTGCGCATCGGCCGCTACCTCAACCAGTTCATCACCACGCGCGACCTGAACGTTGAAAGCGTCAATAATACCGAGTCGGCCGGGGTGGGCGTGCGGGTGCTGTGCAACGGCGCCTACGGCTTTGCCTCCACCAGCGACATGTCGCCCGACGGCGTGGCCGGCGCGGCGCGCATCGCGGTCGCCATCGCCAAGGCCAACGCCAAACTGCTGGCCGAACCGGTGCGCCTGGCCCCGCTCAAGGGCGTGGGCGAAGTCGCCTGGACCACGCCGCACAAGAAGGACTGGCGCGCGGTGGCGGTCAAGGACAAGACCGAGCTGCTGATTGCCGCCAACAAGGCCGGCCTGGATGGCGGCGCCAGCTTCATGCGCTCGCAGCTGTTCCAGGTCAACCAGCAGAAGTACTTCGCCTCCAGCGACGGCTCGTATATTGACCAGGACATTCACCGCCTGTGGGCGCCGTTGACGGCCACCGCGGTCGACAAGAAGAGCGGCAAATTCCGCTCGCGCGACGGCTTGTCCACCCCGGTCGGCATGGGCTACGAATACCTGGACGCGCGCGCGGAGGATAAGTTCAAGGCCGCCGGCGGGATCTGCACCCTGTACAAGGATTCCTACGACCTGTTCGAGGACGCCCGCGCGGCCGGCCGCCAGGCGCGCGCCAAGCTTTCGGCCAAGTCGGTCGAGCCGGGCAAGTACGACCTGGTGCTCAGCCCGGAGCATATGTGGCTGACCATCCATGAATCGATCGGCCACCCGACCGAACTTGACCGGGTGCTCGGCTACGAAGCCAATTTCGCCGGCACCAGCTTCGCCACGCTCGACAAATGGGCTTCCAAGGCCTTCCGCTTCGGCTCCGAACTGGTCAACGTGGAGGCCGACAAGGTGATCCCGGGTTCGCTCGGCGCGGTCGGCTTCGACGACGAGGGCGTGCCCGGCAAGCGCTGGGACATCATCCGCAACGGGGTCCTGGTCAATTACCAGGCGACGCGCGACCAGGCCCACATCATCGGCGAGAAGGAGTCGCACGGCTGCTCGTACGCCGACAGCTGGAAAAACGTGCAGTTCCAGCGTATGCCGAACGTCTCGCTGGCCGCCGGCAAGGCGCGGCTCACGCCCGACCAGATGGTGGCCGGGGTCAAGAAGGGCATCTACATCGTCGGCGACGGCTCGTACTCGATCGACCAGCAGCGCTACAACTTCCAGTTCGGCGGCCAGCTGTTCTACGAA
>CAMLFK010000297.1 GCA_946479255.1 uncultured Oxalobacteraceae bacterium
CCGACCGCACCGGCACCGGCACCCGCTCGGTGTTCGGCTACCAGATGCGCTTCAAGCTGCAGGAAGGCTTCCCCCTGGTGACCACCAAGAAGCTGCACCTCAAGTCCATCATCCATGAACTGATCTGGTTCCTGGCCGGCTCCACCAACATCGGCTACCTCAAGGACAACGGCGTGCGCATCTGGGACGAGTGGGCCGACGAGAACGGTGAGCTCGGCCCTATTTATGGCTACCAATGGCGTAACTGGCCGGCCCCGGATGGCGGCCACATCGACCAGATCACCCAGGTCATGGACCAGATCAGGAACACGCCGGATTCGCGCCGCATCATCGTCTCGGCCTGGAACGTGGCCGACATCCCGCAGATGAAGTTGCCGCCCTGCCACGCGCTGTTCCAGTTTTATGTGGCCGACGGAAAGCTATCCTGCCAGTTGTACCAGCGCAGTGCCGACATTTTCCTCGGCGTGCCTTTCAACATTGCCTCCTACGCATTGCTGACCCACATGATGGCCCAGCAGGCCGGGCTGGAAGTGGGCGACTTCGTGTGGACCGGCGGCGACTGCCACCTGTACTCGAACCACATGGAACAAGTCGAGCTGCAACTGTCGCGCGAGCCGATGGCCCTGCCCAAGCTGGTCATTGCGCGCAAGCCGGATTCGCTGTTCGACTACAAGTTCGAAGATGTCGAGATCGTCGGCTACGAGTCGCATCCGCACATCAAGGCGGCCGTGGCGGTGTAGTCCCGCAATGCTACCCTTTAACGTTTGAGTTTTAAATAAGATTGGTGATAAGCTAAGCAGACTCGTCGTTAGGAGTCGCCATGGTCTTCCCGATCTTCGCTTATCAATCACTGAACGCGAACAGCAGCAAGAACCACAATATCGCGTCGCTCAATTCACAGCAGCACACGGTCATGGCCCATGATCACTTCGCGACCGAAAAGTCCGAGGCCAAATTGCTGAGTTATCCGACCAACCCGGACTATCCCGGGACACCCATTTACGGCCCGGCCCAGGCGCTCAGCCCGGGTGCGCAAGGGGCGATGAACAAGGGCCAGCACAGCGACCAGGAATTCTCCCTCATGCTGGGCAATAAGGTCCTGCAGGTCAGGCAAGCCATCTGCCACAATCTCGGCGCCGTGCCCGACCTGGTCACCTTCGGCGAAGTCGACCATACCCACACCGACCTCGGGAGCTTCAATGCCCTGGCGGGATCGCCTGTCGCGATGCTTGGCGCGCAAGGCAAGGCCTGCCAGAATTTCAGTATCTACCGCGGCAGTGTTCTGCCGGCGCAGTTCCTCGGGTCGGCGGAGGGATGGAGCGCGGTCGAGATCGCGCGCCTTGTCGTGGTATTTGTCCACGTGCCCAACGCCAAGGCAAAAGACCGGGCGGCCACGGTGCAGTTCTACAAAGGCATACAGTCGAAGCTGGGCGGCCGCGTGTTCGACATCGTCATGGGCGACACCAATCAGGGCTCGGCGTCGTTTACCCCGGAATGCGTGACGGCGGCGGTGGGGACGACCGGCATTGAGTTCGTCGACGCCCATCCGGGCAAGGAAATCTCGCCCATCGATGCTTATATGCTGACCATGAACGGCACCAACTCGAAGCTGGACCGCAAGTATGATGTGGCGGTCTATAACCGCAAGACGGTCAAGGTCCTGGAGTGCGGGTACTTTACCCAGCACGTAGGCGGCGGTGCGGGGACATCGAAAGCGGTCACCGATCACATGGGCATCGTGATCAAGGTCGAGAACCTCAAAACCTGGATGGATGCTTGATCGAATCCGCTTGGAATTGCCAGACGACAATTAAGACTTTACTCAATGCAACAAATTCCTGAGGCCTGATACTCGTGGAACTGCCGTCGATGTCGCATCGGACGCGCAGCTCCCTTCGACAGCCACATGGAGCCTTCATGAAATCTTTAACCCGCGGCATCACCCTCCAGCCGGCAGGCGGGCGCCACGCGCCCAGCTTGTTCGACTGGAAGAGCAGAATCGGGCGGGCGTTTTTCGTGGCTTACAGCTTCGGTGCCGCGCTGCCGCCGCTGGCAGCAATGGTCTACCTGAACACCACGGCCACCACCAGCCACCCTTTCCTTTTCGCCGCCACTGTGTTTGCAGCGGCCTTGTTGGTGATCGCAAGCTTCCGGCGCTTGCGCGATGTCGGCTATCGCGGCTGGGCATGCCCGCTGGCGCTCATTCCCATGCTCAATATCGGCCTGCTTCTCTACCTTGCCTTCATGCGCGGCACGGATGGCCCCAATCCGCACGGGCATCAGCCCTCGGGCAATTCCGGCATGGTCCTCGGCTGCGCCTTGCTGTTCCCGACGCTGGCCGCAATTTGCGCCATCATCCTGTCCATACGCCTGCCAGGCGCCATATAAGCCGGCCGCGTTCTCCTGGGGATTGGCGCGCAATCCGCATTTGCCCGATAATGCGAGCTCGCCAATCAAGGAGCATGCTGTGTCCCGAATTACCCTCGTAGTGGCTACCGATGCCGGCCGCGGCATCGGCGCCGGCAACAAGATGCCCTGGCATCTGCCCGAAGACCTCGCCCACTTCAAGCGCCTGACCACCGGCCGCCCCGTCATCATGGGCCGCAAGACCTTCGACTCGATCGGCCGGGTACTGCCGAACCGCCGCAATATCGTCATCACCCGCAACGCCGCCTGGCGCCACGACGGCGTGGAAACCGCCGGCTCGCTCGATGAAGCGATCGCCATGTGTGCCGAGCCCGAGATTTGCGTGATCGGCGGCGGCCAGATCTTCGCCGAGGCAATGAGCATCGCCGAACGTATCGAACTGACCGAGATCGGCCGGCGCTGGGAGTGCGATACCTTCTTCCCGGAGCTGGACCAGGCCGTATGGCAGGAGCGCGCCCGCGAAACCCATCACTCCGCCGCCAACGGCTTCGATTATTCCTTCGTCACCCTCGAGCGCCGGGTGGGCGCCAGCCGGGCCGGCGCGTAGATCCTTCGGCCGCGCCCTGCCCGATCAGAACTCTTCCCAGTCCTCTGCCCCGGCAGCCACTTTCTGCCTGGCCGCCGCCGGCGCTGCAGCCACCTTCTGCGCAATCGCCGCGCGGGGCGCCGGCGCGGCCCTGCGTGCCGGCGTTGCCGGGCGCCGGTTCGGCGCCGCATCCAGGTTGAACACGCCCACCACCTTGCTCAGCATGCTGGCCTGATCCTCCAGCGATCCGGCCGCCGCCGCCGCTTCCTCGACCAGTGCCACGTTCTGCTGGGTGATTGCGTCCATCTGCCCGATCGCAAGGTTGATCTGGTCCAGTCCCGAGGTCTGCTCCTGGCTGGCCGTGGTGATCTCGCCCATGATGTCGGTCACGCGCTGGATGCTGGTGACGATTTCCTTCATCGTCACCCCGGCCTGGTCGACCAGGCGCGCACCGCTGTCGACCTTGCCGACCGAGTCGCCGATCAGCTCCTTGATCTCCTTGGCCGCCCCGGCCGAACGCTGCGCCAGGTTGCGCACCTCGGACGCCACCACCGCGAATCCGCGTCCCTGTTCGCCGGCGCGGGCCGCTTCCACTGCCGCGTTGAGCGCCAGGATGTTGGTCTGGAAGGCGATGCCGTCGATCACGCCGATGATGTCGACGATCTTGCGCGACGATGCATTGATCGAGCCCATGGTGTCGACCACCTCGGCCACCACCTGGCCGCCGCGCACCGCCACTTCGGATGCCGACACCGCCAGCGCGTTGGCCTGGCGCGCATTGTCGGCGTTCTGGCGTACCGTGCTGGTCAGCTGTTCCATCGAGGAGGCGGTCTTCTCCAGCGAACCGGCCTGCGCGCTGCTGCGTTCGGACAGGTCCATATTGCCGGCCGCAATCTGGCGCGAAGCGCTCGAGATGGTGTCGGTACTCTGGCGCACTTCCGTAACGATGCCGGCCAGGTTATTCTTCATCTTGCCCAGCGCGGTAAGCAGCATGCCGATTTCATTGCCGCCCTGCGATTCGATGCGGCCGGTCAGGTCGCCTTCGGCCACCCGGGTGGCGATCGCCGTCGCTTCGCTGAGCGGCGCCGAGATCGTGCGCAACAGGGTCAGGCCGACCACGATACCGGCCACCACCGCGGCCAGCAGCACGCCGCCCATCACATACAAGGTGTATTTCAGGCTGGCTTCCACGCTTGCCTCATTGGCCGCCCTGCGGCTGTCGGCGGCGGCGGTCAGCGCCTTGAGCGCGCCGTCCCCAATCCGGTAGGACGGGTTGATTTTCTTGATCAGGACCGCTTGGGCGCCATCCCAGTCGCCGGCCTTGACGGCCGCCGCCGCGGCGGCGATGTGGGCCATCCCCAGGCCGTCGCTCTTGGCATACCATTCCTCGGCCAGGCGCCGCTCTTCGGCGCTGCCGGCCGACGCCAGGTAGGCTTTCCATTTGCTGGCGGTGCCGGCAACCAGCGTGTCGATCTGGTTATAGTGCACGGTCAGCGGATGATCGTGCATCTTGGCCCATTCGAGCGTTGGATTGTGCTGCAGCGCCTGCAGGATCTGGCTGCGGCTCGATTCCATGTCGAGCCGGATCGCGGTCTGCGTCCAGGCCGCCTTCTGGTCGGCCAGTGTGATGCCTTTGATCATACCGATCGCGCGCTCGGCGCCGTAGATGCCCATCGTGCCGATGGCCAGCATCAGCGCGATGAGCAGTGCGAGCGCGGCGACTACCAAGGTCTTGATCCTGAGATTGTCAAACATGCTGTTTCCTCCTGTATTGTTGAAGCTTTATCACGGCTGCTTGAAGTACAGCGGCGACGCCCGTACGGCCCAGCTCGAATCTTCACCCTTCAGAGGGGCAAGGTTTTTGTAGACCGGTAGGAATCAGGTATCGAACAGGATGTTGGGGAAGGGGCCGTTCTCCGCCTTTGACCGGCTCCAAGATACAGTGGGGGATTTTTGCTGTGACGCGAGTCATTCGGTTCGACATAAGCGAGTCCCCTGTTCAAAAATGCGCTAGGGGAACGGTATCGCTTGAATCCGTCGACTTAATTGATTTCGGTCAAGTTGAAGTTGGATGTAGCGCCTTGACGACGTTTCTCGTCGGCTGAACTTGCCGGACGAACACTACCGAACAAACGCAGCTATGCATGAAGGGTGGCGATTGGCGCAGACCGGCATTTGCCCGGCAATGCCAGCTCGCCAAGCAAGGAGCACCTGGTGTCCGCTTCCCCCTCGTAGCGGGCGCCAGCCGGGCCGGCTCGTAGAGCCTCCGGCCGGCGCCCGGCCCGATCAGAACTCTTCCCAGTCCTCGGCACCAGCGGCCACTTTCTTCCTGGCCGGCGGCGCCACAGCCACCTTCTGTGCAATCGCCGCGCGGGGCGCAGGCGTGCGTGGCGGCGCTGCCGCAGGGCGCGCCAGCGCGGCTTGCAGCGGACGGCGGTTCGGCGCCTCGTCGAGGGTGAACACGCCCACCACCTTGCTCAGCATGCTGGCCTGATCCTGCAGCGATCCGGCGGCCGCTGCCGCTTCCTCGACCAGCGCCACGTTCTGCTGGGTGATGTCGTCCATCTGGCCGATGGCCTTGTTGATCTGGTCCAGGCCCGAGGTCTGCTCCTGGCTGGCCGTGGTGATCTCGCCCATGATGTCGGTCACGCGCTGGATGCTGGTGACGATTTCCTTCATCGTCACCCCGGCCTGGTCGACCAGGCGCGCACCGCTGTCGACCTTGCCGACCGAGTCGCCGATCAGCTCCTTGATCTCCTTGGCCGCGCCGGCCGAGCGCTGCGCCAGGTTGCGCACTTCGCTGGCCACCACCGCGAAGCCGCGTCCCTGCTCGCCGGCGCGGGCCGCTTCCACCGCCGCGTTCAGCGCCAGGATGTTGGTCTGGAACGCGATGCCGTCGATGACGGCGATGATGTCG
>CAMLFK010000298.1 GCA_946479255.1 uncultured Oxalobacteraceae bacterium
AGGGTCATCACCCCGGCCAGCGGCAGGGCGATGTCCATCACGCCCATCTTGGCGGACTCGAAAGTGCCGTCGATGATTTTCTTGAAGATCTCGTTATCGCCCAGGAACAGCCACTGCAGCAGCGCCGCGATGAAACCCACGATGAAGAAACCGGACCAGATGTAATTCAGTGCCATAGTCGAAATGCCGATGAATGTGTGCGCAGTGGTGCAGGCAGAGTATAGGACGGCTTGCCCATAAGGACGAGAGATTACCCTGTTTTTGTTGCTTGGCGCGCTACATCGGACATCGGGCTGGCCTATCATGGCGGCATGACAAGACTCCGCACCTTCGCTGCAGTCCTGCTGCTGACCGCCCAGTGCCTCGCGCTGGCGGCGCCGCCCAAGGTGCTGCGCACCTATCTGACGACCAGCGAAACCGGGCTGGACCCGGCGGTCGCGTCCGATATTGCCTCCCTCAGCCTGCTGGAAAACCTGTTCGATCCGCTGCTGCGCTACGACTACCTGGCCCGCCCGGTCAAGCTGCGCGCCAACACCACCAGCGCCATGCCGGAGGTCGACGCGGCAGGGCTGACTTACACCTTCCGCATCCGCCCTGGTATTTACTTCACGCCGGATGCGGCCTTCAAGGGCGAGCGCCGCGAGCTGACCGCGGCCGATTATGTGTACAGCTTCAAGCGCCTGTACGACCCGGCATTGCGCTCGCCCTGGCTGTCGCTGTTCGAGGGGAAGATCGCCGGCGACGGCGTACTCAAGGCGGCCTTCAGCTACGACAGCGACATCGAAGGCTTGCGCGCGACCGACCGCTACACCCTGCGTATCCGGCTGAGTAGCCCCGACCGTAACTTCCTGCTGTACCTGGCCACGCCGGCAAGTAGCGTGGTGGCGCGCGAGGTAATCGAGGCCTACCCGGGCCAGGCCGGCAATCATCCGGTCGGCACCGGGCCATTCCGGGTCGGCAGCTGGAAGCGCAGCGATACCATCGTCCTGCTGGCCAAGCGCGAATCCGGCCAGGTCCCGCCCAAGCTGGATCGGGTCGAAGTGCGCATCGCCGAGGAATTCCAGGGCCGCATGCTGGGCTTCCTGAATGGCGAGTACGACTATCTGGAACAGGTGCCGGAATCGCTGACCGGGATGGTGATCGCGGGCGGACGCTTGAAGTCCGAACTGGCGGCGCGCGGCATTGTGCTGTCGCGCTTTCCGGTGCTGCAGACCTACTACATGTGGATGAATATGCAGGACCCGCTGCTGGGCGGCTACGGCAAGGACAAGGTGGCCCTGCGGCGGGCCATCGCGCTCAGCTACGACAGCGGCGAGGATGTGGCCTTGCTCAAGAAGGGCTTTGCACTGCACGCGGAGTCGCCGCTGCCGCCGAATGTGCTGGGTTACGACCCTGCCTACCGCAGCCCGGTGCGCTATAACAAGGCGCTTGCCAATGCGCTGCTGGACCGCTACGGCTACCGGCGCGCGGGACCGGACAAGATGCGCCGCCTGCCGGGCGGCCAGCCGCTCACGCTGACCATGCACAGCGAGGCGACCGTCAGCGGCCGGCTGCGCGATGAGTTCTGGCGCAAGAACCTCAATGCGATCGGCCTGCGGGTCGTATTCAGGAGCGACAAGAAGACCGAGATCATCAAGGCTTCAAGGCTCGGCAAGGTGCAGATGTTCGAGAGTAACTGGATCGCGGATATTCCGGATGCGGAGAATTTTTACCAGCTGCTGTATGGGCCCAACAGCGGACGGGCGAATTATTCGCGCTTTGACCTGCCTGCGTATAACCAGCGCTTCGAGCAGGCCAGGTCAAGCGCGGACCCCGCCGTGCGCCAGCGTCTTTACACGGAGATGAACGACCTGCTGCACGCGTATAACCCGTGGGTGCCGCTGACCCATCCGATTTCGGCGGACCTGCGGCATCCGTGGGTACTCAACTACACGCGCCACCCGGTCGAGCTGACCACCTGGCGCTATCTGGATATCGATGTCGATGCGCAGCGTGCAGCGCAACAGCGGGCACCCTGAGTTTTCTTCCTCACTGTGGCGAAATTACCAACGATTCGGCGTCTGCCGCGCGTTTCCGGCCCGGTGCAAACGTGCGCGCCCATGATTCACGCGGAAATGTCGTAACGTTAAGAGTAATGAATAAGCACCAATATTCGACCCAAGGAGAATACTTGTGAGATTGAAGAAACTGGCTTACCTGATTGCCCTGATCGGCGCCGCCGCGCCCGTCGCCGCGCAGGAAGCGGCGCCCATGGCGCGCGTGGAGATCACCGGCAGCAGCATCAAGCGCATCGCCAGGGAGGGCGCGCTGCCGATCGAGACGATCACACGCAAGCAGATGCAGGAGCAAGGCATCGTCACCGCCGAACAGCTGATCGCCACGCTCAACGTCAATGGCAACGGCTCCGACAACCTGGCCAGCAATGCCGACGTCACATCCGGCGCGCAGCGCGGCAACAACGGCGCTTCGTCCGCCAACCTGCGCGGCCAGGGCGCCGACAGCACGCTGATCCTGCTGAACGGCCGGCGCGTGGCCACCCATGGCATGAAGGGCTCGGCGGTCGACCTGAACTCGATTCCCTTCGCCGCCGTCGAACGGGTCGACGTGCTCAAGGACGGCGCCTCGGCCATTTACGGCACCGACGCCATCGGCGGGGTGATCAACTTCATCCTGCGCAAGGACTATCACGGCCTGGAAGCACAAGCCTTCACCGACGTGACCGAGGCCGGCGGCGGCGCCATTCACCGCGCCTCCGTCACCGGCGGTTTCGGTGACCTGGACAAGGACGGCTTCAATATTCTGTTCTCCGCCGCGCGCAGCGAAAACAAGGTGCTGCGCGGCGACCAGCGCGATTTCGTCAATACCTTCCAGCCCGGCCGTGGCGTCTCGGTCGATACGCGCGGCACGCCCTACGGCACGGTGTTCGCCACCACCTTGGGCCCGACCATCCTGTCGCGCACCGGCACCGGCCCGCGCCTGCCCGGCGGCACGGTCGCCTTCAACGGCATCAACCCGCTCGACCTGCCGGGCGGCGCCGGCTGCGCCTCGGTGCCGGGCATGGACGTCTACGATGAGAAGCTATGGGACTCCCCTTCAGCTGCATACAGCTGCGCGTGGGACACCGGCAAGGCCGCCATCTTGCAGCAGCCGGTAGAGAACACCAACTTCGTGGCGCGCGCCACCTTTGGCAGCGGAGCGCACCAGTTCTTTGCCGAGGCGGTCGGCTCGCAGGTGGACGTGGCCAAGCGCTTTTCCGCCATCCAGGTCCAGCCGAGCGCCACCAACATGACGGCGGCCGGCTTTTACCCCAGCACCGGGCCGGCCTACGACAGCGTCTTTAACAGCATCGCCGCGGTTTTCCCCAGCATCGAAGCGAACCGTGGCCTGCCGATCGCCTATCGCTGGCGCTGCCTGGAATGCGGCGACCGCGAGATCGCCACCAGCACCGAAGCGGCGCGCCTGCTGGTCGGGGCCGATGGTCCGCTGGGAGCGAAGTGGAACTACCGGGTCGGCCTGTCGCAGGCCTACAGCGAATCGAAGTCGAAGCTGGGCACCGGTTATGTGTACACGGCGGCGCTCAACCAGGTGCTGGGCAGCGGCGTGGTCAACCCCTTCCTCAAACCTGGCGAGCAGCAAAGCCAGGCCGCGCTCGATGCGCTGAAATCGGTCTCCGCCCAGGGCGTCATGCTCTACGGCGGCAAGACTACGCTGACCCAGTTCGACGCGTCGGTATCGGGCGAGCTGTACACCCTGCCGGCCGGCCCGGTCATGCTGGCGGTGGGCACCGACCTGCGGCGCGAACAGTATCGCTTCAATGGCGATGCGCGCGAGGCCTCGGACCGGCCGCTGATTCTCGGCGCGGCCTTCGACGACAACAATGCGCTGCGGCCGGTCAGCCGCACCGTCAAAGCGATCTACGCCGAGCTGCTGGTGCCGATTACCAAGTCGATGGAGCTGACCGTGGCTGGCCGGCGCGACGACTACACCGGCTTTGGCAGCACCTTCAACCCGAAGGTGACGCTGCGCTACCAGCCGGCCCTGCAATGGCTGCTGCGCGCTTCGTATAACACCGGCTTTCGCGCGCCCTCGTTCAACCAGCTGTTCAACGGCGTGACCGAATCCGAGTACTTCGGGCGCGACCTGGCCGATCCGGCCAAGTGCCCGACCCTGCGGGTCGACAGCACCAAGCCGGGCTGCGAAGTGGTCAACCCGGTCATCGTCACCGGCGGCAAAATGAACCTTGGCCCGGAGACCTCCAAGCAGGCCAGCATCGGCATGGTGTTCGAGCCGAACGCGCGCTTCTCGGCCAATATCGACGTGTGGGAAGTACGCAAGGAAGACACCATCGATTCGGTCAACCTGAATACGCTGGTGAATAACTACGCGCTGTTCGTGAACAACTTCAACCGCGACGCGGCCGGCAAGCTGGTGACGATCGACCAGCGCTGGGTCAATGCGGGCGAGCGCCAGACGCGCGGCGTGGAAGTTGGTGCGCGCACCAACGGCAAGCTGTGGGATGGGGCGTGGACGGCCGGCGTGGATGGTTCTTACCTGCTCAAGAAGCGCTCGCGGCCACTGCCGACCGCCGAATTCGGTCCGAGCGAGGTGGGGCAGTTCGTGTTTACCGGTGATCTTGGCCTCAAGTGGAAGCACACCGCCTACCTGGCTTACCGCCAGGGGAACTGGAGCGGCCTGCTGCAGAATATCTACCGCCATGGCTACAAGGACCAGGTGCTGCCCGGTGTGGCGAGCGGGCGCATCACGCCCGCCAATTGGGACCCGACGGTCGATCCCTATTCGATCTTCCACGCCAGCGTGACCTATGGCGGCATCCGCAACCTGACGCTCACGGCAGGCATCAAGAACCTGTTCGACAAGGACCCGCCGTTCGCCATCACCTACGACGGCACCACCGGCGCCGGCAGTTCGTGGGAGCCGCGCGTGGCCGACCCGCGCGGGCGTTCGTATACACTCATGGCCAACTACAAATTCCTGTAGCGCCACCCGTGAGGCTGCCATGAAGCGTTCGATACGCCGCTTGATTCTTCCGCTGTTATTGGTGAGCGCCGGAGCGCTCGCAGCCGATCCCTTGCCTAAGCCGAAGGCCCAGCAGTTCGTGTATGTGCTGCGCGTGGTGCCCGCGCTTCATGACCAGAGCAACTGGACCGACAAGCATCGCGCCAGCGTCAGCGCGCATTTCGCGCGGCTCAAGAAGGCGACCGAGAGTGGCCAGGTGATCCTGGCCGGCCGCACCACCGAGAATCTCGACAAAACCTTTGGTTTGGTGATCTTCGAGGCCGAGAACCTGGAAGCGGCCACGGTGTTCATGGGTTCCGATCCAGCGGTGATGGCGGGGGTGATGACGGCTACCGTGCATCCGTATGCGGTGGCCTTGCAGAGGAAATCGCAGAACTAGCGCCGACGGCTTAACGGCGGACCTGGCGGTTCATCAGCGTATAAGCCAGCGATTCGCCATCGATGCGGAACAGGTCCGCGATCTCTCCGGCCTGCGTGAAACCCGCGCGCAGGTACAGCTGACGCGCCGGCACATTGGTGCTCAACACTTCCAGATCGATCCACTCCAGCTGTCCATCTCCGAGTGCCCAGGCACACGCAGTCTCAATCAAGCGTTGCCCCAGCTTCTGCTGGCGATAGTCGCGATGCACGCCCATGCCCAGCAGTGCGCGGTGCGCGCTAGCGCCCTCCGGACGCGCACGCAGGTCGATATGCCCGGCGATCTCGCCTTCCTCGCTCCACGCCAGCCACAAGCGGCGCCGGGGGGGGGGGCCCCCCGGGCCCCCCCCCCCCCCCCCGGGGGCGGGCGGGCCCGCGGGGGGGGCCAAGGGAAGCGCGCGGGGGAAAGGGC
>CAMLFK010000299.1 GCA_946479255.1 uncultured Oxalobacteraceae bacterium
TGAAGGCCTGGCCGACACCCCGCCAATGGGCTGGAACAGCTGGAACAAATTTGCCTGCGAGATCGACGAACGCCTGATCCGCGAGACCGCCGATGCCATGGTCAAGTCGGGCTTGAAGGACGCCGGCTTCCAGTACGTGAACATTGACGATTGCTGGCAAGGCCAGCGCGACGCCGACGGCAACATCCAGCCCGACCCCAAGCGCTTCCCATCCGGCATGAAGGCGCTGGCGGACTATGTGCATGGCAAGGGACTCAAGCTGGGCATCTACTCGGACGCCGGCGCGACCACCTGCGGCGGCCGTCCCGGCAGCCGCGGCTACGAGTTTCAGGATGCGCGGACTTATGCGAGCTGGGGCATCGATTACGTCAAGTACGACTGGTGCAACACCCCGCTCTTGAACGCCGAAGCGTCCTACACCACGATGCGCGACGCGATCGCCAAGGCGGGCCGTCCGATGGTGTTCAGCATATGCGAATGGGGCATGAGCAAGCCGTGGGAGTGGGCCGGCAAGGTCGGCCATCTGTGGCGCACCACGCCCGATATCTATAATTGCTTCGACTGCCAGTTCAGTCCCGGTCTCTCGACTGGTCTGGGCGTGCTGCGCATCCTCGACAAGCACCCTGACGCAAACCTGCGCAAGTTCGCAGGGCCCGGCCACTGGAACGATATGGACATGCTCGAAGTGGGCAACGGCATGAGCGAGGATGAAGACCGCGCCCATCTGTCGATCTGGGCCATGATGGCCTCGCCCCTCATCCTGGGCAACGACCTGCGTACCATGTCCGAGTCGACCCGCCGCATCCTGACCAACCCCGGCGTGCTCGCGGTGAGCCAGGACAAGCTGGGTGTGCAGGCGCTGCGCGTCCTGGCTGACGGTCCGCTGGAGGTCTATGCCAAGCCGCTCGACGGCGGCAAATGGGCACTGCTGTTCCTGAACCGCTCCAATCAGCCTGCCGACGTTCACCATGACTGGAAGAAGCAAGTCCTGGTTGATGATCTGAACCAGCGATCGGTCGATTTCAAGCAGGACGTCTACCAGTGGTCCGACCTGTGGAGCAAGAAGACGGGCGACACCAGCCGCAAGCTGGAAACGAAGCTGGCGCCGCACAGCGTGCTGATGATCCTCCTGACCGGCCCTGCGAAACCATAGGGCGCACCCGGCCGCGCGTGCGCAAGGAGTCGTTCCATGACGATGCCCTTGCCAAGCGCGGCCCCATCTGAGCGGGCCGGGCCTGCAGAATATCATGCTCAAGTTTGCGTCAATTGAGCAGCTTTCGACGGCACTCTGCTGTTTGCTCGGGGACGCCCGCCCGCATGGCAGTGCTGAGGCAGCTTCGGACGCTTGGTTTTTTCATTCTCATGGCTCGATCGACACATCTGCCAATGCGTCGTGATCTTTGCTGGTCGCCAGCGCAACGATTGCCACGCTGGCGGCCACGATGAACAAGTCCTCGATCAATCCGCTCTTGGTTTGCCCGATGCTTGCCATGGCGCGTTTGCGGCCTGCCAGGGTTACGTAAGCCAAGGGTATCGCGGTGGCAACAGCCACCGCTGCGCCAGCTTGCTCCTTGCCCTTGGGCGCCAGTGCCGCACCGGCGATCCCCGCGCTCATCACGCGCGCGAGCAGTCCCAGGAAGACAGTGCGGTCCGGCGCCGTCTTCATCTTGTCGCCCAGCAGTTCCGCGACGCCCATGGCCATCGCGCCAAATTTGAACAGCGGACGGTCGAGTAGGACGAGCGACCCTGTCGTATGGCGCCTGGCGGCCCGTGCCGCCGCGATCGTGGCCAAGGGCGTCATTGAGCGCGCGCTGGCAACGGCACCGATCAGGATGGAAGAGAGCAGGGCGCGAATATTCATCGGAATGCTTCCTTTGGCAGTCGAAAAAACGTTGTGGTGAGCGCGATATGTCATAACTGTAATTATTTTCGCCATATCCTGTCGCCGTGGATGGTTTGCCATACAAACATGGCAATGCGCAGCAGCTTGTCAGCCGGGTGCTGTACGATGCGTGCCGGGAGCATGCGTGCGACGTTCGTTTCGCGATGCCACCGCCAATTCAAGGAAAATATGGCCAAAGATGATGTGATTGAAATGACCGGGCAAGTTGTTGAGAACCTGCCGAGCGCAACCTTTAAAGTAAAGCTGGAAAATGGGCACATCGTTCTCGGGCATATCTCCGGGAAAATGCGCAAGAACTACATCCGGATCCTGCCGGGCGACAAGGTCAACGTCGAGATGACGCCGTACGACCTGAGCAAGGCCCGCATCGTTTTCCGCACCAAGTAAAGAATGCTCGGGGCGCATGATGGCGTGCTGGTGACCTGACTGGCGCTGCGTCGGAAGGCTTGAATAATCCCGATCCTTACGAGAACGTGCGCGGTGAGGGCAACGAATGTACATCAACTTTGATTCATGAGGCCGCTATGCGAACCACTGTGACGATTGACGACGAGTTGTACAACAAAGCACCCGAACTTGCAGATCCAGCAATGGACAAGGCGGATCTTTTTCGCGAGGCCATCAAGGTGTTTGTACGCATACAGGCCGCCAAGCGCCTTGCTGCGCTGGGCGGCACGACACCACATATGTCCGACATACCTCGCCGGGGACCAGAGTCATTCTGATCAGTGGCGTCCTGATTGATACTTCCGTGTGGGTCGACCACTTTCGGAAACACAACACAGAGCTGGAGCATGACTCTAGTTGAACCTGCCGTGCATAGCGATGTCTGAAAATGAGTAGCTAATCATTCGATTCTCAACTCCCCTGGGAACCCGCGACATGCTGCTCGCCCACCGTATTCGGCTTGAGGCCACTAATGAACAGTGTGTCTACTTCGCGCGTGCGGCGGGGACGGCGCGGCGGGTCTGGAACTGGGCGCTGGATGCACGTACCATCCACCGCGATGCCCATGCCCAGCCCTTTGCAGACTTGGCGAAGGCGTGGAGCCGTTACTTCACTGCGCTACGCGACGGGGTTGCGGCGCATCCGCCCGTGTTCAAGAAAAAGGGGCGCTGCCGTGACAGCTTCTATATGCGCCGATGGCATCACCGGCGTCGATCTTGGCCTGTCCGCCGCCGCCACACTGTCGACCGGCGAGAAGGTGGATGCGCCGCGTCCATTGAAAGCGGCGCTGCGGCGCCTCCGCATCCGTTCGCGCAGGCAGTCGCGCAAGAGGGAAGCCGCGAAGATCGCCGCCGGCTTCAATAGCCGCATACCGAAGGGCACGCGGCTGCAAATATCGGCCAACACGATCAGGGGAAATCGTGCAATTGCACGCCTGCATGCGCGCATCGCGAACGCGCACGTCGCCAACGTGCGCGCCGACTTTACGCACAAACTGACGACCCGTCTCTGCCGCGAAAACCAAGCGGTCGTGATCGAGGACCTGAATGTGCGCGGCATGCTGGCCAATGGACGGCTTGCCCGTGCAATTTCCGATGTCGGCTTCTATGAAATACGCCGCCAATTGACGTACAAGGCACAACGCTATGGTACGGATCTGGTGTTAGCGGATCGCTGGTACCCGTCGAGCAAGCTGTGCTCGTCATGCGGTGAGCGCTATGCGGACCTTACCTTGTCCGATCGTACCTGGACATGCGCCGCCTGTGGCACACACCATGACCGCGATGTGAACGCGGCAGTCAATCTTCAAAGGCTCGCAACCTGCACCGCGCCCGCGGTGCACTCTGCGCTACCCGTGGCGAGACCGGCGGCAACGCCGGTCGCTCCCGCTGGTGCATTGCCGGCGGGAGGCGGGAAAGTCACGCCTGTCAGGTGCTATTGGCGGGCCAGCTGACCCGGCCAGCGCGATCGGCACGCTGCCCCCGCCCAACGCTTGAGCGCGGGAGCTCCGCGTGCGCGGCCCAGGCACGCACGGCAAACTGATCGCCGTGGCGAATCATTTTTGTGGAAACAGCGATGCGCCGCCTATGCAATTTAATATGCGCTTTTCGCGAATTTGACAATTGCGGCGCCGCGGCGCGGCTCCCACAATACGTTCCATCAGCATTCTGCATGACCCGCAGCAATCATCAGTTTTCTGACTATCTCCTGCTGGTTCATCGCCAGTAGTTCCGGGCGGCTTCGGCCGCCTTTTTTTGCGTTCTGAAAGAATGAAGCAATGGATGCAAACCTGAGACCCAAGAGAGGAACCGCCCAGTGCCGATCCGCTCCTGCCGGTGATCGTTGAGCTGCCACCGATGCGGTGAATGGCAAGGCCCTGCGCCGCAAGGTACGCCAGCTTTCTCGCACCCGGGGTTGAACTGTTATGATGATGTGGACAGAGCGCCCGGCAATCCTTGGCGCTCAGGGCAGTTTAACTAACAGTGCGATAATGCAAGAGATATATAAGAGGGCGCTTCTCACACTCATTGTTCTCGTGGCGGCGAATGCGCTGATGGTGGCTTTTTTCACCTACCAGAGTTATCGCTCGCTTCCCCTGTTGCCCGGGGCGGGAGACGGAGTTCGCCTGGAGGTGGCCCGTTGGACGGATATCGGGTCGGGCGGCACCTCGACCGTCCGCATCTACGATGACCAGCCGAACAAGCTGCGTTTCGACATGAAACTGACGAAAGCGGTGCCGTTCCCGTCCGCTGGTGCCAACCTGACGTTCATGGACGCGAAAGGACAGCAAGTGCTGGCGGACTGGTCGAAGTACGCCACCATCACCTTCCTGGCCAAATGCACTCCGTCGAATTCGATGGTATTTTCCCTTAGCACCTTCGACGAGAAGATTACGAGGAAGGGCGACTTCCGCACCTACCGGGTTCCGGCCACTTATTTCTCCTGCAATAAGAAAGGGGTGCCGGTTTCCCTGGACCTGAGCCGGCTCGCCCTGCCTGACTGGTGGCTCAACGCGATGAAGCTGGACTTGTCGAGCCAGGGCTATGCGCTCGACAAGGTGGCAAAGATTTCCTTCGGCGCCAATTTGAATAGTCCTCTGGAAGTCGATACCCAGGTGGAAATCAGCGAACTCGTGCTGCACGGCCGCGACTATCTCTATTTCGCATGGCTGGCCTTGGCGCTGTTAACCAGCTGGGCCGCATTTGCGGTCTGGTTTTTTCGGGCCCATTCGCGCGCGCTGATGGCCAGCGTGGCGTCCAGCCTGAAAAAAGACGTCCCGCTGTTCGCGTATCGTCAATTAACACTGGAACCGTATAAGGATAAGGAGAAGGCGGCGCTCCTGCGTTATATCGCCACCAATTACACCGACCCCGAATTGTCCGTGGAGTCGGTTGTTATCGGGACCGGGTCCAATCGAAGCAAAGTCAATGATGTTCTGAAATCAGAACTGGGTATGAGCTTCACCGGCTACCTGAATAAATTGCGGTTGACGGAAGCGGCCAGGTTATTGGCCGAAAAAAGCGCCGCCACGGTCGCGGAGATTGCGTATTCCGTTGGTTATGCCAATGTTTCTTATTTCAATAAGTTGTTCAAGGAAGAATACGGCTGCACCCCGAAAGCATTTCGATCAATTTCCACCCAGCAAGAAAACCCCGCCGCGGGTATCCCCGCCGAGTCCCCTGCGGACGCGCAGCACTGAGCTTCTGACACTTTTGACAGAATTAATCAAAATTTCTGCAAATTTTTAGAACTCCCCTCATGGGCGCTAGTGTTATTTTTGGCGCGCCACCTATGCTCGGGCTGTCGCTCGACTTCCGCTGTCGAGAAAAACGCACCCAAGAATCGCACTCAAATGTATTGAATATTTAGTACACATTGCGTTGTGCGCCGATGGTATTGCCGCAGGTCCGGTGGCCTGCAAGCGGAATATTCCTATTATAAAAATACAGGTTGGAGAGACGATCATGCCCTTCGGTATTTTGTATGCGCAGGTGCGGCTGTTTTCA
>CAMLFK010000300.1 GCA_946479255.1 uncultured Oxalobacteraceae bacterium
CCGCCATGTTCGCGCTGCGCTGCCTGCATCCGCCCGGCGGCGCGGTGGCGCTGACGGCCGTGCTGGCCTGGCCGGGGATTCACGAGATGGGATTTAGCTTTGCGCTCTTGCCGGTGGCGACCAATTCGGCCTTGATGGTGGCCGGGGCGCTGTTGTACAACAACCTGACCGGGCGGCGCTATCCGCACAGCCAGCAGCCGTCCGCCCAAAACGTGCATGACACGCGCGACGAGGCGCCCACCGCGCGCCTGGGTTTTACCAGCGCCGACCTGGACGCCGTGCTGGCGCGCTACGGCCAAGTGCTCGACGTCAGCCGCGACGACCTGGAGGACATCATCGTCGCCACCGAATCGCATGCCTATGGACGGCGGTTTGGCGTGATCACCTGCGGGGCGATCATGTCGAAGGACGTGGTGACCTTGGAGTTTGCATCGGAGCTGGGCGAAGCCTGGCGCCTGATGCGCCACCACCGCCTGCACGCGCTGCCGGTGCTCAACCGCGCGCGGCGGGTGATCGGCATGGTGTCGCAGAGCGACTTTCTGGCACACAGCGACCTGGACGACCCGGCCACCCTCGGCTCGCGCCTGCGCAAGTTCCTTGTAGCCAGCGGTAACACGCATTCGGAAAAGCCGGAAGTGGTCGGGCAGATCATGACGTCCAAAGTCGTGACCGCCAGGGTCGACACGCCGATCGTCGACCTGGTGCCGATCATGGCCGACAGCGGCCTGCATTACATTCCGGTGGTCGATGCCGAGAACCGCTTCGCCGGCATGGTGACCCAGTCGGACCTGGTGGCGGCGCTGTATCAGAGCCGCCTGGGGGGAGACGCCGCAGGTGGCGTAAAGCGAAGCGAAATATTGCGCACGACGAAGGCGTGATTGATTTGCTGACCTTGCCAAGCTCGTCCAGCATCTGGATTCCGTCCAAGGAAAGTACGGGTTTGCGACATGGAATTCCTTTTCAGGCTTGATCAGTTAGTCGATTTATTTTTCAGGCGGCGCAAGCGCCATTCAATGAACAGGCCGACGAAGCCGCACGCGAACACGATCGCGCCCAGGAATTGCAGGATGCGGTTGCCGGGGGCCTGCACATGCTGGGTGTGGATCAGGTCGAAACGGCGGTACCCGATTTTCTCGCGTTCTACATAGACCGTGCCGCGGCTGTCCGGCCACTCGACCGTGAGCGGCCGCGCGCGGGTCACCTGAAATTCCTGCAGTTCCTTCTGCATTTCTTCGAAGGCAATGATCTTGGCCATCATTTTGAGCGACAGGATCTCCCTTTTGGTCTCGAATACATTCTCCGGCTCGCCAGGGAGAATGACTCCAGGCGAGGTGTATTTGTAGAGTTTGTTGGAAAAGAAGATGCCGTCATTGGCCGCCAGCATCATGGCAAAGCCGAGAATCCATGCCGCCGCCGAGCCATACAGCCATTGTTTCGTATGGCTCACCTGGGCGACGAGCGTGGTGGTATTGAACTGGGCGACGGCCGGAATATGGCGCAGCGTCGACGCGAGCACGTCCTTGTCCAGGTCCTTCAAAAATGTCGCCTCGTCCATACCAAGGCCGGAGAGGATAGTGGAAAACATTTCAGCGGACGGCACCGACTTGTCGTTTTCCAGTTTGGACAGGTAGGACTGCTCGATCCCCGCCAGCTGTGCGAACTGCGGCTGGGTAAGGCCTTTCTCAGTCCTGATCTGCTTGAGTCTTTCGCCAAAATTCATCATTACCGTCCTGAACGTCGTTGGAAAAGCCGTATTCTTGGCTATTCTTGCAAGACTTGGAAGATGAATATCCGCGAATAATGTTGAATTTGGGGAATGAAGGCGCCATCAGGCGGGTTTCCAGACGAAAAAAAGCCCGGACCATCGCTGGCCCGGGCTTTTTACGAGAAGTTGTCGCTTCTGCAGGTTCAGCTTGCTATGGCTTACGCGCTTTCGGCCCCGCAGCATTTCTTGAACTTCTTGCCGCTGCCGCAAGGGCAATCGTCGTTGCGGCCCACTTTCGGCTCTTCGCGCTTGATCGTTTGCACCGCGGCCTTGCGCAGCGGCACCCAGAACTTGTAGATCGCCGGCAGGTTCGCCTCGATTTCCAGCGCCAGCTTGTGCGCCTTGACCGGGTCTTCCACTTCCGGCAGTTCGGTCTCTTCGATCTCGTCCGCGCCCAGCAGGTAAATCGGGCGCATCAGCGGGGCCAGGTCGGACGACCAGATCGCTTCCCACGAACCCGGGCGCAGTTCCATGCCTTCCCAGAAACCCCAGCACCAGGCTTCGGCGTCGATCAGGGTCTGGCCTTCGTGCTCGTGCTCGCAGTAAAGCGGCTCGAATTCCTTGGGCGCGACTTCGAAGGTCACCAGCACTTCGTTCATGAAGCGCATGATGAGATTGACGATGCGCTCTTCTTCCTTGCCGTTTTTCCATTTAGGCCCGGTGCCGTCGCCGCCCCAGACCTTGGGCAGCCACTCGGCCGGCATGATGGTTTCCGGACCGATGGCCACGGCCGTCATGAAACCATGGAGGGTATCCATGGTCATGGCGTCTTCCGGGCTGCGGTCGGACAGCAGGAACTGGTCGAGTTCGTCGAATTCTTTTTCGCTGAGGGGCTGGTCGAGTTGCATGAGGTGCTCTTAATATCGTCGGTGAAGGCGCTAGTTTAACGCTTCCCCCGCCACGGTAGGCAGTTATCGCAGCCGCCGCTGACGGTCCCCTTACAATAGCGTGATGGAAAACCAAATTCACCCCTTCGCCGGCCTGGGCCCGGATTGCGTGCTCGATGCGCTCGACAGTGTCGGCCTGCGCGGCGATGGCCGCCTGCTGGCGCTCAACAGTTACGAAAACCGCGTCTACCAGGTGGGCATGGAAGAGGGGCCGCCGGTGGTGGTCAAGTTCTACCGGCCGCAGCGCTGGACCGACGCCGCGATCCTGGAAGAGCATGCCTTTGTGCAGGAACTGGTCGAACGCGAAATTCCGGTGGTGCCGGCCCTTTCCATCGGCCGCAAGACCCTGCATACCTTCAACGATTTCCGCTTCGCCGTGTTTCCCCGCCGGGGAGGGCGCGCGCCCGAGCTGGGCGATCCAGCCACCCTGGAATGGATTGGCCGTTTCATCGGGCGCATCCATGCGGTCGGCGCGCTCGCCGCGTTCACCGAGCGGCCGGCGCTAGATATCGAGACCTTTGGCGTGGAGCCGCGCAATTATCTGCTCGCTAATGATTTCGTGCCGCCGGAACTGCTGGCCGCCTATTCCAGCGTGGTCGACCAGGCCGTCGACGGGGTGCGCCGCTGCTTCGACCGGGCCGGCCCAACGCCGGCCTTGCGCCTGCACGGCGATTGCCATGCCGGCAACGTGCTGTGGACCGACGACGGTCCGCACTTCGTCGACTTCGACGACAGCCGCAGCGGGCCGGCCATCCAGGACCTGTGGATGCTGTTGTCCGGCGAACGCCATGAACAAGTGCGCCAGATGGCCGACATCCTGGCCGGCTACGAGGACTTTTGCGATTTCGACCCGCGCCAGCTGTATCTGGTCGAAGCGCTGCGTACCCTGCGCCTGATTCATTACTCGGCCTGGCTGGCACGGCGCTGGGACGATCCGGCTTTTCCCGCCGCCTTCCCGTGGTTTAATACACAACGCTACTGGCAGGACCGGGTACTGGAGTTGCGCGAGCAGATTGCCCTGATGGATGAGCCGCCACTCTGGCCGGCCTGATCTAAACAAAGAATAGGGGCGCTTTTCCCGGTCTTCTTCGCCCCATGTGAAAAGTGTTGCTGCGTGATAATTCTTCCTGCGCCTTCCCGTTCGGGGGAGGGCATACGGAAGAACACACATATGGAACAAGCGCACACCCAGCTGGACGACGCCAACGTCAGTATCGACATGCAGGACGCACCTCCACCACCGGCGGCCAAGGCCGAGCCGGCGCCGGACCGTGCCCAGTCGGAGATGCGCGCCATTCACGAAGCAATTGCCCGGGTCGAGGCCGAAGCCAAGGCTTCTTGCGCCGCTGAAAGCCGGGTGCATGCCGAAGCGCATGCGCGCAAACTGGCGGACGAGCGCGCCGCCATGGATGCCGCCGCCGCGGCAGCCGCGATTCAAAACGCCCAGGCCTCCGAACAGGCCATTGAGGCGAACCGCGACCGCCTCGAAACGCTGCGCGCAGCCGCCCAGGCCAGCCTGGAAAAGCTGGAAGCGGTGCGTCAGGAAACCGCCGAACTGCGCGCCCGCGTGGCCGCCGATACCGAAATCAAGCTGGCCGCCGAATCGCGCGTCAAAATCGAGGAAGAAGCGCGCCGCCGCGCCGCCGAACTGGCCGAAGCCGAAGCCGAACTGGCGCGCGAAGCCGCCCGTGCTTCCGAAGAACTGCTGGTACAGACCGAACAAGCCCGCCTGCAGGCCGTCGAGCGCGTCGCCGCCGTGCATGCCGCCAAGGAAGAAGTGCTGCACATCGCCAGCGCCGACGCCCGCCTGGCTGTGCTGGCGCGTGAACGCGAGCGCCAGGCCAAGGGAGCGCGCCAGACCGCCGAGCTGCTGGCCGAAGCCGAAGCCGAAGCCCTGGAACTGACCGTGCAGCGCGAAAAAGCCGACCAGGTCGCGCTGGCATCCGCCTTTGCCCGCGCCCAGGCCGAAGCACGCGCGCTGGAAGAAGCCCGCGCGCTGGCGCATATCGAACAGGAACGCGAAGCCATCGCGCTGGCACACGCCGAGTCCGAGCGCGTGGCCGCCAAATCGATCTCGATGCGCCTGCAAGCGGAAAAAGCCCTGCGCGATGCCGCCATTCACCGCGAGCGCGTCGAACAGATGGCCGCGACCAGCGCCGAAGCGCGCCGCGAAGCCGACGCCCGCATCATGGCCGCCACCGAAGCCCGTATTGAAGTCGACCGCAAGCTGCGCGACGTCGCCATGGCGCGCGCCCGTGCCGAGGAAGAAGCGGCCCAGCAGGTGGAAGCCAAGGTCGAGGCCGAAAAGATCGCCACCCAGCAGGCGCATGAACGAGCGCTGGCCGAGCAGGCCGCCGCCGCCGCCGCGCTGGAAGAATCCGAACAACAGCAGCGCGCCCGTGCGCTGGCTGAGGAACGCGCCGCCCTGGCGCAAGCCGCGGCTGCCGCCGCAGCCTTGGAAAATGCTGCCGAGCAGGCCGCTGTCGATGCGATCTCCGAACAGGTCGCCTTGCAGCGTCAGGCCGCGCAGCTGGCAGCGCAGAAAGCCGACCAGGCCGCGGCGCTGGCCCAGGCCGAGCGGGAACGTGCGCTGGCCGAGGAAATCGCGCTGGTGATGTTGCAGGAAAAGCTGGAAGCCGAGCAGGAATTGGCCAGCGCCGCCAAGGCGCGTGCCGATGCCGAACTGGCCCAGGCCGACTTGCTGCGTCAACGTGCCGATGCCGAGCGCCAACTGGAACAAGCGCAACTGGCCGAAATCGAGGCGACCCGGGTGTTGGGCGAACAAGCCGCACGTGATGCCGCTGACCATAGCGCTACTGCCGAAGCCCTTGCCGCGCAGGCGCGCGCCGCCACCGAACTGGCGGACGCGCAGGCTGCACGCAAGGAAGCCGAGCAGCAGAAGCTGGCGCTGGCGCAAGATTTGCTGGTCGCCGAGCAGGCTTGTGCCGAGGCTGAACAGGCGGCGCTGCGCTTGGTGGAACAGAAGCTGGCGGCCCAGCGCGACAAGGCGGCTGCCGACCAGCGTGCCAATCAGGCGCTGGCTTCACGGCTGGAATCGGAGCAAGCGGCCTGCATGGCGGCTGTTGCGCGTGCCGAAGCCGAACAGGAAAAGGCCGATCTGGCCCGCCAGACCGAAGTGGCGGAAGAGATGGCAACCCAGGCGGCGACAGCAGCTTCCCTCCAGGCGTTCGACGAAGACG
>CAMLFK010000301.1 GCA_946479255.1 uncultured Oxalobacteraceae bacterium
GGCCGATGGAAAGGGAAGAGCGGCGCGGGTATTTTCTCAGAAAAACGCTACGGGGATGTCGATTCTGGCCTGGGTCGTTCGTCTAAGTAGTGCACGGTACAACTTCGTATCGCCTCTACGACCATCCAACTCAGGAGAAAACGCTATGCCCCATTCAATGCTCCCCATTATCACCGCCTTCGAAAAATCGCCCGATAAAGGCCAGGGACTTGCGCGTGACATGCGTGTTCGCTGGGCGCTTGAAGAAGTTGGCCAACCTTACGAAGTTCGCCTTGTTTCCTTCAAGGCGATGAAGGAAGCCGGGCACCGGGCACTTCATCCCTTCGGGCAGATTCCGACCTATGAAGAAGGCAGTCTTGCCCTGTTCGAGTCGAGTGCGATCGTGTTTCATATCGCTGAGCGTCATGACGGCCTGTTGCCAATTGGTGCGAACCCCAGGGCGCGCGCCATCACTTGGATGTTTGCGGCGGTTAATACCGTTGAGGCGCCCATCCTTGATCTCCAAACAATCAAAATTTTGGAAGCCGACAAACCCTGGTATGCGGAGCGCCTGCCGATGGTCCTGGATCGTGTGCGTGTCCGGCTGGGCGAACTTTCCGCACGCCTTGGCGATGCCGACTGGCTCGATGGCGAATTCAGCGCGGGCGACCTGATGATGGTGCACGTACTGCTCAGGTTGCGATCATCGGGCTTGCTGGACGAATATCCGAACCTCGCAGCTTATGTCGCCCGCGGTGAAGCACGGCCGGCCTACAAGCGTGCTTTCGAGGCTCAACTGGCGGTCTTCACCGGCGCTGAGCACCGGCAAAATTAAGGGAAGTGCTCGGCGTCACGAGGAGGAACGACCCACTGGTGCATTCGCTCCTCATAGATGGACACCGTCGGGGAAGGAAAATCCGGATCCGCGAAGGCGCCAACGGGAATCGCCAGGTATGCTTCAAGCCCCTCGAGTTCATAGTAGACGGTAGAACCGCACTGCGGACAGAAGTGGAATCTGGCTCGCCCGCCCTCGTCACCAACGCGGGTGTACTCCGTTGAATCGCCAGTGATCGTTACGTGCTCACGCAGGAACCTGGCCTGCTGCCCGAAGACGCTTCCAGTACGGCGTTGGCAAGCCAGACAGTGACAGATCGAGTTGCGAACAGGATCGCCAGTGACCTGGGCTGAGAGTTGCCCACAGCTACAAGATGCAAATCGGGTTAACACCTGCCCTCCAGTTAACATGCGCAAAAAATTGCCGCTTTCAAGCTGCGACCTTATCATCGTTCAAACAGTATATCTGAGCTACTAATTCGATTATTCGTGATGCCCTACGACACGCAAAAATCTCGGCCAGGACAGATCGCAGCGCCGCGTCCCACAAAGTGGTCGGCGTACAGCTACGCTACATCAACAGCCACCCTGACCGTGCTGGCGTTCATCGCGGCGAGTTTGTATGTGCCTGATGCTACTGCGGAAGAATCTCAATCCAGCTGTGGAAAACCCCTGTCATCGAGACTGAAGAAAGTCCCGCTTACGTCCATGGCCATCAAGACGCCACTCTATGTCATGCAAAGCTCAGGAAGGTTCTCCAGGCTGGACCTGAGCAGGCAAGTCTGGACGCACATTTCGGATCATGAATTTGACGACACGGCGAGCGTTGTTCCCTCCGCTAATGGGCGCTGGATCAGTTACAGCGGTACGCGGAAAGGCTATTCAAGTACCCAATATTGGATCTACGACCGTCGGACCAAGGTAGATCGCATGGTCCTGGAACACCCGGCTTGGGGCGGGTCAATTCCCGAATTTTCGCCTGATAACAAGTTCATCGTGATCGCCGCGAATTATGACAGTCGATGGGGCAGCGATACGGGTGCCGGCATCGTTCTGCTAGACACAGCAACATGGCACCCTGCGATGCTGAAGTTGCCAACGTTAATCCCAAAAAAGAATGCCTGGGCCTCCACGCGATGGTCAAAGGACGGCGCGGAGTTGCTGATCATGGTGCGCAGTATGGATGTGACAAACCAATTGGAGTATTTTTCTTATCGCCCGTCCACCAAAGCAGTTGAAAAGATATCCGGTCGCTACGATCGGAAAAGTTATGACCATGTCTATTCGCGCGGTGGGCGCGACATTCCCTTGTTTGACACTGTCTCTCCGCGCTCGATAGCCGGGCTCACTTCTGAATATTCGCCTAGTGGAAAATGGCGCGCATTTTTGGGCCCGGAAAGCCGAGACAGGACCTACGCGCTCAAAGTCACTGGCCCAAATGGCGTTGCCAAAGAAGTCGCGTTTGGCCGCTATGACGACTGCGAAGGTAAGACGCTTGCCATCACGGGCTGGATTGATGAGCAGCACCTCGTATACAGGGATCGCTCAGTGAATTATTTTGTCTTTGATACGAGTACCGGCAATAAGGCTGATTTATTCAAGGATAGCGAGCCGACGGACGTGTTCACCTGGTGAGGTGGGGTAGCGCATCCTTGTTCTACGCGCCTTCCTGGCCAATCAGACAATGATGCCATTTAAATAAGCATGCGCGTGATTGTTTGTATGGACGCAGCGGAGATCGTCTCAGATAGACTCAGGTGCTTGATCAGGTGGCGGCAGGCACTATCATGACGTACCAGGACTGCGCGACAGCTTTGCGAGTTAGCGCATCTGTCTCGAAGCCGGTCACAGTCCGCGCCGCGTCGCCTACCCACAAGATCACCGCGTCACGCAGGCGCGGCAGGACCTCCGAGCCAGTCAGCGCATCCCGGAGATACGCGCCGCGCACGCTCCGACTCAATTCCCGGTCATACTCTTCCGACGAAAGCGGTGTTGTAGGGAAACTGGTTGGTCGCACAACAAGTCTACCTGCTTCACCGCTTTCTTCATTTCTAGGTTGCTTCCCGCTAATCCGCGAAGAACCAAAGAAAAACCCACTCCCCGGGCTTGGGAAGCGGGTTTGGCCAGGGCGCACAGGCGGCGCGGGTTCAGGTGTCGACGTGGCCCGGGTAGAACACCCACAGCACGATGATCTGCTTTTCACCGTCGCGCACGGTTTCGCCGCCGTGCAGCAGGTGCGAGGGGAAGATCAGCACGCGGCCGGTCTTGGGCACGCATTTGTAATTGAGCGTGGGAAAGCTCGTTTCGCCACCGCTGAAGCTGTCGTTGAGGTAGAGGATGACGCTGAACGCGCGGTACGGCTTCAGTTTGTTGGAGTCGGAATGCGGGATGAAGACGCCGCCGGGCGGATAGCGCACGATTTCCGCTTCCCCGAACCGCTCGGTCGCCAGTCCATATTCCTCGTGGATGAAGGGCAGGACCTGCTGGCGGACGAAGTCGAAAAAGAAGCCGGCGTTGGGGTAGTCGTCGAGGTCGACATCGGCGAAGTGCACCCGCTCGGCGATCCGCTTGCCGGGATCGAGCACCACCCGCATCTGCCCGGCGCCGGTGGCTTCGTCGTACTCGTAGCGCGTGATCTTGGCCGCCTTCCATTGGTCATGGCCGCGGAACTCGTCGACGATGGCGGCGCAGCGCGCCGGGGAGAGCGCATCCGCGACGTAGACGCCGGAACCGACTGGTTCGAACGCTATCGTCGCGGATGGATTCTCGCACAATGTTTCCTGTGCAATCATCTCAGGCACCGCTCAGATGGTCCACTCGCCGTGCGGCGGGCGCACGCCCATCTTCTCCAGTTCGTCGTAGGAGCAGAAGCTGAGGCTGCCGAGCGCGCCGGCGCTCAGCTCCAGGTTTTCCTTGCGCAGCACATCGCTGAGTGCGGAAGCGAGGCGGAACTTCAGCTGCGGACGGTCCTCAATTTCCCGGCGCAGGCCGCAAATCGAAAGTGGCTTGGTCATTTCTGCAATGTCGCTCATTTTGTTCTCCCGTTCGGTTGGTTTTGGGTGTCGCTTAGGCTCCGGTGGTTCGCGTGGCTTGTGCTGGTTGCACCTCCCGTGAATGGACAGTCATGGGTTTGGCTTCCTGGCGGCCAGCGCCAGCCGGGCGGTGCCAGCGCTGTAGGCATTGCCGTCGAAGCCGTCGTAACACCGCACGCCCGTAAAGCCGGCGGCCGCCAGCAGGCCGGCCAGTTCCTCCGTGTCATAGATGCGGCGGCCCCAGGCCAGCGAGCGCCGCTCGCGGCCGCGCGCGACGATCACCTCCTTGGAGAGCCAGCCCTGCTCGTGGTCGAGCTGGGTGATCTCCTCGTAGCGGACGCCATCGATTTCGCGCGCCTTATGCGGATGGAACGATTTCGACAGCTGGTCGCGCGTGGTGATGTCGATCAGGATTTGCCCGTCCGCCTTCAACGACGCGCACATGTTCTGCAATACCCGCAGGTTGTCGGCGTCATCGCGGAAGTAACCAAACGACGTGTTCAGGTTGAGGACCGCGTCGAACGCGCCGGGGCGCCGGAAATCGCGCATGTCGGCCGCAATCCAGTCGACCGGCAGCCCGGCGCTGCCCGCCCGCACCGTCGCTTCCGCCAGGTACAGCTCGCACCGGTCGACCCCGGTAACCCGATGCCCCGCGGCCGCCAGCGAAATGCTGTGCCGTCCGGTCCCACATGGGATGTCGAGCACGCTTGCGCCGGGGGCCAGGCGCAGCAGCCGCAGGATCGCCGCCACCTCCCCCGGCGCGGCGGCCCAGCGCTCCGGACCGAAGATGAGGTCGCCGATGCTGGTCCACAGCGAATCGTCGAAGCCGCGCTGCACCGGCGGGCGGGCAGGGGCCGGCAAGGGATGCTCGCCGGAGGCGGGCGCAGGATTGCCGAGCATGGTAACGAGGCCCAGGCCTTGCATTACTTCTTGCCGGTCCGCAGCGACCGCATGTGCGACCGGAAGGTCTGGACCGGCGCCATGTTGACGTGGGTGCCGGTGGCGTGCGCGATCGCGGCGACCGCCTTGCGGGCCTCGTCCTCGGTGTCCGCCTCGACGATGTCGATGGTCGTTTCAGCGTCGATCTTGTAGCTCGACACGATGTCGAACGATGGCGCCGCCGCGCGGTAGCTTTCGTGCGCTGCCTTCACCTTGCCAACGAGATCGGGACTGTGCAACAGGCCGTGCGGGAATTTCGTGGTAACCATGAATAAGCTCATGCCAGATCTCCTCAAAGTCGGGTTGTGGGTGACAGCGAAACAAGGCTACACGCGGCGCCTGGGCCTGGCAATTCGGGCGGCATAACGCGGCGATTGAATTTTTGGATGGTTGGGCTGGCCGCCATACCCGGGTTTGCGCCGCCCGGGCCGTAAGCGGTCACGCGGCGGCATAAGCATGTCGGCCGCCAAGGTCGTGCAGGTCCGAGCGTAGTGGATTCTCGGCAAACATCTTCTTCCAGATCCGTGGCGTGAGCTGATGCACGAGTGACGCCGGGTGCTCGCCAACGCGCTGCAGTACGTCCACGAAGTAATCGCACGGGTTGATGTCGTGCAGTCGGCAGGTCGCCAGCAGGCTTTGCACAATGCCGACGTGCTTGGCGCCCAGCTCAGTCCAGCTGAACAAGCAGTTCTTCTTGCCCATCGGGATGACGCGCAGAGCGCGCTCGAGGTGGTTTGTGTCGATCGATACCTCCGGGTCATCCAGGTAGACCGACAGGCCGACCCGGCGTTCTCGTATATATGCCAGCGCACCAAGGAAGGGACTGCTCGGCAGGAAGCCCTGCTTGTCGAACTGCTCGTCGATCCAAGCGAAGAAGCGCTCGAGCACGAGTTTCGAATGCTCCTGTCGGCGTGCGAGCTTGGGTTGTCCTGTCAGGCCATCGTCGCGGATCTGCCTCGACCCTGTACAAAGCGGCGATCGCGTGCAGTGCATGGTCGGCTTGCGCCGGCTCGATATCCCTGGCATCAAAGATTTTACG
>CAMLFK010000302.1 GCA_946479255.1 uncultured Oxalobacteraceae bacterium
TGCGCATCGAACGGCTGGTGCGCACCGGCGAGATCGACCTGGTGTACGTGGCGCCCGAGCGCCTCATGACGCAGCGCTGCCTGGACCTGTTCGACGCTTCGCGCATTGCTCTCTTCGCCATCGACGAGGCGCATTGCGTGTCGCAGTGGGGGCATGACTTCCGGCCCGAGTACATCCGCCTGTCGATCCTGCACGAGCGCTTTCCCAATGTGCCGCGCATTGCGCTCACCGCCACCGCCGACCACCAGACCCGCGCCGAAATCGCCCTGCGCCTGCAGCTGGGTGACGCGCGCCAGTTCGTCTCCTCGTTCGACCGGCCCAACATCCGCTACCAGATCGTCGAGAAAGGCAATGGGCGCAAGCAGCTGCTCGACTTCATCACCACCGAGCATGGCAGCGACGCCGGCATCGTCTACTGCCTGTCGCGTAAAAAGGTCGAGGAGACGGCCGACTTCCTGAACGAGAACGGCATCCGCGCCCTGCCCTATCACGCCGGCATGGACCACGCCAAGCGCAGCGCCAACCAGTCGCGCTTCCTGCGGGAGGAAAGCATCGTCATGGTCGCCACCATCGCCTTCGGCATGGGCATCGACAAACCGGACGTGCGCTTTGTGTGCCACCTCGACCTGCCCAAGAGTATCGAGGGCTACTACCAGGAGACCGGACGCGCCGGCCGCGACGGCATGCCGGCCAGCGCCTGGATGGCCTACGGCCTGCAGGACGTGGTGCTACAGCGCCGCATGATCGACGAATCCGAAGCCGACGAAACCTTCAAGCGGGTGCTGGGCATGAAGCTCGATGCCATGCTGGGCCTGTGCGAGACCCTGTCCTGCCGGCGCATGCGATTGCTGGAGTACTTCGGCGAGCAATCCGGCCCCTGCGGCAACTGCGACACCTGCCTGATTCCGCCGGTTTCCTTCGACGGCACGGTGCCGGTGCAAAAGCTGCTGTCGACCATCTACCGGGTCGACCAGCGCTTCGCCGCCGGCCACGTGATCGACGTGCTGCGCGGGGTCGAGTCGGAGCGCATCAAGACCTGGCATCACGATTCGCTGTCGGTATTCGGCATCGGCGCCGACCGTGCGGAGCAGGAGTGGCGCGCCATCCTGCGCCAGGCCATCGCGCTGGGACTGGTGACGGTCGACCATGAAATGTACAGTTCCCTCAAGCTGACCGATGCCGCGCGCCCGGTGCTCAAAGGCGCCAAGGCGGTGCAGCTGCGCCAGTACCAGAAGCCGGTCAAGGCCAAGCGCACCGCGCCATCGAAGGGCTATGTGGAGATGGACCTGTCCAAGTCCGAGCAGGAGATCTTCGAACGGCTGCGTCGCTGGCGCATGGAGACGGCGCGCGCGCACAACGTGGCGGCGTACATCATCTTCGGCGACGCCACCCTGCGCGAGATCTCCAAAGCCAAGCCGACCACCTTGCAGGAACTGCGCGGGGTGACCGGCGTGGGCGAGAAGAAGCTGGTGTCGTATGGCGACGAGATCGTGGCCATCATCATGGAGATGACTTAGGCGAAAGCCGTCTGGCGGTAACGTCCCGGCGGTGCGCCGACCGATGCGCTGAAGCGGTGGCTGAAGTGGCTCAGGTCCGCATATCCGCAGGCGGTGGCGACCTGCTGCAGCGACATCTTCGTATTTCGCAGCAGGGCCCTGGCGCGGTCGAGCCGGCGCGCGGCAATCCAGGCCGAAGGCGGCATCCCGAACGACAGCCTGAACATCCGGGTCAGGTGAAACTCCGACATGCAGGCCTGCTGCGCCAGCTCACCCAGCGTGATGGTGCCGGCCAGCCTGGCGTCGATGTACTCGGCCAGCCTTCGCCGCACCACGGGCGCCAGCCCTCCGCGCAAACGCAGATCGCGCCGCACTTCGCTCTGCGACTGCAGCAGCACGCTCAGGCTCTCGTGGGTGATCTCGTTGGCGGCGATCAGCTGGTCCGGGTCGTCCCAGTTCCGGTTCACCAGCGCGCCGCACAGCGCCAGCAGGCGCGGATCTTCAAAATAGGTACGGTCCTGCAGGGTTAATTCACGCGGTTCGCGGTCCAGCTCCACCACCGCGCGCCGGGTGAAGTGCTCTGGCATGAAGTAAATGTGGAGCAGGCGCAGTTCGCCGCGCACCACCCAGTCCGATTCGTGCCAGTCGGGCATGGTGCACAAGAGGCCGGGCGCGCCGAAAGCACGCTGGCGCGCGCCCTGCCGCTCCACGCGATGGCCGCCCCCCAGATAGCAGGACAAGGTGTGGTGGCCCGGCTTGTCGTAGCTGGTCTGTTCTTCGTGCACGGTGCGGTGCCAGACGGCCGCCGCCATGCCGTCGCCCAGCCAGGCGAAGCGCTCCAGCGTCGCGTCCGTGGCCGACATGGTGTTGAAGATCGCGTGATGGAGGGCGGCGTTCGATGACATGGAAAAAAGTCTAGCACGTGATCGCCGCCGCTGCCGGCGGCCGGCCACAAATGCGCAAGTTCAGACAACTGCCATGCTCCGCGCACCGGCAAGATGGCGACATGAATACTTTCCTCTATCTCGCCACGGTGCTCATCTGGGGCACCACCTGGATCGCCATCAAATTCCAGCTCGGCGTGGTCGCCGCGCCGGTATCGATCGCCTACCGCTTCTGGATCGCCGCGGCGGTGCTGATGCTGTTCCTGCTCGCCACCCGTAAAACCTTCTGGCCGCCGCGCAGCGCGTGGCGCTATCTGCTGGCACAGGGTGTGGCCCTGTTCTGCTGTAACTTCCTGTGCTTTTACTATGCCAGCCAATGGGTGCCGAGCGGCCTGGTGGCAGTGGTGTTTTCGACCGCGCCGATCTGGAACGCCATCAACAGCCGGCTGTTCATGGGGCGGCCGATCAAGCCGCAAGTGCTGGCCGGCGCGCTGCTGGGCCTGGGCGGGATCGCCCTCTTGTTCCTGCCGCAGATGCGCGGGCACTGGAACGACAGCGGCATGCTGCTTGGCCTCGGGCTGGCACTGCTGGGAACACTGTGCTTCTCGACCGGGAACCTGCTGTCCTCGCGCATGCAGTCGCTGGGGCTGTCGCCATGGCTGACCAACAGCTGGGCCATGCTGATCGGCGCGAGCATCGTCGGCGCGGGGGCGTTCATGCTGGGGATGCCGTTCAGCTTCGAGCCTACCGTGCGCTACACGGCGTCGCTGCTATACCTCGCGATTCTGGGATCGGTGGTGGCGTTCACCGCCTACCTGCTGCTGGTCGGGCGCATCGGCCCGGACCGCGCCGCTTACTCCACCGTGCTGTTCCCGGTGGTGGCGTTGACGGTGTCGACGGTGTTCGAAGGCTACCAGTGGACGGCGCCAGCATTCGCCGGCCTGCTGCTGGTCTTGTGCGGGAACCTGCTGGCGTTCTTGCCGATGGCGCCGCGCATGGCGGCGGCTAAGCTTACTTCTTGAGGAAGACCAGATCCCACACGCCGTGGCCGAGTTTCAGGCCGCGGTTTTCGAACTTGGTCAGCGGGCGGTAAGCCGGCTGCGGCGCATAGCCTTCGGCGGTATTCCGCAAGGCCGGCTCGGCGCTGAGTACTTCCAGCATTTGCACCGCGTAGTCTTCCCAGTCGGTGGCCAGGTGCAGGTAGCCGCCCGGCGCCAGGCGCTCGCACAGCAGCTTGACGAAGGCCGGCTGGATCAAGCGGCGCTTGTTGTGGCGCGCCTTATGCCAGGGGTCAGGGAAGAACACGTGCACGCCGGCCAGCGAAGCCGGCTGGATCATATTGTTCAGCACCTCGACGGCGTCGTGCTGGATCAGGCGCAGGTTGGTGATGCCCTGTTCGCCGATCTGCTTGAGCAGGCTGCCCACGCCGGGGGTATGGACTTCCACGCCGATGAAGTCTTTCTCCGGCATGGCGCGCGCGATGTGCGAAGTGGTGTCGCCCATGCCGAAACCGATTTCCAGGATTACCGGCGCCTTGCGGCCGAAGGCCTGCTCCAGGTCGAGCGGCGCCTTGGCGTACTCGATCATGAACTTCGGTCCCAAGTCTTCCAGCGCCCGCGCCTGGGCGATCGACAGGCGGCCGGCGCGCGTGACGAAACTGCGAATCCGGTGTTCGGTCGGGTCGTACAGCATGGGGCGGTTGGTGGTATCGGAGGACATGGATTCGGACGGTATGATTGGAGCGGACGACATTATATCGCAGCGCCGACCCAGTCCGGGAAGGCAGAGGTTGGCCTGCACACTACTGTCAGTTCACCTGCCTGGACCCACGATCCTAGTCCCACCAAGCTGCCAGAATCGGGGCGCGGCTGCCTGCCAGTGCATCCGGTACGCTGAATTGCTCGGCAGTTGAGATTTCGTCTGGCTCCAGTGCCGCAAGCTCGGACTCCAAATCTTCTACCGTCAAGGTCCCCACGACAAAGATCGTGTCGGTGAATGGCCAGCTGTCTTCGCCCGGGTCCAATTCCGCAATTTGCGCATAGACCGCTTGAACATCGTCGCGTTGAGAAATGCGGGAAAATGCTGCGCGGAATGCGTCAACGCCCGGGTGTTCGATAAGATTGCAAGCTATCGAACCAAGGTCGTCGTTGCCATCGAAAAAATGGGGTCTGAGGTGCAGTGGAACGTAAAACACGGTTAAGCTAGGTTCGCGGACTATTCATCGCTCGCTGAGTTACGCAACGGCCGTAACTCGCCCTTGGCTACCGCATCCGGCACCGAAAACGAATACCGGCCCAGCATGTTGATGTGCTCATGCAGCAGCGGCGACAGCCTGGCCACGTCCTCATCTCTTACCTCGAAATCATCCGCCCGCAATTGGTTCAATGCGGCCTCCATGTAGCTGGTGTTCCACAGCACGATCATGTTGAGCACCAGGCCGAGCGCACCGAGCTGGTCTTCCTGCCCCTCGCGGTAGTGCTGCCGCAACTCGCCTCGCTCGCCGTGGAAGACGGCGCGGGCGACGCTGTGCCGCCCCTCGCCACGGTTGAGCTGAGTCAGCGTGCCCCGGCGCTTGGCTTCGTCATCGATGTAGGTCAGCGTGTGCAGCGTCTTGTCGATGCGGCCGAACTCGGCGATGGCCTGGGCCAGCCTGGTCGGGCGCTCGCCGACCTGGAGCGTGCGCATGATACCGGCGGCAGAAACCCGGCCGAGCTTGAGCGAGCCAGCCAAGCGCAGCATGTCGTCCCAATGCGGCTCGATCTTCTGTAGGCTGATATTGTGTCCGGATACAGAATTGAGCAGTCCGTAGTCGGCTTTGGTATCGATTCGCCAGAAACGCGTGCCGCCGACATCGGCCAGGCGCGGACTGAATCGGTATCCAAGCAGGCGGAACAGGCCGAAAACCACGTCGCTGTACGCGCCCGTGTCCGTCATGATCTGAGTCGGCTGAAGGTTGGTCTGCTGTTCCAGGACGACGGCTAGCAGGACCAGGCTGTCGCGCAGCGTGCCCGGCACCGTGATGTCGTTCAGTCCGGAAAACTGGTTCGATATCAGGTTGTACCAGGTCACGCCGCGCCCGACGCCGAAGTATTTCGGATTCGGCCCGGAATGCACCGAGCGCACCGGCACCACGAAGCGCATCCCGTCGGCCGACGCGACCTCGCCGCCGCCCCACACGCTGGCCAGCGTCGAACGGCTCTGCGCGGCGACCAGCATGGTGTTCGCCGCAGTGATGGTGTCGTCGCGTAGATAGTTCTGGTCCACCCATGACAACCTGTCGCGCTTGAGCGCCGGCACATCGCCGCGAATCAGCGGCTCTGGCCCCGTATTGCACGCCTCGGCCATCAGCACCGCGCAGATGCTCACATGCAGATCGGAAGCGCGCGCGGTGCGCTCCGATATGTGAGTAAAGGCGTCCGTAAAGCG
>CAMLFK010000303.1 GCA_946479255.1 uncultured Oxalobacteraceae bacterium
TAGTCGCGCTGGGTCGTGTCGCTGGCCACGCTGATCACCACCAGCGGCTCGTCGAGACCGAGATGGGCCGCCGCCAGCCCATAGGCCTGCACGCTTCTGGCTGCTTCGGCTAGCCTCTCACCAGCCGCCAGCATTGCGGCATCAACCGGCCGCACCGCGGCCTTTCGGGTCAGCGCCGCGTGGGGATAGGTGACGAAGTCAGCCACTAGAACAGGCCGCCGCGCCCAGGGCTGACCCATTGGCCGGTATTGGGATCGTAGACCAGCTGGTTGCCGCCGCCCTCGGCCGGCGCCTGTGGCTGGGACACGAAGCCCGAGTCGTACTGCTGCTGCATCATCTGCTGGCGCTGGATGGCGTCGAAGGCGTTGACGTCCACCCCGATGACCGACGTCATCAGGTTCGGCCCGGTACCGGGCTTGAACGCCTCCTGGATGCCGCCCTCACCATCGAAGGCCGCTACGCCCGAATTGGGGTTGATCCAGGCCGTTGTCATGCCCGGGGGCACGTTGAATGGGGTCGGCGGCTTGCCTTCGAGCGCCTTGGCCATGAATTCGGTGAAGATCGGCACGGCGAAGGTGCCACCGGTCACGGCGCTGCCCATCGACCGCGGCTGGTCATAGCCGACATAGACGCCGACCGCGAGTTCGGGCGTAAAGCCGACAAACCAGGCGTCCTTGTAGTCATTGGTGGTGCCGGTCTTGCCGGCCACCGGGCGGTTGAGGACCCTGGCCGCAGTGCCGGTGCCGCGCTGCACCACGCCTTCCATCATCGAGGTGATCTGGTAGGCGGTCATGGGGTCGAGCACCTGCTCGCGGTTGTCGACAATCACCGGCTCGCCCTGCCCGGTCCAACTGGTCGCTTCGCAGCCCTGGCACAGGCGCTGGTCGTGCTTGTAGACGGTAACGCCATAGCGATCCTGCACGCGGTCGATCAGGGTCGGCACGATCTTGCGGCCGCCATTGGCGATGGTGGCATAGGCGGCGGTCATCCGCATGTCGGTGGTTTCGCCGGCGCCGAGCGCCATGGCCAGCACCGGCTGCATGGTATCGTACACGCCGAACATCTTGGCGTATTCGGCCACCAGCGGCATGCCGATGTCACGCGCCAGCCGTACGGTCATGACGTTGCGGCTGCGTTCGATGCCGCGGCGCAGCGTCTGCGGTCCGTAGAATTCCTGCGCATAGTTTTCCGGGCGCCAGATCGAGCCATCGCCGTTGCGGATTTCGACCGGCGCATCGAGCACCACCGAGGCTGGCGTATAACCATTGTCGAGCGCCGCCGCATAGACGATGGGCTTGAACGACGAGCCCGGCTGCCGCAATGCCTGGGTCGCCCGGTTGAATTCGCTCATCGCATAGGAAAAGCCGCCCACCATGGCCAGAACGCGGCCGGTCCGCGGGTCCATGGCGACCAGGGCACCTTCGATCTCGGGCACCTGTTCGAGCGTGTAGATGCCGGTCTGCCCCGAAACCGGGGAGACATAGACCACATCCCCTACCTTAAGAATATCCTGGAGAGGCTTGGAAACCCACTTGATCTCGGGGCCGGACAGCGTGCCTTCGACGCGATCGTCCGCCACCGCGCCATCAGCGAGGTTGTCGGGCCGCAGGCCAATCCGCGCTTCGTTGCCGTTCATCTCCAGCACCACGGCGAGCTGCCATTCCGGCACGTCGCTGAGCGGCACGATCTTGCTGACGTCGAGCCCCCAGTCCTCACCGATCTCGATGCTGGCGACCGGCTCGCGGAAGCCCTTGCCATGGTCATAGGCGATCAGGCCATTCATCAGAGCCCGGCGGGCATATTCCTGCAACTTGGGCTCAAGCGTGGTGCGCACCGACAGGCCGCCGCCATAGAGCTGGTCTTCGCCGTAGAGCTTGGCCAGCTCGCGGCGGACTTCCTCGGTGAAGTACTCCGCCGAGTAAAGCTGGCTGCCGCCGGCGCGCGGGATGACGTTGAGCGGCTCGTCCTTGGCGATGGAGCCCTCTTCCAGCGTCACGTAGCCATTTTCAACCATACGGTCGATCACCCAGTTGCGGCGCTCGATGGCGGCCTGCGGGCGACGGAACGGGTGGTAGTTATTGGGGCCCTTGGGGAGCGCTGCAATATAGGCGGCCTCGCTCAATGTCAGCTCATAGAGCGCCTTGTCGAAGTAGTTGAGCGCCGCGGCAGCTACGCCATAGGAGTTGAGGCCAAGGAAAATCTCGTTGAGATAAAGTTCGAGAATACGGTCCTTGGAAAAGGTGGACTCGATCCTGACCGCCAGCAGCGCTTCCTGCAGCTTGCGGTCCCAGGTCTGCTCGGAGGTGAGCAGGAAGTTCTTGGCCACCTGCTGGGTAATGGACGAGCCGCCGCCCTGGATCGAGCTGTTGCCGTCCATGCGCGCCAGCACGTTGTCGCGCAGCGCACGGAACACGCCGTCGATGGCGATGCCGCCATGGCTGTAGAAATCCTTGTCCTCGGCCGAGAGGAAGGCGTGGACCAGCAGCGGCGGCACCGTCTCTATGGGCTGGAACAGCCGGCGTTCGCGGGCGAACTCGGCCAGGAGCGTACCATCTGCCGCATGGACGCGCGTGGTCACGGGCGGCTGATAGTCCTTGAGCACGGTATAATCAGGCAGCGCGGCGGCAACGGTGGTGAGATAGATCGCGGCCACGCCGATGCCGGCCAGTGCCGCGAACATCCCAAAGCCAAAGATCCAGCCGAGCAAGCGCAGCATCTAGTCGTTCTCTCCCGAGCGGCGCACCGCCCGCATATTCACCTCGCAGCGTCCGCGAGGAACACCGGATTCAGCGTAGAATCATAGCAGACGGCGGCCGCAAAGTAGATCACAAGGCCGCGTTACTGCGGCTTTGCCGTTGGCACGCGGCGCCGGGCGTGACTGAATTGCCACATCATTCTTCGGGCGCCAGGCTGTCGAAATAGGCCGACACGCCCCGGGCCAATGCGTCCGCCGTGCGATCCTGCCATTCACCCTCGAGCAGGTTGGCCATATCGGCCGCGTTGGAGAGAAAGCCAAGCTCCAGCAGTACCGATGGCACGTCGGGCGCCTGCAACACGAAGAAGTCGGCCTGCCGGACGGGGAAGCGCCGCAGTTCGACGCTCGGCTGCAACTGGTGCACGATGGCCTGTGCCGCCATGAAGGACTGGTGGCGCATTTCGCGCCGCATCAGATCGAGCAGGATGTCGACCACTTCAGGCGCCATCTGCGGCATCGCAAAGCCAGCGATGATGTCGGTCTTGTTCTCGTTGTCGGCCAGCACCTTGTCGAGCACGTCAGTGGCATTCTCATCGCGGGTGTAGACGCTGGCGCCCCTGATTTCGGGCTGCTGGAAGCTGTCGGCGTGCACCGAAATGAACAGGTCCGCCTTGTTGGTGCGGGCCAGGGCCACGCGTTCCTCGAGCCGCAGGAAGGTATCGTCCTCGCGGGTCAGCGCTACATCGAAGCGCCCGGAGGCGACCAACAGCTCCTGCAGGCGCAGCGCGAAGGCAAGGACAATGTCCTTTTCCTTGATGCCATCGGCCGTTTCGGCGCCGCTGTCGATGCCGCCATGGCCCGGATCAATCACCACCAGCGGCCGTGTCGCGATGGGCAGTTCCGAGCCGCCGGCCGGCGTCGGGCTGGCCGTGGGTGGCGCAGCGGTGCCAGAGGCCGCCAGGTCCTTGGCGACATTGGCGGCGAATTCCTCTGCAGTGGCTGGAATGACGTCGACAACCAGCCGCGCCGGCTGGCCTTCGAACGGGTCGAGCATATAGGCCTGCTGCACCTGGGCCGGCGCCGACAGGGTCAGCGTGGTGCGCACACGGTCCGGCGCGGCCTGCTCCACCACGTATTCGCCGATCATGCCCTCGCCGGCCGGCTTGCCCGATGGCTGGGGCACCGAGAACGTCGCGGCGCGCACATCGATGGCCAGGCGGTCCGGCTCGCTCAGCGAGACCAGGGCGAACTCTGTCTTGCCGGCGAGGTCGATCACCAGCCGCGCCCGCTCGGGCGTCGCCGATACGCGCACATCCATGACGTTGGGGAGAGCAACCGGTACGGCCGCGGCCGGCGCGGCTTGCGGTGTAGCGTCCTGCGCCCGTGGCATGGCCACCAGCAAGACCGCGCCAAGCAATGCCACGACGACCGGCAGGACAAGTGGACGAATAGATTTCAACAAGCGCTGACCGGCCCCAAATTCTTGTCTTTGCCGTGTGTCACCAGGTTCGGGCGATTCTGCGGCGCGAGGGCTCTTATGCGACGATTTGCTGAGCGGGCCAATAAACCCGCTGTGAATTGGTTTGCCTCAGACGTTTCTGACTTTCCTGTTGCCATTCGGTCGCAACATCCCTACACGCTAGACGTGAAGCGCATGCTTCCCGCAGAACCAGTTTGCGTAGCCTTCGGGCCAACGACAGCGGTACGGGAAGTGGCCGGACAAGGGAACGAAGAGAACTCCCGAACCCGGTTCAGAAGCGGCAAATCCTGCGCTTCGTGAAGAATTTCGGTCCCACTGGACCGGACGGTTGCCATTCATCCCCGGATGCGACGGCAGCCCAATAGGAAGAGGTCAGATGGCCCGCAGGCGGACAAAACGCGACGCGATCGAGATTGCCGATTGCCGTTTTGCCACGCTGCATCTTCCGGCCATGACCACACATATCGGCGCGTTCAAGGCAGAGCTTCTGCGCGCCACACCCCCCAAACCATTCGCCTCGCATAGCGCCACCAGAAGGATGCCGGCTCGCCGGCGGCCTCTTGTCGGCGCGCGAGCGCGCGGAGTTCATTATGGCTACCAAGAGAATGCTGGTGGATGCCATCCACCCGGAAGAAACACGGATCGTCGTTACCGCAGGTAACAGGATCGAGGAATTCGACTTCGAATCGGCCCAGCGCCAGCAGCTGCGGGGCAATATCTACCTCGCCAAGGTGACGCGCGTTGAGCCCTCCTTGCAGGCGGCGTTCGTCGAGTATGGCGGCAACCGCCACGGCTTCCTCGCCTTCAGCGAAATCCACCCTGACTATTACCAGATCCCGGTTGCCGACCGCGAAGCCCTGCTGCGCGACGAAGAGGCCGAGGATCACCACGACGAAGCCGAAGAGCACATCTCGCTCCCCGAGGGCGTGACCGAGCCCGACGCCGAAGCCGATCCGCAGGATCATGACGACGCCAGCCATATCGAGCAGGCGCCGGCCAATGCCGAGCCGGTCGAGTCGATCGGTGGCGCGGACGCGCTCGAGGAAGTTCCCGAGCGTCGCCGCCAGAGCCAGAATCGCCGCCATTACAAGATCCAGGAAGTGATCAAGCGCCGCCAGGTCATGCTGGTGCAGGTGGTCAAGGAAGAGCGCGGCAACAAGGGCGCAGCTCTCACCACCTATCTGTCGCTGGCAGGTCGCTATTCCGTGCTGATGCCGAACACCGCCCGTGGCGGCGGTATCTCCCGCAAGATTACGAACGCTGCCGACCGCAAGCGCCTCAAGGAAATCACCAGTGATCTCGAAGTGCCGCAGGGCATGGGCGTGATCCTGCGCACGGCTGGTGCCTCGCGCACCAAGGCCGAGGTGAAGCGCGATTTCGAATATCTGATGCGTCTGTGGGAGAGCGTGCGCTCGCTCACGCTCAAGAGCCAGGCACCGTGCCTGGTCTATGAGGAAGGCTCGCTGATCAAGCGGACCATCCGCGATCTCTACAACAAGGAGATCGACGAAGTCTTCGTGGCGGGCGACGACGCCTTCCGCGAGGCCAAGGACTTCATGAAGATGATCATGCCGAGCCACGCCAAGAACGTGCAGCTCTACAAGGAAGATCAGCCG
>CAMLFK010000304.1 GCA_946479255.1 uncultured Oxalobacteraceae bacterium
TTCTCCGGTCCGGCTAACTCGGCAGTTTGCGCACACTCAGGTGTGCACGGCATCGCCACTATGTTCTTCTTCACTCAGCGCGGCAGCCGGGTGGATGCCATCGGATCCGGACAGGACTGCCTCCATGTCCATCACCATGCAGATCCAGTCCATTTGCCGCAGTGGAGCCGGATTGTCTTCGATGGTGCTGGCGATTGCCTCGTCCCACTCGTAATTGCGTAACCATGATTTCGCCGCCTCCAGGCTCCAAAGTCCGGTTCGAATCTGCATGTCAGTCCTCCTTGAGATTGCTTCAAGTAAGACAGGCTCATGCATCCGGCGGTTCAGGCTGCCTTTCTAGTTGTTGTGCTTGCTCAACCAAGGGGAAGACGCGGCGGTGCCGATCGGCCGCCCGCGCGATCGGCGTCATCACTGACTCCAGCCCATCGGCCGGGAATGGCGGCTCGTCGACGTGAGGGACACGCTTGTAAAAGCGGCGGAAATAGGCGGCGTCTGCCGCCGGTAGATCGGCCCAGCGGCGGTTGAGCGCCATCGGAGACATCAGCAACACCCGTTGGGTGTCCTCCGCCCTGATGACATGACGGACTGACGCCTCATCGGCAGCCAGCCCCAGCAACGGTATCAGTGCGAGCGTGCAGCACACCAACCGGATGATTTTCATCGCCCCCCCAGGTAGTAAGGAAACGGGCTGTATGGCAATGAACTTGCGCGGCCGCAGCGTTTGGATTGCGCAACTATGCGTAGAATCCGGCGGTCAAGGCTGGCCAGCCCGTCAGGTCGACGCCGTCCCGCTCGTCCCCATCGTCCAGCGCGTCGACATCGGCTTCGGCCGGCAGCTCTCGTACCGCCTCCAGATCCGGGTACAGCAGCGGGGACTGGTCGCCGACTTGCCGAAGGAATGGCTGGACGCGGTCCTCGCACGCGAAGGCGGCCGGGTAGGGGTCGCCGATCATATCGCCCAGTCGGGTCGTGCCGCTTGCAAGATCAAGGGTAGAAATAAACCGTTTCATAGAAACCTCCATGGCTGTAAAAAGCGTCAGACGCCAAGCTCTACGGTAGGTTCAAGGGTATTTGCGGGTGGTTGTGATGCATCAATCGGCCTCGTCCGAACCGCCGGCGCACCCTGTCATCTGGCGGTCATCTGCGGCCGGTAAAGTTTCGTTTTCTCAACTGAAACTTTGACAAGGCAAGCATGAAGTCATTTCCAGCACGTAGTCTGATGGCCGCCGCTGTGGCGGCAGCCCTCGCCGCATGCGGCGGTCCCAGCGATGCTCCGGTCGCGCAGCAAAAGGGCGTGTTCCTCGACGCCGCCGTCGAAGGCCTGGAATACAGCGTCGGCACGCGTACCGGGACGACCTCGGCAAGCGGCGAATTCACCTGCGATGTGGGCGAGGCGATCAGCTTCAGGCTCGGCGGCGTGAGCCTGGGCAGCGCCGCCTGCGCCAGCGTGATTACCCCGCTGACCCTGGCGGGCGGCACCGACGTCAAGGATGCGAAGGTAGTCAACCGCCTCCTGATGCTGCAGCTGCTTGATGAGGACAACGATCCGGCCAACGGCATCCGCATCGGCGCCGATGTGCGCGCCGCGCTCGCTGGGAAGAGCCTAGACTTCAGCCAGGCGGCCACGGCATTCAATACCAGCGTGACCAGCAGCCTTGCCGCGCTGGGCGCCACGCTTGGTACCAACCATGGCGCGCGCAGCGTGGACGAGGATCGCCGCCTGCTGGTGCGCGAACACTTCGAGGACAAGATGGCATCCAAAGCCAATGCGCCGGTGCGCGAGAACATCACGCAGACGACCCCGCTCGGCCTAGTCGCCGCCACGGTGACCCGCTACCAGGTCCAGGCCACAGCGGCCCAGCACATCCCCTACGAGGGTGCGGTGGCCGGCGTCAAAGCCGACTTCCCCCATGGCTTTCTGCCGTCTTACGGTTCCGGCCTGGCCTACAAGGGCGTCAACGCCAATGGCGAGCTGGAGTTCTACGGCCTGACCGATCGCGGCCCGAACGGCGATGGCCCCAATGTGCCGGCCGTGAGCGGTACCGGCAGCACCGGCAGCAAGATATTCCCGGCGCCGAGCTTCGTGCCGTCGATCGGCATCATCACGCTCGGCAAGAACGGCGCGGTGCTGGGCGCGGTAACCCCGCTCAAGGCTGCAGCCGGCGTCAATCTGAGCGGCTTGCCGCTGGCGGCCGGCGCGCTCGGCTACTCGGCCGAGGTGCCGGTCTTCGACCAGATGAAGTACGAGCCCGCAGGCAAGGCGGTGTTCAATACCAACGGCCTCGATTCCGAAGCCATCGCCGTCGATAAGAAACGCAATGCGCTGTGGCTGGCGGACGAGTACGGGCCCTTCCTGGTGCGGGTCGACGCCGCCAGCGGCGTGGTGCAGGCGCGCTATGCCCCGGGCTCGGGCTTGCCGGCGATCCTGCAGAAGCGCCGTCCCAACCGCGGCATGGAAGGCATGGCGTTCGATGCCGCCGCCGACAAGATCCACGGCTTCCTGCAAAGTCCTCTGTCCGACGGCAATGCGGCGTACAGCGTGACGGGCAAGAGCGAACGGGTGGAACGCTTCGCGCGCTTTACCCGCTGGATCGAATTCGATCCCGTTACCGGCGCCACCACGCGCATGTTCGCCTATCCGCTCACCGGCAGCGACTGGCTGGACGGGCGCACCGGCAACGCCAAGCTGGGCGACATGGTGGCACTCGGCAACGGCAAATTCATCGTGATCGAACAGGGCGCCGCGCCCAACGGCAAAGTGGCCAACAAGCTGATGCTGCTTGAAATCGGCAACGCGACCGACATCTCGGCCGCTGCCTTCAATCCGGCCAGCTCCGACCTGGAGAAAAGCAGCATGGCCGGCAGTGCCGTCAACGGCGCCAGCTGGGCCGGCGTGGTGCCGCTCAAGAAAACCCTGCTGCTGGACCTGAACGCGATCGGCTGGCTGGCCGAAAAAGCCGAGGGCCTGACCCTGGTCGACGGCAGCACGCTGGCGCTGGCCAACGACAACGACTTCGGCCTGCGCACGCTGGTGCTGGACGCGAACGGCAAGGCCGTAGCTGACGCCGACGTGACCGCATGTAATGTCGATGCGTCGGGGGTGATCGTCGCCGGCAACGGCGCCGGTTGCCATCCTGCCAATGCGATTCGGGTTGCGCGCGGGCTGGACCGTGAGCGCCCGAGCCGGCTGTGGCTGATCAAGTTCGCCAAGGATCTGAGCAATTACTGATTAGCATAGATCGAGCGGAAAAAGTCTATAGATTGTTTCTTATCTATAGAATACCATTGCCCACATTGAATAACATGTCAAGGGTGGGTGATGATTTTTCGAATAAATACGGCACTTGTCATCGGGCTGCTTGCGGCCACGCAGGTGTGCGCCGCGCGCGCAGGGCAGAGCGTGCCCGACGCGCTGACGCTGCACTACGATAAGCCGGCGGCGGTCTGGACCGAGGCGCTCCCGATCGGCAACGGGCGGCTGGGCGCCATGGTGTTCGGCCGGCCGGAGCAGGAACTGCTGCAGCTCAATGAAGCGACGCTGTGGAGCGGCGGACCGGTAGCGACCAAGCTCAATCCCGGCGCCATCGACGCCTTGGGCCAGGTGCGCCAGGCGCTGGCCAAAGCCGACTACGCGGCCGGTGACAAGCTGGCCCGGAAAATTCAGGGGCCATTCACCCAGAGTTACCAGCCCCTGGGCGACCTGCTGATCCGCCAGGACCTGGGCGGCGCGCCCACCAGCGGCTACCGCCGTGCGCTCAACATCCGCGACGGCATCGCCAGCACCGAATTCAGCGCCAATGGCGTGAACTATAAGCGCGAGGTATTCGCCTCCGCGCCCGGCCAGGTGATCGTGGTGCGCCTTACCGCGGACCGCCCGCGCCAGCTCAGCCTGGACCTGGAAACCACCAGCCTGCTGCGTGCCGACAGCCTTGCCCAAGCCGGCGCGCTGACCCTGAAAGGCAAGGCACCCGCGCATGTGGACCCGAACTACCACAATGTCAACGCCGAACCGGTCGTGTGGGATGATCCGGCCGGCTGCCGCGGCATGCGCTTCGAGCTGATCGTCAAGCCCGTGGTGCGCGACGGATCGGTGGAAGCGAAAGACAAGCGCATCGTCATCCGCGGCGCCTCGGAAGTGGTGCTGCTGCTGTCGGCCGCCACCAGCTTCGCCGGTTTCGACAAGTGCCCGTACAGCGCCGGCCGCGACCAGCACGCGCTGGCCCTTGGCCACCTGGAGCGCGCGGAAAAGCGCGGTGGCGAAGCCCTGCGCGCCGAGCACATCGCCGACTTCCGCCGCCTGTTCGACCGCATGTCGCTGACCATCAATCCGGCGGAAGCGGACCGCAGCGCCATTCCGACCGACCGCCGCCTGGCGGAACACACGGCGGGGCAGCCTGACGCCGCCCTCGAAGCGCTGTACGTACAGTTTGGCCGCTACTTGCTGATGTCGTCCTCGCGCACCCGCGGCGCGCCGGCCAATCTGCAGGGTATCTGGAGCTCGGAGGTACGCCCGCCCTGGAGCAGTAACTACACCACCAACATCAACGTGCAGATGAATTACTGGCCGGTGGAGAGCGCCAACCTGGGCGAGCTGTTCGCGCCGCTCGATGACCTGATCCGCGCGCTGGCCGTCACCGGCAAGGAAACCGCCGCCTCGTATTACGGCGCGCCTGGCTGGACGCTGCACCACAATTCGGATATCTGGGCCGCCAGCAATCCGGTGGGCGACTTCGGCAAGGGCGACCCGAAATGGGCCAACTGGTCGATGGGCAGCGCATGGCTCAGCCGCCACCTGTGGGACCACTACCAGTTCACCGGCGACCGCGCCTATCTGCGCGAGGTGTACCCGGTCATGAAGGAAGCAGCGCGCTTCACCCTGGCCTGGCTGGTGCCGGATGCCGACGGCCGCCTCGTCACATCGCCATCGACCTCGCCGGAAAACGACTTTCGCTACGGCGACAAGCAGACCGGCACGGTCAGCGTTGGCGCGACGATGGACCTGGCGATCGCCCGCGACCTGTTCGACAACGTGGAAGCGGCAGGCCGGGTGCTCGGCGTGGACGACGCGTTCCGCGCCGAACTGCAGGCGGCGCAGCGCAAGATGCTGCCATTCCAGGTGGGCGCGCGCGGCCAGCTGCAGGAATGGTACAAGGACTTCGAAGAAGTCGACCCGAACCATCGCCATGTGTCGCACCTGTATGCGCTGCATCCGGCCCGTCTGATTTCGCCCATGGCCACACCAGGCCTGGCCACGGCGGCGCGCCGCACCCTGGAGCTGCGCGGCGACGGCGGCACCGGCTGGGCGCTCGCGTGGAAGGTCAATATGTGGGCGCGCCTGCTCGACGGCGACCATGCCTACACCTTGTTCCGCAACCTGCTGCGTTTGACCAAACCTGGTGACAGGCAAGGCGGCGCCTATGCCAACCTGTTCGACGCCCATCCGCCGTTCCAGATCGACGGCAATTTCGCCGGCACGGCGGGTGTCATCGAGATGCTGCTGCAAAGCCAGAACGGCGAACTGCACCTGCTGCCCGCACTGCCGGCCGCCTGGCGCGACGGCGAGGTGAAGGGCATGGTCGGACGTGGCGGGTTTGTGGTGGATGTGGCGTGGAAGGCCGGCCAGCTCGATAGCGCGCGCATCGTGGCGCGCCGGGATGGCACATGTGTGATCCGCAGCGCAGTTCCGGTCACCGTGCAGGGCGTACAGGCGCGCAGCCAGCGTAGCGAA
>CAMLFK010000305.1 GCA_946479255.1 uncultured Oxalobacteraceae bacterium
GTCAAGCTCCAATCAAACCGATTGAATTACCCGACAAGTAGTCTGACACAGGGGGAGACCGAGCAAGGCAGCGGAAAATACAAGCGCGCCACCAAGAAAAAGATAGACGGTTGTGGACTCAGGGCTGGTACAGCGGGTGAACATCAGCGCATAGAACACGTTCGGAAGCACGACAAATGCCGCCCCGAACATGCCGACATACGGTGAGAACACTGATATTTTATAACGCGCACGCACACGCCGCTGCATTTTGCAGATGAAAAAAGCGATTCCAGCAAGAACGAGAACGCATCCTGGAAGGATAAACGAGCGCGGAATCTTCCATGAAACGCCTGAGGCTGGAGTGTACTGACTCAAATACTCGTGACGCGCTGCCACGTCATCGGATCTCACCGGTTGCATGATGCCCAGATACGTAAACCAGAGGTGGGAGCGGTCGATCGCATAGAACCCCGACCAGCGGGAGACTTCGGTGTCCTCGGGAAGATAAATGAGGCGGAAAGTTGCCGGATCAGCGGCGGGAATCGTATCTGCTCCGTAGTACACCTGCGTCTTGTCCATGCCAAACGGCCCCTCTGTGTTTTCGGTCCCGGCAGGAAGTGCTATAGGCTTGAAATTCCTAGCATCGGCACCGACGACAGGTTGATCCTCGTACAAGACCCAGCGACCGTCTGTCACATACAGGCGTGCACGGCTACCATGCCCAAATAGCCGACGCAGTTTGGCTGGATCGACTGGAGGATTAAGCGTAGGAACGAGGCGCCGGCGATACAACAAAACATTGCCGTCGCTGGCGTATGCTCCCCCGAGGAACGGGCGCAGGCGTTCTATTGCAACCTTGGCTTTGACCTTGCTCAGGGTGATTCTGCTGTCATTCCGGTGGCCAACTAGCCAGTAGACGTTTCCGCCGAAGTTTACATAGCGATCTTCGCCGGCTTTCACGTGCGGTGCCGCAAGCGCTTTTTCGCAACTGGTAGGAACGGCTGAATCTGGCGGAGTGGATTCCTGTTCTGGTGCTTGCGCCCAATAGGAATCGGAATTAACCAGCTCGACATGACAGTAGCTGCCCGGCGTTGGTAGCATGGGGAGGGCGACGAACTTTAGCACTGCAACAGCAAAGACAATTCCTAGAACTTTCCTCATTTTCATCCTCGCAAGCTTTCTCGACGCTGTATGTGTAGCGGCACATTGTTCTCGGTCAGGCGGCCTTGGCTCTCAGCCAACTGTCGCCGGCAAACTCCCGATCAACTTGCATCCACATTCTGTTTTGCATCCCTCGACCGCCACAGGCACACCGTTAACGGTGAAAGAACTGAAGGCGGTAATAATCTTGTTGACCCCATGCGGTTTACCTCCTGGGTACACCTGCGGGCAGTTGACCTGATCGCCAAGTCGTGCGATCGCGCGTCCGCCGATATCGTGCGTGGGCGAACCGCTGATGACAGTGCCACCGTGATCTGTCTTGTCGCCGACGGTGATGATTTTCATTGACACGACTGGCACCTGTAAAAGTTGAGCAATTCAATAAGTCGGTGGTGCGTCTGTTTCCGGCTCAATCGCGTCCTGCACTCCATTCCACGAAGGCAGCTCGGCGGGCGGCAGCGGCAACACCTTGTCGAGCCGCTTCAGTCTGAGATCAGGATTGAGTTCCAACGCATTTTTGATCACTTTGTACCGTGCTTTACGTTTAGCATCGGGCTTCAATTCCAGTTCGCGTAGTTTGCTCATTTCCTCCGCGGTAAACTGGTTCCAATTTTCGGTCCGAAAAAACAACATCAGCGCCGCCGCCGATTCCTTATTGCCAAATCGAGCGCCGTCCTGGTAATACTTGAGCGCGTCTGCAAACTGGCCCCGCACCTCGGCAATGCGCCCCAATAAGATCGCAACCGGACCATGCTCCTGCTTATATGCGCACATCCGCAGGTAAAGTGCCTCCTCATGTCGCTTGGCGTTTTCGTAAGCTTCAGCGAGCGCCATCTGCGCATCCGGACTGCCCAATTCGGCGGCCCTGCGGTAGTAGGCCCACGCGATCGCTCCGTCCATGCTGGCGCCACCGTAGCCATGCTCGTGAGCCACCCCAAGGTCGTAGTAGCCCCAAGCCTGGCCAGCGGCGACCGCCTGGCGGATGATCTGCACGCCTTTTTCGGGTTCGGAATCGAGCACTTTGTTCGTGTCAAGCGGCCCCAGACCCTCAAGGTAAAAGTGCGCCAGCAGTGCCCGCGCCCCCCAGTCACCTTTGTCGGCGGCAAGCTTGACGTCTGCGAGAATGCTTAGGAGTTCCTGCCGCGTAAATTCGAACTCGACCTTGCTGCGCCAGAAGTTGCGTGCCTTGATGTAGATGCGGTACGCCTCCGGATCGCGGTGGCGCGGCATGTGATCTTTCCAGCGTCCACAGGTCGGGGGCCGATCGGTAACCTTGAATTCATAAAGTCCAGGCGGCATGGTATGCATGGCAACGTACTCCAGGTGTGCGCGGTATTTGAAACCGCCGAAAACAAGCGCTCCAGCGAGCACGGTAAGGGATAGCACGCGAATGGACGATTTGTTCATTGCTAGATCAGCGGGGCGCCAGGTTTTCTATCGACGTGGAATGCGACGATTTGGCCTTTAAGAGGATCGTTACTGCGGATCGCTTGCGCATTCTTTGCCATTCGCTCTTGCCAATCGTTAAACGTATCTTCCATGTTCCCGAACTGTCCCGGGCCCGGATCGCCATAGCATTGCGTGAACAGATCGCAACGCAGCTTGTACGCAACGTCCTTCGCCTGGCTCAGGACATTCAGTTCGCTGTCGATCGCCATGCTGCGCAAGTTCAGGTTGGCAGAGCCGATCGTGAAGGCGGCATCGTCCACGATTGCCACTTTTGCGTGAATGTATATCTCCTCATACTCATCGGGCTTGGGCCTGGGCTGAACGCATGTCCACAGCGACCCCATGACTGCATTGACGCCACTTTTAGAAAGTTGCTTGGGTGTGAGAGGCATCTCTCGCTTACCTTGACGGACCTTCTCCAGTGCCTGCTCATGCAAGACCTTCATGGTCGCGCTTTGCCCGAGTTGCTGCGCCACGTCGTAGGTCGCGATATCCATCCCGTCGCGCTCCGGTGTCGATGTCAGGATGAAGACGTAGATTGGCTTCAGGAAGCCGCCCCCTCGCAAGTTCTGCACGCAAGTTTTCAAGTGCTCCGCCCACGCGCCGTACTGAATGTACTGGTTCTGGATGAAAATGTAATGGTGCGCCTGGCGGTTCAGGTTGGCGTAGCATTCCTTGATCGTCTTCTCGCCGTGCATTGGCTGGGTTCGCAACAGCTGCATGCTGTGCTGCCCACCACAAAGAACAAAATCATCCGGTTGGACCGCGTCGCGACGTTTCGCAAAGTCGTGGTCCGGGTCGCGATGCACCAGTTTCTGAATGGACCGGCTGACATCGTGCAGCCCCCTGCTCAGATATTTCGTGACGAGCCAATATTTTTCAGTGAAATAAGAACTCGGCGGAGTCGATTCGCTCCAGCCCTGGCAAAAATTCTGGTTCAGGTCGTAGAGGACTGGGCCGCGTACCCTCGCCGAAACGTCCTGGTAGGGTTTGGCCACGTATGCGTTACGTTTCAAAGCTGCTTCCAACGCCTGCTGCTTTGTTTCGAGTTCCGCTTGGGAAGGCCGGTACGCGGTGCCAAGATAGGCGCCGGCGCCGTGATTGAGGGCCGGGCCTTCCTCGAACGACATTGGGTCGCCGCGATAGAAGGTCTCGCGGCGCGGATCGCGGTAGATGTGCGCCGCGGTGTCCCAGAAATCGGTGGTGGAATTGTGGCCCATTACGTAACCCACCGCTTTTGCCGGGAACTCATAGTCGACCAACAGCATTTTCTGGTGATGCGTTGGAAACCGGGCCGTGACCGTGGCTGCGACATTCGACGGTACCTCCTCGCCCCAGAGCGATCTTGGGAGCATTTCAGGCAGTATCGAGCGGACATGAAAACAGATGTTCGGAACTTCGCCGGAACAGATTTTCTCGAACCACCTGGCGTTGTATTTTTGATGGCCCTCGCTGTAAAAACCTGTTTCACTCGAGCAGCCGATGGCAGGGAAGCGAGTGCCATAATAGCCCGGAATGTTTTTCATCAGTGTCTGGCTCAACTGGTCGTCGAACCACACCAGCAGTCGCACCATGACCGGATCTTTTTTGCGGGTAGCGAGTTCCAGGAGCAGATCGCCGTAACGCTGCCCGTCCTCGGCCTTGAACCCGCGCTTGAGGACCATTCCGGGATCAAAGCCCCAGGTAATGATGTCAACGCTGTGGGTTGCTGCCTTGAGGTCATCCGCTATCCGCATAAAGACCTCTTCCCCACAAATGAGCGGTTCAATGCTGCCGCGGTCGCGTTGCTCGTACACTAATTTCTTCGGGGTGCGCACCCACCAAGGTAAGGCAAGGCTCTGGTACGGCCCTGTCGTCGCGTTATACTTCACAGCTTGCACATACAAGTGCTTGTTTTCGTCCATTCCAGCCATGCTGGCCTCGCCTAAAATGGTTGTTCGGGTGTTTCCGCGCGTTCCTGTGAAAGCCCATGCCGGCACTTATACTTCCTGCTCACTGTCGTTGCCCGCGTCGACGTTGAATCGCTGGCCGTTCGCGAGTTCGAGTTCGTATTTCGCCTTCGATTCAAGCTCATGCTTGAAGGTGACATTGCCTTGCTGGTCGAGTTGCCCCTCGTCGATCACTGCGCCGTCCTTGTACAGCTTGTACGGTAATCCGCCACCTGTTTTTCCGGACGCTGCCGAATGAGTGCCCACGTGCAGGACGCCATGCCCCTTGCCGAGAACGTCGGCGACAGGCGGCATCGTCATCGACATTTCCAAACTTTTCGCGCCAGGCAAACTGTGCTTGGCGGCGTGGGCGACGAACGAACCGCTGGTACCCATCTCGATCGAGCCGGCTGCGAACTTGGCATAGCTCCCGCCGCCGTTGATCACGACTTCTTCCTTGGCGCTGATGGTGATCCGGTTGGCTGTGTGCGTAATTTCCAGTTTCGCCAGGAGCTTGATGCTGTCCGACAGGGCCTGCATGTCGATGTCCCCGGCCGCGGCCACCATTTTCATGCCGGCCTTCTGAACGAACAGGCGAAACGTCTGGCGAATGCTCGCAAAAAGGTTCGCGCCGGCGACCACCGAGACGTCCTTTCCGCTCGTGATGGCCGTGTGGCGTTCGCTGGCGATATGCGTATCGCGGCCACTTGTGGTGGCGATGCCGACCGGACTGGCGAGGACAAGATGAGGCGCGGCCAACTCGGGGGAGCCGTTCGCGGCTCCGGTTGCGCCCCGTACCGCTTCGGTTTGCGTTTGAAGGTACGAGCCTACGTCAGCCTGGCTGTTACCTGCATCGTGTGCGCCATTTTTTTGCGCGATCTCCGCCAGCAGTTGGTGTTGTTCTGTAGCCAGTGTGAGGCGGCGCGAGGTTTCGCCCATGTCCTTGATCGGTCCGCTAGCTGCTTGCCGTGCTTCGGTCGTGATCAACAGTCCCTTCGCCGCGCGTGCCACGCCATGCCCGTCGGTGCGCAGTTCCCAGCCTTCGCCGCGCGCATCCTTGCGGCCGCTGGTGTCCTCGATGCGGGTGATGTATCCAAGCGACAGTTGGCTGCACTGGTGGTCGCTCTTTAACTGCGCCTGGATCTTCCCAGCGGTGTCGTCGAGCACGAGGTGATTGCCGCGCGTCCCGC
>CAMLFK010000306.1 GCA_946479255.1 uncultured Oxalobacteraceae bacterium
CGCAGAAAGTGTAAGCGTGGAAGTCGATGGCGTCATCCTCGCGCAGCACATGACGTTGCCAGGGCTTGCTGATGATTTCGCGCGGCGCGTCGTTGCCGGGTCTCTTCACCGTCATGTTCGCGCGAAGCCAAGCGAAGGCGGCGATGAACGGCTCACCAGCGGCGTTCGCGCCAAAGTGAATGTGCTTGGCCAGCGCAGGCAGGAAGCGGCGCACGGTCTTGTACTTGGCGTCCAGTTCCTGGTAATACACGTTGTCGGTTGGCCGAATCAGTTTGTTCACGCCGGCAAGGGCCAGCGCGAGCGCATCCGGCGAAATCCGCGCGAATAACTGTTTGCGCAACTCGGCATCCGGCACAGTGTCGTCCAGCAGCATCTGGCAGGCACTGGCAAGGGTGGCCGCAGCTGCGTCAAGGTCTTTGAGCGATCGGAGGCGCGATTTTTTGTCGGCCTTCACCGCGTCACCAAAAAGCTCCCGCAGGATGACTTCGAGTACTTCCAAGGCGTCGTCCTGAGCCGATGCTTCGAGGCAGTGTACAAACGCGACCAAGGTTGCCAGGCGGCGCAGCACCGGCAGACGCAGGATCGCGCTGGCCTTGGCGGCGCCGGCGAACCGGGCCAGGGCGGCCACCCGTGTGGCCGGGATGCGCGTGGCGGCCGGCAACCGGATGCCAAGCTCGCGGACGGCTTGCAGCCGCATCAGCGCCAGGCTCATTGACCGGCTGCTGGCCACCACCGGCCCGGTGCGCAGTCGGTCGAGCGGCGAATTACGACTGCCGCCAGATGAGACCAGAAGGCTCTCCAGGCGCGTTTGCTGGTCCTGGCTGATCCCACTCCCAAGCGAGCGCCACAAGCGCTCTTCGACGCGGCTGCGCAGGCGCGCAACGTACCGTTCGAGCGTCGTGCAGCCTGGCAGCAGTACCTTGTGCGTCACGAGCCATGTCGTGGCGCGCTCGAACAGCACGCTCGGCCGGTCGGTGCCGGTCCAGCAAAGCGCGTACAGCCACCGAGTAAGGCGAAAGGCGATCAAGGGTTCCGTAAATTCGACGTAGCCATAGCGCGCGCGAATTTCTATCGCATGCTGCCAGCGTTGTCGGCCGGTGCTGTAGGAGCTTGCTTTGTCCAGCGCCTCGATGCGCAGCTGCTTGGCCAGCGTCCGCAACACGGGCTGGGGCACGGCCAGCGGATCTTCCAAAAACGCGCCCAGGTAGCGCACTGTGCCCAGCTGGATGGCGAAGCCAAGCCGATTGTGCGCGCCGCGCTTCTCAGCGATTAGCGCATGGTCGGTGTCGTCCAGATGAAAGTACCGGGCGAGGTCATGGGGTGATGGAGAACTGGCGTAGCGGCCATAGTTCTCGCGCTGCGCGTCGGAAAGAAAGCTGACTGGCATTTTTTTCCTGTATGGCGGCAATCAGTGCATTATGATTTGCCTTGGTGCATGGCCCAAATCCGCTTGACCTGGCCTTAACTGCACCCGGACAGCTCGGCGGTCTTCTGGATCGTATTTTCGTTTTCGAAAGGCGACAGCGTCCTTGTTAGGAGTCGGCTGCACTGGATTGGCTGAGCCTCTCCCGAACCCGCATGATGGACTGGCGAGTGGTGGCGTAGTCACGCGCCACCTTGGCTACGGACTCACCTTTCGCGAGGCGTTGCATTGCTTCGGCCTGCTGTACCTTGGTCAGCGCTGGCGGGCGACCCAGCGTCTTGCCTTCCGCCCGTGCGCGTGCAATACCCGCTTGGGTTCGCTCGATCAGCAAATCGCGCTCAAACTCAGCTACCGCATTCAACACGCTCATGGTCATCCTTCCGGCAGCGCTGGTCAGATCGACCCCGCCGAGCGCCAGGCAGTGCACACGAATAGCATCGGCCGCCAGCTGCTCTACTGTGGCACGCACATCCATGGCATTGCGGCCAAGTCGGTCCAGCTTGGTTACGATGAGTACATCGCCGGGGGTCGACAGTTTTAGCAGGCGTTGCCGCAGCCATTGCTTCAGGTTGTCCAGCAGGGGACGCGCCTCTTGCTGACGGATGCGCTGGCGTTCGCCGCTGCTCATGCCGCGGATGCGCTCTTCTTTCACATACAGTTCACCGATCCGGCGTAGCGCTTCGGTCGTCGTTGGCGTGGCCTTGTTGACATGCAGATCGTGGATCTTGCGTCTTGCGTGCGCCATGCATGCGATTTCCCGGACCTCGCGTTCGCGGTAAATCTTATTGAAGCCTGCAAATGCGTCCGCTTGGAGGATGCCCTGGAAACCCTCCAGGTGCGCCTGCGGATGCAGCCCCTGGCGATTCGAGGAATACCCGAACCAGACGGCCGGAGCGTCCAGCGAAGCTGAACGGCGATCATCTCGCACATAAACCCACAAGCGTCCGGTCGTGGTCTGACCATTTCCCGGCGCCAGCACTGGCATTGGCGTGTCGTCCACATGCAGCTTGTGCCCCGCCAGCACATAGCGGTGCAAGGCGACGACCAGTGGCCGCACCAGGACGCCGCACGCGCCCATCCAGCGCGCCATGACGGAACGGTCCAGTTCCACACCTTGTCGTTCGAAGATTACGGATTGGTGATACAAAGGCTGGTGGTCGGCAAATTTCGCCACCGCGATGTGCGCCAGCAATGCCGGGCCGGCGATGCCGCGTTCAATTACCCGCTTCGGCGCAGGCCCTTGAACGATGCGGTCGCAGCAGGCACAAGCCCGCTTGCGCCGCACATGGCGGATCACCTTGAAGGCGCTGTTGATGAGGTCCATCTGTTCGGAAATGTCCTCGCCCAGCAGCTTGAGCTTGCCGCCGCACTCGGGGCAGGCTTGCTCCTCCGGCTCGAGTACATTTTCTTCGCGCGGCAAATGCGCCGGCAAAGGCTCGCGCTCGGGCTTTTTACGCGGTATAACAACATCCGCCGCTGGCGGCGCCTGGTCGGCTTCGCCTTCCTCGGCCATCAGGTCTTCCAGGCGGGTTTCCAGTTGCTCGATTTTGCGGTCGATCTTTTCGGACTTGCGGCCGAAATGCATGCGCCGGAGTTTGGCCAGTTGCCTATCGAAAAATGGATCTTCCCGCGCCCAAACGAGGATTTGCGCTGATAGCTGCAGCAGCAGCTATTGAAAGTGCTGAGCGGAACTTTGAAGAACATCGTGGACAATAGCTGGGCAAATAATCGTGTATGGTCCTTCATTGCTCTTGAGGATGAAAGGTGCCGATGGCGTTTTCTAATTGTTCAACCGGCGTAGCACAAGCTACGTCGGATCATCTTCTTGCGCATACGCCAGAATATCCCCCGGCTGGCAGGCGAGGACCTCGCAGATCTTCTCAAGCGTATCGAAGCGGATGGCCTTGGCTTTGCCAGTCTTCAACACCGACAGGTTCTGCGGCGTGATGTCGACCAACTCCGCCAGGGTGTTGAGGCGCATTTTTCGCTGCGCCAGCACGACGTCCAGATTAACGATGACCGGCATGTCGGCTCCTCATATCGTCAGCTCGGATTCTTCGTTGAGCTCGGTTCCAATTTCCAAAGCCCAAAGCAGTACGTACATCAAGCCAAAGAACATCAAGCCGTAAAACAAGGACTCGGTCAACCTGGGAATGAGTGGAAGGAATGGATAGATGGCCAGGCCGAAGAAGTTGCCGTCCATGAAGAGGAGGCAAATCTGCCTTAACAACAGCGGCCCCACGAGTGAGCCCAGCCCAAAAAGAATTGCTTTTCTCGCCGCCAGCAATGCCCTGCGATTAAAGATTTCACCTTTGCTGAAGTATGTCATCAACTCGCACGCATAGCGCACAGAGAACAGAGGCAGCAGCGAGAACGCGAGGATAACGACCGAGATCCCGATTTTCTGCATCGGTGGCATTTGGATTGTCTTGATGACGGGATTGATGGCCGGCTCGATCGGAAGCATGCCAATGAGTGGAAAAACGAAGGCGGTAAGTACCATCAGCACAAGGCCGTAGCTGATCACGGACAGGAAGAGCCGAAGGTATCCGCTCAGCTTCTTGATTCGTTCAATCCGCTTGTGCCGCGTGACGTTCATTGATTTCTCCGTAAGTGGGGTGTTCGAAAGTGAGCCATCTTATCATCGAAGGCTTGAAAAGCAATGTATTTTTATCGTTTATCGATAAAAATAAAGTGATTATCGCGATGTTGCGCCTGATGCTTGAGCTGTTCAATCTCCAGACTACGGATACTCAGCGCCTGCTCCAGCGTCGATACCGTATCGCGCAATTGCAGTACCAGCGGCTTGAGCGCTTCGGGATCGTCTGGCAGAGTGGAGGAAATCGGCATGCGCGGAGTTTACGCGCATGCGGCAGGGTGGGGTTCCAGGTGCACTGGAACGGCCAACCGGGTTAAGGAGTGGGATTGTCAGGCTGAGGTCATAGGTGCGCGCGTGGGAGCGTCAGCAATGCCTGAATCGACCCTACTCTGACGCATTTGATACCGCGTACTTGACGCCCGGTTGAGGTGTACTTCAGTTGGAAAGTGGTCAGCCGGAGGCTGGAAGCCCCACGATTGGGCTTAACCGTGTTTTCCGTTCAACTGCGCCTCAGACCCCAAAATCTGCGATCGCGACAAGTTGTGGCTCAGGCTGGTTGGAAAGCTTCTGGATCAGCAGTGCACGCTTACTTGCATCCATTTATCGACCTTTGCCGGTGTGCTCCGGCTGGAATGAGATAAACTCGCCGCAGGCAGCAGCGGCAGCTTCGGCGCCGCCCTGGCCTGCCTTCTGGCCGCCTGCCTTGTACGGCTTTTCGGCCAGCTTCACCGAGCGATGCCTGGGCGCGGTGCCGCCGCTGGCCCTGCCCACCGCGGCCATATGGCCGGCCAGCGCGCCGGGTGCGCAAGCCTGGATGGCGGTGGCCTGCTCGGCCATTCCATAGGTGCTGTTCTTCCGCCTGATCGGGCGCATCGGCGCATCGCACACCATCGCCGTCACCTTCATGATCCCGGCTTTCGGCGTGCTGTGGGGCGTGCCGTTCCTGGACGACGTGCTCACACCAGCCCTGGTGGCAGGCTGCGCGGTCATCCTGGCCGGGACCGCGTTTGCCACCGGCGTGCTGGGCCAGGATCAGCTGCGCCGGATAGGCGCCCGTTGGCTTACTTTGCTGCGCTCAGCTTAAGCAAATACACATCGTTCTCACGCATCGGCAAGGCCATGCTGAAGCGGCCATCTGCACCCACAGTCACGGTTTTTTGCGACGCCGGTTTGCCGGTGGCGACCGACTTGAGCGCGGTCACCTGCGGACCGGTCAGCTGCTTGGGCGAGCCCATGCCGATGTAGGCGGTGAAGGCGTCGTTGCGCTTGTAGCCGACCTGCGAGATCGTCACGCTGTAGCGGCCCTTTTTGAGCCCGCCCACGCGCACCTGGACCGCGCCCTTGTTCTTGGGCGGCAGGTCCTTGACGAAGAACTGCTGGTTATTGGTGTTTTCCGGCAGCGTATAGGTGTAATCCCACAGCAGCAACTGCACATTGCCCTTGTCGTCGGTGGTCGCGAACGAATGCGCATCGCGGTTGCTCAGCTCCGTGGGGCCAAGGGCGTTCAGGAACTGGTAAGCGAAATAGGCCGGCTTCTTGATGCCATGGGTATTCATCAGGCCGAAACCGCCGTGGAAGGCTTCGAAACGCGGACCGGGTTCTTCGAAAATATCGGTGAACACCCAGTACGACATCGACTGCGCGGCATTGCCGACCTGCTTGAGCTTTTGCAGGA
>CAMLFK010000307.1 GCA_946479255.1 uncultured Oxalobacteraceae bacterium
CGGCGTGCCATTCCTGCACAACGACGCCGCCCACCTCAAGCGACAGGTAGCGCGCCACGGCGCCGGCGTGATCGTCGTCGACGCGCTCTACAGCACCAACGGCAGCATCGCCCCGCTGCACGAGATCGTCGAGATCGCCGAACGCAGCGGCTGCATCCTGATCGTCGACGAGTCGCATTCGCTCGGTACCCATGGGCCGCGCGGCAGCGGCATCGTGGCCGCCATGGGCTTGTCCGAGCGGGTCCACTTCCGTACCGCTTCGCTGGCCAAGGCCTTTGCCGGACGGGCCGGCTTCCTGACCTGTTCGAGCCGCTTCAAAGGCTACTTCCTGTCCGAGTCGCGCCATGCCATCTTCAGCTCTTGCCTGCTGGAGCACGAACTGGCGTGGTTCGATGCGGCGCTCGACTTCATCGCCGCCGCCGACAGCCGCCGCGCCTGCCTGCACCTGACCGCGGCCAGGGTGCGCGCGGGCCTGACGGCGCTGGGCTTTAATGTCAGCGACGGCACCGAGCAGATCGTCGCGCTGGAAGCGGGTACCGAGCCGCAGGTGCTGGCGCTGCGCAAGGCGCTTGAGCGGCGCGGAGTGTACGGCGCGGTGTTTTGCGCGCCGGCCACGGCCAAGAACCGCGCGCTGGTGCGCCTCACCCTGAACAGCGGGGTGACGCCACAGCAGGTCGACCGGCTGCTCGACGCCTGCGCCGACATGCGCGGCGAGCTCGATATCGACAGCTGGTCGTCGACACGCCGCCTGCGCCGCCTGACCCTGGTGTAGTCGCCGTCCGGCGCCGCCCGTGTTTCTCGCCCCGCCTTGGCGGCATGCGAATGACGGGGGGCGCGCCGCTGCGCTATCATGTGCGCCATGGAAGAAACCAATAAAGAAGCACAGACACTATACGAAGTCATCGGCGGCGAGTCGCGCGTGCGCGAACTGGTCGACCGGTTTTATGACCTGATGGAGCTCGAGCCGGAGTTTGCCGGCATCCGCGCGCTGCATCCGCCGGCCACCGATGGCTCGCGCGATAAATTATTCATGTTCCTGTCCGGCTGGATGGGCGGTCCCGATCTGTTCATCGAACGCTACGGCCATCCGCGCCTGCGCGCCCGCCACCTGCCGTTCGCTATCGGCACCAGCGAACGCGATCAATGGCTGCGTGCCATGGCCTGGGCCATGGAGGACGTCGGCATCGAGGAAGGCTTGCGGGTCCGGCTGCTGGAGTCCTTCTACGGCACCGCCGACTGGATGCGGAATAAAGCTGACTGACCCCCTATGCCGTCCCTCGAATTTTTCCTGCTGCTGGCGCTGGGAATGCTGCTGCTCATACTGCAGATCGCCGCGCTGCTGCGCGGACGCGGCGGCGACGCCCAGCGCCTCGACCGCATCGAGCAGCTCTTGCGCAGCGAGCTGCATGGCAGCGCTCAAGCCACGCGCCAGGAACTAAATGCCACCCTGGCGCAGTCGCACGGCGCCACGGTCCAGCAGCTCGACAGCATGCGCCAGCAGATCCACCTGCACGCGGCCAGTGGGCGCGAAGAGCAGTCGGCTGCGCTCAAGCGCTTCGCCGATACGCTGAACCAGACCCTGTCGGCCCTGACCGAATCGAACGCCCAGCGCATGCTGGAAGTACGCGCCACCCTGGAAACCCGCATCCGCGATCTGCAGACTGACAACGCCAGCCGCCTGGAAGAGATGCGCAAGACGGTCGACGAAAAGCTGCACGCGACATTGGAGACACGCCTGAGCGAGTCGTTCCGCCAGGTGTCGGAACGGCTCGAAAAAGTCCACCAGGGCCTGGGCGAAATGCAGCAGCTGGCCATCGGCGTGGGCGACTTGAAGCGCGTGCTCACCAACGTCAAGACGCGCGGCACCTGGGGTGAGGTGCAGCTGGAGATGCTGCTCGAACAGGTACTCACGCCCGACCAGTATGCGAAGAATGTCGAGACCGTTCCCGGCACCGGGGCGCGGGTGGAATTCGCCATCAAGCTGCCCGGGCAGCAGGACGGTGCGGTGCCGGTGTGGCTGCCGGTCGATGCCAAGTTCCCCAAGGAGCAGTACGAGCGCCTGGTCGATGCGGCCGAACGCGCCGATGCCGATGGCGTTGCCTTGTTCGGGCGCGAGCTGGAGCGCGCGGTGCGCGGAGAGGCCAAAACCATCTGCGAAAAATACCTGGCGCCGCCGCTGACCACCGACTTTGCGATCCTGTTCCTGCCGACCGAAGGCCTGTACGCCGAAGTGATGCGCCGTCCCGGCCTGGCCGACGAGCTGCAGCGCACCTTGCGCGTGTCGATCGCCGGACCGTCCACCTTGTCGGCGCTGCTGTCGAGCCTGCAGATGGGCTTTCGCACGCTGGCGCTGGAGAAGCGCTCGTCCGAAGTGTGGCAGGTGCTGGGCGCGGTCAAGACCGAATTTTCAAAGTTCGGCGATGTGCTCAGCGCGACCAAGCTGACTTTGGAGAAGGCCGCCAAGAACATCGAAAGCGCGGAAGTACGCAGCCGCCAGATGGCGCGCAAACTCAAGTCGGTCGAGGCGCTGCCCTCGGAAGCGGCCCAGCTGCTGCTGGGTGGCCAGCTTGATGCTGGAGACGCCGACTAAGCGATAGCCTGTCATTCCCGCGCAGGCGGGAACCTATAACACACGTGGTCAGAAGCATTCTCACTCTATGTACAGACGTGATATGGGTTCCCGCCTGCGCGGGAATGACAGGCTGGTGGCTTACGGTTTTTTTGCGTAACGCCGGCCCGCCACGCCCACCAGCAGAGCGCCCAATCCCAGCATCAGCCAGCTTGGTGCTTCCGGCACCGGCAGCGGAATGTCGCCCATGCCACCGATGCCGCCGGAATAGGGCGGCGCAAACGGCAGCAGCGGGATGCCGCCGCCATAGCCGCCACGAGCAATCCAGCCCGGTTCCTGCGCCGCCCGCGCCTGCACCATCAGCCAGCCGGCGCTGCCAAAGTCACCGCCGCCCTCTGGCATCGGGCCCGCGGTTTCTTCCGGCGCCGGGGCGGGGCCCGCCACGCGGCGGATCCGGCTCACGTTACGGCACACGGTCGGCACCAGGATGCAGTGCTCTGCCTCGCAATAGACCAGGCCCGCCTGCCGCTCGGCCGCCGACCACTTGGTGCGCGTGACGGTCTTGCACACCCGTCCCTCGCCGAAATGCATCTCGCGGATGCCGGGTTCGTAGCGGCGCTGGCCCAGGATGGTGTCGCGGTCGATGGTGACGAATTCGTCGAAGTTACGGTCTTCCATGCGTGCCTTGAGGCGCGTGCGCACTGGCTCCGGAATGTCCTGATAGCGGTCGACCGCGGCTACCACATCGCCCATGAAAGGGTGCAGGCCGGGCTTGTCCCAGCTGCAGTGGTCGAGCACTGCGGCCGGCCTGGCCTGGGCGTCGCCGCCGAATACGCATGCCGCCATCATCGCCAGAGCGGCCGTTGCGAAGGGCACTGCCCGTTGGAAGGGAGCGGACGGGGCCGTGCGGACTGGCGTCATGATGGCCGATCAAATGGATTGCGGGAACCCAAATGCTAGCAAGCCAAGCGGAAACTTTGCGAGGTCAAATTGTTAATTGGACTGATAGCTATCTGAAAAAAAATCTTCAGCCAAGGCCGATTTCCCCTATGCGAGGGTGATTCTGCCGCATCAAAATTGCTGTATGGAATGTAAAATATTCCGTACGGCTGACAACACTTTTTACGTCAGGCCATCGAACAGCAGCACGTCCACCAGATCGCCGGCGGCCACATTGCTTTGCTCGTCGTGCAGCACCACCATGCAGTTCGCTTCGGTCATCGAGCGCAGGATGCCCGAGCCTTGCGAACCGGTGATGCGCACTTCCGGCAGGCCGTCGGCGCCGCGCTCGACGATGCCGCGCTGGTACTCTGTGCGCCCGGCCTTTTTGCGGATCGCCGCCACCGAGCGGGCGCGCATCAGCGGCAGCGGCGCGTCCGCGCCCATCATGCGCAGGAGGGCGTCGCGCGCGAAGAAGTAAAACGAGACCATCACCGCCACCGGATTGCCGGGCAGGCCAAACAGGAAAGCCTGGTGGCCCTTGGACGCGATCCGTCCAAAGGCCAGCGGACGTCCGGGCCGCATGCCGATCTTCCAGAAAGTCACGTCGCCCAGGCGCGCCATGATGTCGCGCGTGTAGTCGGCCGCGCCGACCGACACCCCGCCGGAAGTGACCACCGCGTCGGCGTTTTCGCAAGCGCTGCGCAATGCCGCTTCCAGCGCTTCCGGATTGTCCGGCACCACGCCCATGTCGACCAGCTCGCAGCCCAGCCGGGTCAGCATGCCGTACAAGGTGTAGCGGTTGCTGTCGTAGACGCAGCCGGCGTCGAGCGGCTGGCCGATCGAGCGCAGTTCGTCGCCGGTCGAGAAGAAAGCCACCCGCAGGCGCCGCAGCACCGGCACTTCGGCGATGCCGAGCGATGCCAGCAGGCCCAGGTCGGCCGGGCGGATCAGCCGGCCGCTCTTCATCGCCGCGCTGCCGGCCATCAGGTCTTCGCCGGCGAAGCGGCGGTTGTCGCCGGCGCGGATCGTGCCGGGCGCAATTGTGATGCTGGCGTCGCTGATGTGCGCGGCCAGCTCTTGCGGGATTACGCTGTCGCAGCCGGCCGGCATGACGCCGCCCGTCATGATGCGCACACATTGGCCCGGCCCTGGCGCCATCTCGGCCGGCCGCCCTGCGTACACCGTGCCTGCCACTTCGAGGACGCATTCGGCATCGGCCCGAAGTTCGGCGGCATTGAAGGCATAGCCGTCCATGGCCGAGTTGTCGTGCGCCGGCACGCTGATCGGCGAGATCACGTCCGCCGCCAGCACCCGGTCCAGCGCGCTGCGCAATGCCACTTGCTCGACCGCGCCGACCGGGGTGATGAACTCGCGGATGATGCGCTGGGCGTCGCGCACCGGCAGGGCATCGGGATCGTAATCGGACAGGCAGCTGGTGACGTCGTGCAGGGAGAGGGTCATGGGATCTCGTGATCGAACTGCTGGAGTTCTTGCAGGGTGTTGATGTTGCGGAAGGCGCCGGCATCGTCGAAGTGCACGCGCGCGACCTTGATGGCGCCATACCAGCCGTCCATGCGGCGCCCGCCCCCGGCCAGGTAGGCCGACAGGGCGGGCAGCACGCTGCGCCTGACCAGCGCGAACACCGGCTGCGGCTGCACGCGCGCTTCGCCTTGGGCGTCTGGCTCGATGGTTTCGGCCAGCGCCAGGTCGGCCTGTTCAGACACCAGCGCGGTGTGCAGGCGCTGCACCAGGTCGTGCGGCAGGCAGGGCGAATCGCAGGGCGCGGTGACCATCATCTCGGTGGAACAGCGGCGCAGTCCGGTTTCCAGCCCCGCCAGCGGACCCTCGAAACCTTCCAGGTCGTCGGGCCAGACCGGCACGCCGAAGGCCGCATAGGCGTCCAGGTTCTGGTTGGCATTGATCGCCAGCTGGCCGACCTGGGGCGCCAGGCGGCGCAGCACGTGGGCAGCCATCGGCTCGCCGCGCAGCAGCTGCAGGCCCTTGTCGACATGGCCCATGCGGCTGCCGCGCCCGCCGGCCAGCAGCAGCCCTGTGATGTGCTCAGCTGTCTTCATGCGCCGCTAGTGTCCTGAGTTAAAAGTTCGTTGCATAAATATTCCGAGAATCCCCGCGATGCTGCGTCAAAAATGCTCGCAAGGC